>NZ_SMOA01000113.1 GCF_004353985.1 Paracraurococcus ruber | reverse complement strand
GGCGCTGCCGCTGGTCCTGCTGCGCCGGGACCTGCGGCGCATCGCCGGCGGACGCCGGGTGCCGGCGCCGCGCGGGCTGGGCGACCGGCTGGCCGTGCTGGCCGCGGGGCTCATCGGCCGCGTGTAGGGCGGAGTCCGACATCGGCGCAGATGCCGGGGAGCGTCATGCTGTTCCATCGCCATCGGGCCAGGGCAATGCAGCATCGGCTGCAGGGTGCGTCAGCGTGAGTCGGCCGAGGAGTCGACGGCTCGGGCGCCGGTCACCGCCATCCGGGGCGTCCCCGCGATGCTCGACGCGTGCCGGCCGTTCAGCCGGTGGGCGCCTCGTCTCATGCGGAAGGCGGTCTGCCGGGGCCGGCTGGTTGCGCCGGGTCGGCGCATCGGGTGCCTGCGGGCCTGGAGCAGCCTGCGCTTCCCGCGCGGCCCGCGACCCCGCCGGGTGCCGCTTGCGGAAGGGCGCTGCGGCCGTGGCCGCCGGCAATCGCGTTCGGCGCGCGTCGGCAGTCACCCGCGGCCGCCATCCGCATCGGGCAGCGCCGCGGGCGATGGCGGCCGGCGGGCCATGGGCTCGTCCCTCCGGACGGTCCTGCTGGCCGCCGCCCGCATCCTCGGGCCGAAGGCCTCAGGCCCGCCGGGCGCGGCGGGCGGCGCCCAGGCCGAGCAGGCCGGCGCCGAGCAGCGCCAGGCTCGCCGGCTCCGGCACGCCGGGGACCGGCGGGTTGCCCGGGATGATGTAGACGCGGTCGATGACCACATCGGCCGACGGGAAGAGGCTCGTGTTGAAGGCGAACTCGATCGTGTAGACGCCGGCCGCCATGATGGTGGTGGAGCCCTGGAAGCTCTGCCAGGTCCGCGCCATCCCGCCCTTCACCGAGTAGTCCGCGAGGGTGACGCCGGCGATCATCCCCTTGAACCGGGCATCACCCGCATTGTTGTAGCCGTTCTGCGGGGCATAGGCGCTGAAGCCGATCTGATAGAGGCCAGTGGCCAGGAAGACGCTCTGCGTCAGGCTCTGGTTGGTGGCGAAGTCGGTGACGAAATAGGCCGCGCGCTCGCCGGCCGCGTCGGGCGAGTTGGTCGCGGCATTCGCCACGGGCACCGCCTCGCCGAAGGCGCCGGTCGGGTAGGCGGCGGCGGCGTTGTACTGGATGGCGACGGGCGGATAGCCCTGGCCGTCGGTGCCGCCGATGCTCCAGCCCTGCAGACCGTTGCTGCCGAGTTCGAAGCTGCCATTCGCCACCAGGTTGGCGGCCGTCGCCGGGGCGGCGAGGGCGACGCCGAGGGCCAGGCCGAGGAGGGTGGTGCGGAGGGACATGGGATGCTCCTGCGATTTGCGGTAAGTGCAAGAACAAATCCAAGAAGCGTGCCAACTGGTGAGACAGTGTAATTTCAAAGACTTGCATTTAACGTAATCGCGAGGGTCCTGCGGTTGTAAGATTTTCCGACGCGATGTTTCGCCGGCTGAGCAGATCTCCCATCCGTGTCGCCGGAGACCGCGACGCTCGGCCAGCGTGTCCCAGCCGTTGCGTAGAGAGTGATGGACCTGGCGCTTGCACGCAGGCACGCGCCGTCGATCCGCCCGGCAGGCCAGGGCGTCCGGCTGTCCTCGGCGCTACCGCACGGTGAAGGGAAGGCTGCCCTCGGCCATCTCGCCGGTGCGGCGGGACCTAGCCTCCCACCGCAGCAGGTATTCGCCCGGTGCCAGGCTGCCGGCCAGGGCGTAGAGCGTATCCGGCGAGGCGTCGAGCCGCGGGTGCAGCGCCCGGACCAGCGAACCGCCCTGCAGCACCAGCAGCCGGGAGGTGTTGTGGTCGACCGGATGGTCGAAGCGCACCCAGATCTCCTGCCGCGACCCGTCCATGGCGCTGCGGGCGACCGGCGAGGACTGCACCATCCGCGGCGGCTCGGCCGCGGCCGGCGGGGCGAAGGCCAGGATCAGTCCCAGGGTGACGGCGGCGCGGACAGGCATCGGAGGCGGCTCCCGGACCGGTGGTTCCCGGCACCCAACTCCATCGCACGGGACGGGCGGGGGGTTACGCCCCGGGCATGCCCGCGCTGCCTCGCCACAGGCCGCGACGGCGGCGCGGCGCCAGGCGGCTCAACCCGGAACCCGCCTGCGCCGCAGGTCCGGGTCGCGCCGGCGGATCACCTGCCGGGCGCCGGTGCGTCCCGCGGCCTGCGCCGGCAGGGCGCCTCAGGCACGCTTGCGCCGCCGTGCCGGCGCCGGCGCAGCCAGCAGCGGCGCGAGGAACCGGCCGGTATGGCTGCCCTCGGTCGCCGCCACCTCCTCCGGCGTCCCGGCGGCGACGATGCGGCCGCCGCCATCGCCCCCCTCCGGCCCCAGGTCCAGGATCCAGTCGGCGGTCTTGATGACCTCGAGGTTGTGCTCGATCACCACCACGGTGTTGCCGGCCTCGACCAGCGCATGCAGCACCTCCAGCAGCTTGCGCACATCCTCGAAATGCAGGCCGGTGGTCGGCTCGTCGAGGATGTAGAGCGTGCGGCCAGTGGCGCGGCGGGAGAGCTCCTTCGAGAGCTTGATGCGCTGCGCCTCCCCGCCCGACAGCGTCGTTGCCTGCTGGCCGAGATGGATGTAGCCCAGCCCGACCTCCTTCAGCACGCGCAGCTTCTCGGCGATGGCGGGCACGGCGGAGAAGAACTCCACGCCCTCCTCTACCGTCATCTCCAGCACGTCGGCGATGCTCTTCCCGCGGAACTTCACCTCCAGCGTCTCGCGGTTGTAGCGCTTGCCCTTGCAGGCATCGCAGGTGACGTAGACATCGGGCAGGAAGTGCATCTCGATCTTGATGACGCCGTCGCCCTGGCAGGCCTCGCAACGGCCGCCCTTCACGTTGAAGCTGAAGCGGCCGGGCTTGTAGCCGCGCGCCCGGCTTTCCGGCAGCTCGCTGAACCAGTCGCGGATCGGGGCAAACAGGCCCGTATAGGTCGCCGGGTTGGAACGCGGCGTGCGGCCGATCGGCGACTGGTCGATGTCGATGATCTTGTCGAGCTGGTCGAGGCCGTCGAGCTTCTCGTGCGGCGCCGGCACCGTGCCCGCGCCCATCAGCCGGCGCGCCGCGGCCTTGTAAAGCGTCTCGATCACCAGGGTGGATTTGCCCCCGCCCGACACGCCGGTGACGCAGGTGAAGGTGCCCAGCGGGAATTCGGCGGAGACGTCCTTCAAATTGTTGCCGCGGGCGCCGACCACCTTCAGCAGGCGCTTGCGGTCGATCTTGCGGCGGGCCTCCGGCACCTCGATCCGGCGGCGGCCGGCCAGGTAGTCGCCGGTGAGGCTGGCGGGGTTGGCGGCGACCTCGGCCGGCGTGCCCTGGGCGATGACGCGGCCGCCGCCGGCGCCGGCGGCGGGGCCGATATCCACCAGGTGGTCGGCGGCGCGGATGGCGTCCTCGTCATGCTCGACGACCAGGACGGTGTTGCCGAGGTCGCGCAGCCGCCGCAGCGTGGCGAGCAGGCGTTCGTTGTCGCGCTGGTGCAGGCCGATGCTGGGCTCGTCCAGCACATAGAGCACGCCGGTCAGGCCGCTGCCGATCTGCGAGGCCAGGCGGATGCGCTGCGATTCGCCGCCCGACAGCGTCGCCGAGGAACGGCCGAGCGAGAGGTAGTCCAGCCCGACATCCACCAGGAATTGCAGGCGCTCCTCGATCTCCCGCAGGATCCGCCGCGCGATCTCCTGCCGCTGCGGCGTCAGCGTTGCCATGACGCCGGCGAACCATTCCCGCGACTTGCGGATGGAAAGGGTGGAGGCATCGCCGATATGGCTGCCCGCGACCTTCACCGCCAGCGCCTCCGGCTTCAGGCGGAACCCCTTGCAGGCGTCGCAGGGCTTCTCCGCCTGGTAGCGGGTGAGATCCTCGCGGACCCAGGGATTGTCCGTCTCGCGGAAGCGCCGCTCCAGGTTGGGCAGCACGCCCTCAAAAGGCTTCTTCACGTCATAGGCGCGCAGCCCGTCCTTGTAGCGCAGGACGACCACCTCCTCGCCGGTGCCGCTGAGGATGGCCTTGCGCACCTTGGCCGGCAGCTCCGCCCAAGGGGTGCTGGTCTGCACCTTGAAGTGCCGCGCCAAGCTTTCGAGGGTCTGGTCGTAGTAGGGCGACTGCGCGCCGGCCCAGGGCACGACGGCGCCTTCCGCCAGGCTGCGCAGCTCGTCCGGCACGACAAGCTGCGGGTCGAAGAAGCTTTGCGTGCCCAGCCCGTCGCAGGTGGGGCAGGCGCCCTGCGGGCTGTTGAAGGAGAAGAGCCGCGGCTCGATCTCCTCGATGGTGAAGCCGGATTCCGGACAGGCGAATTTTGCGCTGAACACCGTGCGGTCCCCGGTGTCGGCATTCTCGGCATAGGCGATGCCGTCGGCCAGCGCGAGAGCGGTCTCGAAGCTGTCGGCCAGGCGCGGCGCGATCCCGTCGCGGACCACGATGCGGTCCACCACGATCTCGATATCGTGCTTGAATTTCTTGTCGAGCTTCGGCGCCTCGGCGATCGTCACCAGCGTGCCGTCCACCTTCACCCGCTCGAAGCCGCGGCGCTGCCACTCCGCCAGCTCCTTGCGGTACTCCCCCTTCTTGCCGCGCACCACGGGCGCCAGCAGCAGCAGCCGCGTGCCTTCCGGCATGGCCAGCACGCGGTCCACCATCTGGGAGACAGTCTGCGCCTCGATCGGCAATCCGGTCGCGGGCGAATAGGGCACGCCGACCCGCGCCCAGAGCAGGCGCATGTAGTCATGGATCTCGGTGACCGTGCCGACGGTGGAGCGCGGGTTGTGGCTGGTGGTCTTCTGCTCGATGGAGATCGCCGGCGACAGCCCTTCGATGCTGTCCACGTCGGGCTTCTGCATGAGCTGCAGGAATTGCCGGGCATAGGCCGACAGCGACTCGACATAGCGTCGCTGGCCCTCGGCATAGATGGTGTCGAAGGCGAGCGACGACTTGCCGCTGCCGGACAGGCCGGTGATGACCGTCAGCGTGCCGCGCGGGATGTCGAGGTCGAGATTCTTCAGGTTGTGGGTGCGGGCGCCCCGGATGCGGATCTGGCCGGCGGCAAGGGGGTTCGCCACAGGGGCAGGCATGCTGGCCATCGGGGTCGCTCCAGGGGCCCGGGCCGCAGCCCAGGTTCGCATTGTGTTCTTGGTGGGATGCCACCATATTCGGGCGGCGGGAAGGGGCCTCGTCAGGTCCCCGGCATGCGCCCAGGCTGGTTCCCGCGGGGGCCAGCCGGTATGCTGTCCGCTGGAATCCAGGGGTTGGGCGGCATGGCCGGCAGCGTGAACAAGGTGATCCTGGTGGGCAATCTGGGGCGTGACCCGGAAGCCCGCAACATGCAGTCGGGCGGCAAGGTCGTCTCGTTTTCCGTCGCCACCAGCGAGAGCTGGAACGACCGCGCCTCCGGCGAGCGGAAGGAGAAGACGCAGTGGCACCGCGTCGCCATCTTCAACGAGAAGCTGGGCGAGATCGCTGAGAAGTACCTGCGCAAGGGCAGCAAGGTGTATCTCGAAGGCGCGCTCGAGAGTCGCAAATTCACCGACAAGGACGGACAGGAGCGGGAGATCACCGAGGTGGTGATCGGCCGCTTCAAGGGTGAGCTGACGCTGCTCGACGGCCGCGGCGGCGGCGGCGAGGGCGGGGAAGGCGGCGGCGGTGGCGGCTATGGCGGCCGCTCCTCCGGCGGCTATGGCGGCGGGGAGCGCAGCGGCGGCGGTGGCCGGAGTGGCGGTGGCGGTGGCGGTGGCGGCGGGTGGGACAGCAAGCCCAAGGGCGGCGCCGACCTGGACGACGACATTCCCTTCTGACGCGGCCGCGTCGCGCGGGCCATGGCTGCGGCCCGCGCGTCCACCCTGGCATGCAGGGTAACCCGGATCATGCCGGAGAGGGGCCGCGCCGGCCGTAGTGATTCGCGCCGGAGGGACAGGCCGGGGCCTTTGGCCAGACCGTCCCTTTCAGGCGGGCGGCACGGCCTGGCGCGACGGGGGGCAGCTCTCGCGCCGTGCCCGGTTCCCGCCCGTGGCGGGCCTCCCTCAGGCGGAACCCGGACGGCTGCCGCCGCAGCGCCTTGGCGCCCGGTGGCGTCCCGGCCTGGTGCCCCGAAGCCGAAGTTTGCCGCCACTGGCGGCGAACTTCGGTTCGGATCACTCGCCTTTGTCGGCAGTGGCCTGCTGATCCGCTGCCTTCGCAGCCAGTGGCTGCGAACTGCGCGGGCAGGACACTGGAGCGGCGTCCGTTCGCCATGGCTCACGCCAACCGCTCCAGCCTTTCTAGTCTACGGGCATTGTCACCCGATCATGTGCTTCCACCTGATCGGGACCTGCTCTAGCCCGCCGCCGCCATGTCCTCGACCATCGGCGGATGGAGCGCGGCGAAGTCCGCCTCGCCCGGCACCGGGATCGTCAGGTCCTGCCAGCCGATGGCCACAGGCGCGGCCAGGCGCGCCCGCAGCGCCGGCGACACGGCGCCCGGGATGTCGATGGCCTGCAGCAGGCCGGGCCGGCCCGTGCCCCGGCGCGCCGCCAGGCTGTCCACCAGCCGCAGGATCATCGGCGCCACGCCCGGCACCACCTTGTAGAAGAAGCAACGCGCATCCGCGATCAGGCGCCCCGAGGCATCGCCGACATGGATGGGCGGCGACTGGCCGATCACCGGGCCGGCATCCACCTGCTCGATCATCCGGTGCACCGACCAGACCGTATGGAACACGCCGCGCGTCACCATGTCGTCCCAGGGGGACGGCCCGGCGCCATGGCCATTCGCCAAATCCGTCGGATGGCAGTTGTAGGCGCCGTAGGGCAGCGCATCCAGGATCGGCCGGTCGAGCACCTGGCCGAAGCCGCAGGTCACCAGCGCATCCGGCCGCCATTGCCCCAGCGCCTGGCGGAAGCCGGGCGTCTTGATCTCGCCGGTATAGACCGGGATGCCGGCCGCCAGCGCGGTGCGCAGCAGCCCAAGCTTGACCTGCAGCCGCTCCGCCGGCGGCATGATCGACCAGGCCCGCTTGCGCAGGCTGATGCGGGCCTGCGGGCTCACCGGATCGTCTGTCACCAGCCCGACGATCCTGAGACGTTCTGGAAAGCGCCGCTGATAGGCGAGCGCGGCCTGCAGCGTCGCCTGACCGATCCAGAAGCTGGCGAAGAGCACCAGGCGCAGCTGGCCCTGCGGCGCGGCAGAAGGCGGCAGGGCGGGCGGCATCAGCAGCTGCCCCCAGCGCGCGCCCTCCAGCGGGCGGGCGGTGCAGCCAGCGGGAAGCGCCGCCAGCCAGGCGGGGGGGACGGTATTCGGATGGCCGGACGTCATGCTGCGGAATCCTGTGAGTTGGCCGAGGCGACAGGGCAGGGCGCTGCGTCCCGGCGGCGCACCGGGTGGGTCTGGGATGGTTGAGCGATCATCCGGGACGACAACCTCCTGCCTGGTCTTTTCTCACACTATGCAACTCCACATAGGTGTGACCGGTGTATTGAGCAACTCATGGTCAAATCAATGCACGGCCGCGTGTTCTGCTGATCTATTCTGCAACCGGACTGGGGCATTGCAACCAATGCTGGTGCGGTTTGCCGCAAGGCGGCCGAATCACTATAATGGAGGGATGATGCCGGGGTCCCTTCGATCCCTGCGGCAATCCGCGCGGCGCCCGGCGATGCAGGCCGGGACCGCCGGTGGCCAGGAAAGTGGACAGCGTGAGCGATACGACCGACGGCGGCGGCGGGATCCGCCCCGAGGATGCCGTGCCCGTCACCCTCGAGGAGGAGATGCGCCGCTCCTACCTCGACTACGCGATGAGCGTGATCGTCTCGCGCGCGCTGCCCGATGCGCGCGACGGGCTGAAGCCGGTGCATCGCCGCATCCTCTATGCCATGCAGGAAAGCGGCTACACCGCGGACAAGCCGCACCGGAAGTCGGCCCGCGTGGTCGGCGACGTCATGGGCAAGTATCATCCGCATGGCGACGCCGCGATCTACGACGCCATGGTCCGCATGGCGCAGTCCTTCTCCATGCGGGTGCCGCTGATCGACGGCCAGGGCAATTTCGGCAGCATGGACGGCGACCCGCCGGCCCAGATGCGCTACACGGAGGTGCGCCTGGCCCGCGCCGCCTCCGCCCTGCTCGAGGGGATCGACGAGGACACCGTCGACTTCCAGCCGAACTACGACGAATCGGAGCATGAGCCGCGCGTCCTGCCGGCCGCCTTCCCGAACCTGCTGGTGAACGGCGCGCAGGGCATCGCGGTCGGCATGGCGACCAACATCCCGACGCACAACCCGGGGGAGGTGATCGACGCGGCGCTGGCGCTGATCGCGGAGCCGGACACCCCGCTGCCCGAGCTCATGAAGATCATCCCCGGGCCGGATTTCCCGACCGGCGCGCTGATCCTCGGCCGCGCCGGCATCCGTTCGGCCTTCGAGACCGGCCGCGGCTCCATCCCGCTGCGCGCGCGCTGCGAGATCGAGGACATGCGCGGCGGCCGCCAGGCCATCATCGCCACCGAGATCCCCTTCCAGGTCAACAAGGCGAACCTGATCGAGAAGATCGCCGAGCTGGTCCGCGCCAAGGCGATCGAGGGCATCTCCGACCTGCGGGACGAGAGCGACCGCGACGGCATGCGGATCGTCATTGAGCTCAAGCGCGACGCGACGGCGGAGGTGGTGCTGAACCAGCTCTACCGCATGACGCAGCTGCAGACGTCGTTCCCGGTCAACTTCCTCGCGCTCGACAACGGCCGGCCGCGGCAGATGGGGCTGATCGACGCGCTGAAGGCCTTCATCGCCTTCCGCGAGGAGGTGATCCTGCGCCGGTCCCGCTACCGGCTGGCCAAGGCGCGGGAACGCGGCCACCTGCTGATCGGCCTGGCCATCGCGGTCGCCAATATCGACGAGGTCATCCGGCTGATCCGCGCCAGCCGCGACGGCGTGGAGGCGCGCGCCGCGCTGATGGCGCGCGACTGGCCGGCGGGCGATATCGGCGTGCTGCTGGCGCTGGTCGAGGATGCCGGCAACCTGGTGACGCCGGAAGGCACGGTGCGCCTGACCGACGCCCAGGCCCGCGGCATCCTGGCACTGACCCTGAACCGCCTGACCGGCCTCGAGCGGGAGAAGATCACCGCCGAGCTGGAGGAGATCGCCGCCCGCATCCGCGAGTTGCTGGAGATCCTCGGCAGCCATCCGCGCCGGATGGAGGTGATGGCCGAGGAGCTGCGCGCCGTGCGCGCCGCGATCGCCTCGCCGCGGCTGACCCAGATCGTCGACGGCATCGCCGATGTCGACGACGAGAGCCTGATCGAGCCGGGCACCATGGTGGTGACGCTGACGCGCGACGGCTATGTCAAGCGCACCGGCCTCGACACCTTCCGGGCGCAGAACCGCGGCGGCCGCGGCCGCAGCGCCGCCTCCACCCGGCAGGACGATGTCGTCGTCCGCAGCTTCATCGCGCATACCCACCAATGGGTGCTGTTCTTCACCAGCCGCGGCATGGCCTTCCGCGAGAAGGTCTGGCAGCTGCCGGAAGGCGGTGCCACCGGCAAGGGGCGCAGCCTGCGCCAGGTGCTGGCCTTGCAGGAAGGCGAGCAGATCACCGCCGTGCTGCCGCTGCCGCAGGATGAGAGCCTGTGGGAAGGGCTGCACCTCGTCTTCGGCACGGCCTCGGGCAATGTCCGGCGCAACAAGCTCTCCGATTTCCGCAATGTCCGCGCCGCCGGCCTGATCGCGATGAAGCTGGAGGACGGCGATTCGCTGATCGGCGTGCAGACCTGCCGGGAGGGCGACGACGTCCTGCTGGCGACGCGCAACGGCCGCGCCATCCGCTTCCAGGCGACCGACGACGTGCTGCGGGTCTTCGCCGGGCGGGACAGCAGCGGCGTCCGCGGCATCCGGCTGGCCAAGGGCGACGAGGTGATCGCGCTGTCCGTGCTGCGGCATGTCGAGGCGACGCCTGCCGAGCGCGAGGCGGCGATTCGCCTGGCGGCGCAGCGCCGCCGCAACGGCAGCGGCGCCGAGGAGGCGGAGGCCGTGCCCTCGACCGGCGAGGAGGGCGAGGAGGCGGCCGAAGAGATCACCCTCTCCCCCGAACGCGCGAAGGAGCTGGAGGAGGCTGAGGAGATCATCCTCGCCATCACCGATGGCGGCTTCGGCAAGCGCAGCCTGGCCTTCGACTACCGCATCACCGGCCGGGGCGGGCAGGGGCTGGAGGGGATGCTGTTCTCGAAGCGCACGGGCAAGGAGGTGGTGGCCACCTTCCCGGTGCGGCCGGGCGACGATGTCATGCTGGTGACCGATACCGGCCGGCTGATCCGGCTGCCGGCCGACCAGGTGCGCTTGACGCGACGCCGCAGCCTGGGCGTCATGCTGCTCCGCTTGGGGGAGGGTGAGCGCGTGACGAGTTGCTTCCCGGTCGTCGACGACCAGGGCGAGGCCGGGCCGGACAGCGGCGCCGCGCAGGCGGGCGCGCTGGCCGCGACCGAGCCGCCGGTCGAGACGGGATCGCCCCCCGATGCCTGAGCGGGTCGGCCTCTATCCCGGCACCTTCGACCCGGTGACGAACGGGCATATCGACGTCATCGGCCGTGCCGCCCGCATCCTCGACCGGCTGGTGATCGGCGTCGCGATGAACATCGGCAAGGGCCCGCTCTTTCCGCTCGAGGAGCGGGCGGAACTGGTGCGCGCCGAGACCGACGCCATCGCCCGGCGGACCGGCTGCCAGATCGATGTGCGGCCCTTCGAGGGGCTGCTGGTCGGCTTCGCGCAGGAGGTCGGCGCGAGCATGATCATCCGCGGCCTGCGCGCCGTGACGGATTTCGACTACGAGTTCCAGATGGCCGGCATGAACCGCCGCCTGGACCACGACATCGAGACGGTGTTCCTGATGGCGAGCGAGACGAACCAGTTCATCTCCTCGCGCTTCGTGAAGGAGATCGCCCGGCTTGGCGGCGATGTCTCCTCCTTCGTGCCGAAGCTGACCTTGGAACGCACGCTGGCCCGGGTGCGCAACCCGGCGCCGGGCTGAGCGCTGCCCCCAGGACGGAGTCTTCCCCCATGTTGCGACGACATCTCGCGGGCCTCGCCCTGCTTGGCGCCCCTGCCTTCCTGCGTTCCGCCCAGGCCCAGGCACCAGCCTCCCGGGTGGTGTTCGAGCTGAAGGACGGCCCGGTCACCATCGAGCTGCTGCGGGATGTCGCCCCGCAGCATGTCGAGCGGATCACCACCCTGGTGACGCGCGGCTTCTACGACGGCACGCCCTTCCACCGGGTGATCGAGGGCTTCATGGCCCAGGGCGGCGACCCGACCGGCACCGGCACCGGCGGCGCGCGCGACCTGCCCGACCTGCCGGCGGAGTTCACCGACAAGTACCGCTTCCTGCGCGGCGTCTGCGGCATGGCCCGCAGCCAGAACCCGAACAGCGCGAACAGCCAGTTCTTCATCATGTTCGCGCCGGCGCCCAGCCTCGACCGGCAATACACCATCTGGGGGCGCGTGGTCGCCGGCATGGATGCGGTGGACAAGATCAAGCGCGGCGACCCGGGCAGCAACGGCCTGGTGCGCGGCCCGGACCGGCTGCTGCGCGCCCGCCTGGCCACCGCCTGACCCCCCTCACACAAGGACGCATTGGCATGAGCGACGAAGCCGGCAACCCCGAGAAAGTCCCGGGCGAGCCCCCGATCGAGGCGACCGCGGCCGAAACCCCGGCGACCGAGGCGCCCGCGGCCGAAGCGGCGCCGGCGGCCGCGGCGCCGGCCGAGCCCGACCCGAAGCTCGAGAACACCCTGATCCTTGAGCTGAAGGACGGGCCGGTGACCATCGAGCTGCTGCCCGACCTGGCGCCGCAGCATGTGGACCGCATCAAGACGCTGGCCCGCGCAGGCTTCTACGACAACACGCCCTTCCACCGGGTGATCGAGGGCTTCATGGCCCAGGGCGGCGATCCGACCGGCACCGGCACCGGCGGCGCGCGGGAGCAGGGCTACGAGGACCTGCCGGCCGAGTTCAGCCCGCCGGGCAAGGCGCGCTTCGTGCGCGGCACCTGCGGCATGGCGCGGACCATGAACCCCAACAGCGCGAACAGCCAGTTCTTCATTATGTTCGCACCGGCCGCCAGCCTCGATGGCCAGTACACCATCTGGGGCCGCGTGGTCGCCGGCATGGAGGCGGTCGACAAGATCAAGCGCGGCACCGGCGGCAACGGCATCGTCCAGGGCCCGGACCGGCTGATCAAGGCGCGCATCGCCGCCGACCAGCCGGCCGGGTAGCCCCCCGGCGGCTGACCGCCGCGGTTGACTTTCACCGCGCGGCGCGCTTTTCCCGCGCGCCGCCGCGGCGTGGGAGCCGGTAGCTCAGCTGGTAGAGCACGGGACTTTTAATCTCGTGGCCGTGGGTTCGAATCCCACCCGGCTCACCATCGCGGTCATGCCGCCCGGGCGCGTGCCGTCAGCCCGTCCATCACCCGGTCCACCCGCTGCAGCGTGGCGGGGTCCTGCCGGAAGGCAAGGGCCAGGATGCCGTTTGCCGCGCGCGCCACGCGCGCCGCCACCGGTCCGCCCGCGCCGGGCAGGTCCATTTCCATCTCCGTCCCGGCTGCCAGGACCAGGCCGCAGCGTAGCGCCAGGCCACCGCGCGAGATGTCCAGCATCTCTGCCGCGGTGTCCGACCCGCCGCCGCGCGGCCGCAGGACCGCCCGGGCCTCGCCGGCGGGTATCCGCTCGAAGCGGCGCCGTTCCCCGTCGTCGCTGCGCATGGCGGCCAGGAACTGGTCCACCTCCTCGCGCAGCTCGCCGGCGACGCGGGAAACCTTGTCCGCCGCCGTCAAAACCTCCCGGCTCGCCTCGCCGGCCGACTCCGCCTCGCCGGACACTTCCTGCATGGACCGCGTCGTCGCCTCGTTCTGGTGCGCCACGGTCTGCACGCTGGCGGCGATCTCCCGCGTCGCGGCGCCCTGCTCCTCGACCGCCGCGGCGATGGCCGAGGCGACCTCGTCCACCTGGCCGATCGCCAAGCTGACCTCCTGCACCGCGCCGACCGCCTGGGTGGTCGCGGCCTGGATGGCGGCGACCTGGCTGGCGATCTGCTCGGTCGCCTTGGCGGTCTGCCCGGCCAATGCCTTCACCTCGCTCGCCACCACCGCGAAGCCCTTGCCGGCCTCGCCGGCGCGGGCCGCCTCGATCGTCGCGTTGAGGGCCAGCAGGTTGGTCTGGCCGGCGATGTCGCTGATCAGCCGCACCACCTCGCCGATCTGCCCCGCCGCCTCGGACAGGCTGCGCACGGTGGCATCCGTGGCGCGGGCGCGACCCACCGCGTCCTGCACCGACGCCGCCGCCTGCGCCACCTGGCGGGAGATCTCGGCGACGCTGGCGCTCAGCTGCTCGACCGCCGAGGCGACGGTGCCGAGGTCGCGGGCGCTCTGCGCCGCGCCATCGGCGGTCCCGGCGCAGCGCTCCCCCGTCCGGCCTGCCACCTGGGCCATCTCGGCCGAAGCCTGGCGCATCGACTCGGCGGCATCGCCCAGGGTCGTCATGACGCCGGAGACCGAGGCGCCGAAATCCTGGGTGTGGCGGTCCATGGCGGCCTGCCGCCGATCGCGGGCCGAACGCTCGGTCGCGGCCCCGGCCTCGATCCGGTCCTTCTCCAGCGCGGCCTGGCGGAACAGCTCCACGGCGCCGGCAATGGTGCCGACCTCGTCGCGCCGACCCATCCCGGGGATGGCGGAGGATTTGTCGCCGCGCGACAGGGCCAGCATCCGTTCGCAGAGCCGGCCGACCGGGCGCGAGACGCCGAACTGCATGAGCGCGAGCGCGATGGCGGTGGACAACGCCGCCCCCAGCCCGGCAGCGAGCATGGCCTGCAGCCGCGTCGCGGCGGTTTCCGCCGTCAGCGCCTCGCCACGGCGGAGCATCGCCTCCTCGGTCGCCACCGACATGTCGCGCAGCCGGAACCGGCTCGCGGATGCCAAGGGGAAGTACTGCTCGCGCAGGATCCGCATCGCCGTCACATTGTCATCCGCCAGCGTGGCCTGCTCGATCCCGGCGGCGATGTCGATGGCGCGCTGGAAGTCGGCCTCGACCGCGTTGATATCCGCGCCCAGGGCCGGCATCGCGGCGCGCGCGATCTCCAGCCTTTCCCGCGTCAGGCTGCGCGCCGCCGCCATCTCCTGCTGGACCGCCTGCATGCGGTCGGGTTCGGGCGTGGCGATCATCAGGTTCAGCAGGCGGCCGCTATCCACCAGGGCGACATTGGCCCGGACCAGCATCAGGGCCGCTGCGGCATCCGAGGCAAGGAGGGTGCGGTAATGCGCATCCACCGCCGACATCCGGCTGGCCGCATACCAGCTCGCCCCCAGGCCGGAGGCCGCCATCAGCGCCAGCGCGATCATCACCTTCGCGGCGATGCGCAGGTCCCGCAGCCAAAGCGCCAGCCTGCCCATGCCCGCTCTCCCGAAGCCCGGTCGAGGCCATCCCTACGCTGCGGGGCATGAGCATCCGGTAAAGCCGTGCCGTCGGGGCAACGACCCGACGCCGCGACCGGCAGCGCTCGAGCGAGGCCGGGCGCGGGCCGTGCCGCGGCCCGCCGGATTGACCCGCGCGGCGCGCCATGCCCCACTCCGGCCGGCGCCGACGGGCGCCGTTCGGGGAGGGAGAAAACCGATGTTCATCGAGCAGCGCATCTACACCGCGCATCCCGGCAAGCTGCCGATGTGGCTGAAGGCCTATGGCGAGATCGGCGGCCCGGCCTCCTCCCGCACCCTGACGCCGCTCATGGGCATGTTCACGGTCGAATTCGGCCAGATCAACCGCGTGCTCTTCATCCGCGGCTTCGACGACATCGACGCGCGGGAGGAAGGACTGAAGCGGCGCGACGCCGATCCCGACTGGCAGCGCTTCCTGGAGGCGACGCGGCCGCACGCGCCGCTGATGATGCAGGAAGCCAAGCTGATGAAGACGGTGGACTTC
Source organism: Paracraurococcus ruber (assembly GCF_004353985.1). Classification (GTDB taxonomy): domain Bacteria; phylum Pseudomonadota; class Alphaproteobacteria; order Acetobacterales; family Acetobacteraceae; genus Paracraurococcus; species Paracraurococcus ruber. The sequence goes on along the minus strand of NZ_SMOA01000113.1, from coordinate 1,629 downwards.
TCGCCGATCCAGAAGGTCGGCCAGCCCTTCGAGCGGAAGATCGAGGGCACGCAGATGGTCGTCGACCACCGCACCTATGACTTCGAGCCGGGCCGGATCAACGCCTGGATCGACGCCTATCGCAGCCTCGGCAAGCCGGTGCAGGACCGGCTGCTCGGCCAGCTGCTGTTCTTCTGCGTGACCGAATGCGGGCCGATCAACCAGGCGGTCTTCGCCTGGGCCTATTCCTCGCTGGGCGACCGCGACCGGCGGCGGGCGGCGATGATGGCCGATCCGGGCTGGGCGGAGTTCCAGAAGGCGACCGGCGGGCTCGGCGCGCTGAAGGCGCAGAACACCATGATCCTGAAGCCCGTGCCCTGGTCGCCCATCCGCTGATGCGGCGACTGCTCCCCCTCGCGGCCGGCCTGCTCGCGCTCGGCCTCCTGTCCGCCGGGCCGGCGCGGGCCGGCCAGACGCTCGATACGGTCAAGGCCCGCGGCACGCTGAACTGCGGCGTCAATGTCGGCGTCGCCGGCTTCTCCCTGCCGGACAGCCAGGGCACCTGGCGCGGCATGGATGCGGATCTCTGCCGCGCCGTCGCCGCCGCCCTGTATGGCGACCCGGCCAAGGTCCGCTTCGTGCCGCTGACCGCGGTGCAGCGCTTCACCGCGCTGCAATCCGGCGAGATCGACGTGCTGATCCGCCAGACCACCCTGACCATGACGCGCGACACCACGCTCGGCCTGCGCATGGTCACGGTGAACCTCTATGACGGCCATGGCTTCATGGTCCGCAAGGATGCCGGCGTGACGGAGCCGAAGGGAATGGATGGGATGACCATCTGCCTCTCCCCGGGCACGACGAACGAGCTGGTCACCACCGACTGGTTCCGCGCGAACACCCTGCGCTTCACCCCGCTGCTGCAGGAAAGGATGCAGGACAATGCCCAGGCGCTGCAGGCCGGCCGCTGCGACGCCATCGGGACGGACGCGACGCAGCTTGCCGCGCTGCGCAGCCAGTTCACCCGCCCGGGCGACTTCGTCATCCTGCCGCAGCGCTTCAGCAAGGAACCCTATGGCCCGGTGGTGCGGCGCGACGACCAGGAATGGTTCGACGTGGTGCGCTGGACGGTCAGCGCGCTGATCCAGGCGGAGGAGCTGGGCATCACCAGCGGGAATGCCGAGGAGCAGCGGCGGGCCAGCCAGAACCCCGAGGTGCGGCGGCTGCTGGGCGCCGACCCGGTGCTCGGCCAGGCGCTCAAGCTCGACCCCGCCTGGGCCTTCAACGCCATCCGCGCCATCGGGAATTACGGGGAGCTGTTCGAGCGGCATCTCGGCCCGAAGACGCCGATCGGGCTGGAGAGGGGGCTGAACCGGCTCTGGACCGAAGGCGGCCTGATGTATTCCTGGCCGATGCGCTGACCCGGCCCGTGGTGGCCGCCGGGGCCTGCCCCGGCGGCAGGGCGCCGGCCCAGCCTGGCGGCGTGGCGGCCCCGGCTCAGGACCGCCGCGGCGGCAGCAGCAGCATGGACCGGCCGGCGACGGGAATCGGCGCCGCGCGGTAGGCGTCCAGCCCCCGCCCATTGCCGGCCATGCCGGCCGGGGCGGGCAGGATGCGCGCCTCGCCATTCCCCAGCATCGCGCCGCCGCC
>NZ_SMOA01000112.1 GCF_004353985.1 Paracraurococcus ruber | reverse complement strand
CGCCCGAGTGGCGCCATGCGGCAGCGCGCGCCTGCGGGGGCGGCCGACCGCCGCCATCCGTCCGGCCTCCGCGACCGCCGGGCGGATCGCGTCCGGAATCTGGCGCCGCATCGTGGCGGCGCCGGGCGGCCGGGGCGGGTTCACGCCGCGGGTGCCAGCGACCCCGCGCTGGCCGCTCAGCCGCCCTGGCGGGCGCCGGCGCCGGCCACCAGCCGGGTGGCCGCCGGCAGCGGCCGGTAGACGAGCTGGCGGTTCTCGCCGCCGCCCACCACCTCGCCGACCAGGCCGCTGGGGCGCTGGGTGGCGCCGCTGGCATAGGACAGGCTCTGGTCCTGGGCGCCGCCGGTGATGGCGGCCAGGCCGCCGCCGGCGCGGTTCGGGCTGGGGGCGGCATAGGCGACCGTGGCATCGGCGCCGCCGCCGACCAGCCGCGGGCCGGCATCCTGGGCCTGGGCGGTGCCGAGGGCGGCAAGGGTGATCGCGGAAGCGAACAGGGCGTTGCGGATCATGCTGTCTTCTCCTGTGTCTGGCCTGTTTGTGGCCGGTGGCCGCTGGGGCATCCCGGCTTGGCGGTATTGATACCGGGCGATTGCATCGTGCACGATCTATAATCCGGCATGGCAGCCATGCAGGAAACTCGTGATCGATTGAGTCGTGTACGATCTATTGGGCGCCGCATGATGCACGGTCGCCGCGGGCGGCCGCACTGCACCGCGGGCGGCCTTCGGTGTTACAGCGGATGGGCGCCGCGCCGCGATCCGCCCCCGGGCGGCGATGGCGGGGCGATGCGGCCGAAGGGCGCGGTCCCGGCCGCGCGCGGGTCCGGACCGGGATGGCAGGGAGGCGTGGGATGACGACGGACGGCACGCCGGAGGGGACGCCCCTCGATATCGACGATTTCCTCTGCTTCGCCCTGCATTCGACGGCGCAGGCGGTCGTGCGGGCGAACAAGCCGATGCTGGATGCGGTCGGGCTGACCTATCCGCAATATCTGGTCATGGTCGTGCTCTGGGCCGAGGACGGGCAGACGGTCGGCCGGATCGGCGAGCGGCTCTTCCTCGAATCCAACACCCTGACCCCGCTGCTGAAGCGGCTGGAAGCGGCCGGCTACGTCACCCGGCAGCGCTGCCCGGAGGATGAGCGGCAGGTGCGCATCCGCCTGACCGAGGCCGGGCGGGCGCTGCGCCGCAAGGCGTCCGCGCATCGGCCGGAATGGGTGGACCGCATGGGCCGCGACGCGGCCGAGCTGGAGGAGTTGCGGGCGCGGGTGACGGCGCTGCGGAACAAGCTCGCGCCCTGACGGGCGGCGGGCGTCGGGCTGCGGCCGGCCGCCCAGGGCCGGTTGCATCGGCGAGGCCGCCGCTGCCTGGTCGGCCGCGCCCCGGGTTCTCACGCGGGTTGCGATGCGCCCCGCCTGCGCCCCGCCAGGATGGGAAGGACCCGCCGGGATGCGTCGCAGCCCCCTGCGGCCAGGCCCTAGCCGCCGACCTGGCGGATCCAGTCCTGCAGGTTGTAATGCGTGGTGACGCGGGTGATCCGCCCCGCCGCCACCGCGAAGAAGGTGCCGGCCGGCAGGCGGTAGCGCTGGCCGCGCGCCGCCGGCAGCCCGGCATCGGTCCGCAGGTATTCGCCCTCCACCACGAATTCGGCGGCGGCGCGGCTGCCGGTGCCGTCCACCATCACGACGATCTCCGTCAGGTGCTCGCGATAGGCGTCGTCCATCCGGGCGAGGAAGGCGCGGAAGGCGTCCTTCCCCACCTCCCGCCCGCCCTGGTTCACGTCATGCGCCACGTCCTCGGCCAGCAGGGCCAGCATCCCCGGCCGGTCGCCGGCATTGAAGGCGTCGAAATAGGCGCGGATCAGCCCTTCGGTCCCGGTCATCCGGTTGCTCCCCTGCTTGCGCGGCTGCGACGCGGCAGCCCCCACTATGTTCCGCCGGCCCGGCATGGCAAAAGCCGCCCGCATGGAGACCGTCCCCATGCCGCCCGCCCCCGCCGCGGCGCCCGACTGCGCCAGGCCGCCGAGCTTCCAGGAACTGATCCTGCGGCTGCATGCCTACTGGTCGGCGCAGGGCTGCGTCATCCTGCAGCCCTACGACATGGAGGTGGGGGCCGGCACCTTCCATCCGGCGACCACCCTGCGCGCCCTGGGGCCGAAGCCCTGGAAGGCCGCCTATGTGCAGCCCAGCCGCCGCCCGTCCGATGGCCGCTATGGCGAGAACCCGAACCGGCTGCAGCACTACTACCAGTACCAGGTCATCCTGAAGCCGAGCCCGGCCGACCCGCAGAGCCTGCTGCTGGGCAGCTACCGCGCCATCGGGCTCGACCCCAAGGTGCACGACATCCGCTTCGTCGAGGATGACTGGGAAAGCCCGACGCTGGGCGCCTGGGGCCTGGGCTGGGAGGTGTGGTGCGACGGGATGGAGATCACCCAGTTCACCTATTTCCAGCAGGTCGGCGGCATCCCCTGCGAGGTGCCGAGCTGCGAGCTGACGCTCGGGCTCGAGCGGCTGGCGATGTACCTGCAGGGCGTCGAGAGCATCTACGACCTGGACTTCAACGGCCAGGGCGTGTCCTACGGCGACGTGTTCCACCGCGCCGAGGTCGAGTTCAGCGCGCATAATTTCGAGTTCGCCGACACCGGGAAGCTGTTCCGGCACTTCCAGGACGCCGAGGAGGAATGCGCCGCGCTGCTGGCGAAGGGCCTGGCCCTGCCGGCCTACGACCAGTGCATCAAGGCGAGCCATCGCTTCAACCTGCTGGATGCCCGCGGCGCCATCAGCGTGACCGAGCGCGCCGCCTATATCGGCCGGGTCCGGGCGCTGGCGAAGGGCTGTTGCGAGACGTGGATCGCCGGGGGCGGGTAGGGTAGAATGCGCCGAACGGCTTCTACCCGAGGGCTCGCATGGGCCAGCTGAACATCAAGGACGAGAAGCTGATCGCCGACGCGAAGCGCCTGGCCGAGCAGATGGGCACCACCGTGACCGCGGCGCTGCGGGCGGCGGTGGAGGAGAAGCTCGCCCGGCGCGAGGCGGAGCGGGACGCCAAGGTCCGTGCCATGATGGAGATCGCGGCGCGGGCGTCGAAGCTGGTGCCGCCGGGCGTGACGAGCGACCACCGCGACCTGTACGACGAGAACGGGCTGCCGCTGTGATCGTCGATACCTCGGCCATCGTCGCCATCCTGTTCCGCGAGCCCGAGGCGCAGGCCTTCATCGACGCGATCGGCGCGGCCGACAGCGTCGCGATCGCGGCACCGACGCTGGTGGAAGCCGCGATCGTGAGCGAGGGGCGTGCGGGCGCTGCCATGGCGGAGGAGCTGGACGCGCTGCTGGAGGTGATGCGGCCCGAGGTGGTGCCCTTCACCGCCGACCATGCGCGCCTGGCGCGGGAGGGCTGGCGCCGCTTCGGCAAGGGCCGCCACCCGGCCGGGCTGAACCTGGGCGACTGCTTCGCCTATGCCCTGGCGAAGCAGCGCGGCGCGCCGCTGCTGTTCAAGGGCGCCGATTTCTCGAAGACCGACGTAAAGGCCGCGATCTAGTCCATGCCGGAACTGCTGATTGAGCTCTTCTCCGAGGAGATCCCGGCGCGCATGCAGGCCCGCGCGGCCGAGGATTTCTGCGGACTGCTCCAGAAGGCGCTGGCGCCGCTGATGACGCAGGCGCCGAAGCCGCTGTCCGGCCCGCGCCGCATCGCCGCGCTGGGGGAGATGGCGGCGCGCGCCGAGACGGCGGGGAAGGAGGAGCGCGGGCCGCGCATCGGCGCGCCCGACGCCGCGCTGGACGGCTTCCTGCGCAAGCATGGCGCCACCCGGGACCAGCTTGTCCAGGAAGGCCAGTTCTGGGTGCTGCACAAGCCCGGCCAGGCGATCGAGGCCGCGGCGCTGATCGCCGCCGCCCTGCCGCCGCTGCTGCGCGGCTTCCCCTGGCCGAAGAGCATGCGCTGGGGCACCAGCGGCTTCGCCTGGGTGCGGCCGCTGCAGCGCATCCTCTGCGTGCTCGACGGGAAGCCGGTGCCCTTCGCGCTGGCGAGCGGCGAGGATGCCGCGCATGGCCTGGCCGCCGCCGACCTGACCGAGGGGCATCGCGTCCTCGCCGGCACCGGGCCCTTCGCCGTCCGGTCCTTCGCCGAGTACGAGCGCGGGCTGCGCGAGCGCTGCGTCATCGCCGATGCCGCCGAGCGCGAGCGGATCATCGCCGAGGGCATCGCCCGCCTGGCCGCGGCCGAGGGGCTGGAGGTGGTGCCGGACCGCGGCCTGCTGGCCGAGGTGGCGGGGCTGGTGGAATGGCCGGTGCCGCTGCTGGGCCGCATCGACGCCGCCTTCATGGACCTGCCGCCCGAGGTCATGCGGACGACCATGCGGGTGAACCAGCGCTATTTCTCCCTGTGCGAGCCGGGCGGGAAGCCGGCGCCGCGCTTCGCCATCGTCGCCAACATCGTGCCGGAGGATGGCGGCGGCGCGATCATCGCGGGCAATGAGCGCGTGCTGCGCGCCCGGCTGTCCGATGCGCGGTTCTTCTGGGACCTGGACCGCAAGCAGCGGCTGGAGGAGTTCCTGCCGAAGCTCGACAGCGTGGTGTTCCACGCCAGGCTCGGCACCCAGGGGCAGCGGGTGGCGCGGCTGGAGCGGCTGGCGGGCCTCATCGCGCCGCTGGTCGGCGCCGATGTGGCGCTGGCGCAGCGCGCGGCGAAGCTGGCCAAGGCCGACCTGGCCAGCGGCATGGTGGGCGAATTCCCGGAACTCCAGGGCGTGATGGGCCGCTACTACGCGCTGCATGGCGGGGAGGATGCGCGCGTGGCGGAGGCGGTGGGCGCGCATTACCGGCCGCTCGGGCCCGGCGATGCGGTGCCGCGGGAACCCGTGGCGGTGGCCGTGGCGCTGGCGGACAAGCTGGACCAGCTGGCCGGCTTCTTCGCGGCGGATGAGCGGCCGACCGGCTCGGGCGATCCCTATGCGCTGCGGCGCGCGGCGCTCGGCGTCATCCGCATCATCCGGGAGAACGGGCTGCGCCTCGGCCTCGCCGATCTCGTCGCGGAGGCCTTCTTCCTCTACCCGCAGGCCACCGGCGCCACGGCCAGCCCGGAATTCGGCATGGCGGTGGCGACCGAGACGATGAAATCCGGCTGGCAGCCGCCGAAGGACGGGCGGCACCCGCCGATGGTCGCGGCCTTCGCCGCCGGCCTGCTGGACTTCCTCGCCGAGCGCCTGCGCGTCCAGCTTCGCGCCGAGGGCGCGCGGCACGACATCGTCGCCGCGGTCTTCGGCGCCGCGCCGGATGACGACCTCGTGCGCCTGCTCGCCCGGTCCGACGCGCTGGCGCGCATGCTGGCCACCGCGGATGGCGCGAACCTGCTGGCCGCCTACAAGCGCGCCGCCAACATCCTGCGGATCGAGAACCGCAAGGATGGGCCGCATGACGGGCCGGTGGACCCGGCCCGCCTCACGGCGCCGGCCGAGCGCAGCCTGGCCGAGGCGGTTGCCGCCGCCACCGCCGTGGTGCGGGACGCCCTGGCGGCCGAGAATTTCCTTGGCGCGATGGAAGGCTTGGCCGGCCTTCGCGCGCCCGTGGATGCCTTCTTCGACCAGGTCGTGGTAAACGATCCGGACCCGGAACTCCGCCGGAACCGCCTGCGTTTGCTGCACGCGCTCTGCGCCGCCATGGACGCGGTCGCGGATGTTTCGAAAATCGAGGGTTGATAAACCTCCCGTGTGGTAACGCCCTGGTCACGCTGTCGCGTGTCACGGGGCGGCCGGGCGGGTCGCAAGGGGAACATCGCCGATGAGCAAGTGGGTCTACAGCTTCGGCGCCGGCCACAACGAGGGCAAGGCGGAGATGCGCAACCTGCTGGGCGGCAAGGGTGCGAACCTGGCCGAGATGGCCAGCATCGGCCTGCCCGTCCCGCCCGGCTTCACCATCACGACCGAGGTCTGCACCTACTACTACGACCACGGCAAGCAGTATCCGCAGGAGCTGAAGGACCAGGTCGGCACCGCGCTGAAGCGGGTGGAGGATGCGGTCGGCACCCGCTTCGGCGACACGCACAAGCCGCTGCTCGTCTCCGTCCGCTCCGGCGCCCGCGTGTCCATGCCGGGGATGATGGACACCGTCCTCAATCTCGGCCTCAACGACCAGACGGTGGAAGGCCTGGCCGCCGCCTCCGGCGACCCGCGCTTCGCCTGGGACAGCTACCGCCGCTTCATCCAGATGTTCGGCAGCGTCGTGCTCGGCATCGACCATCACCGGTTCGAGGAGATCATCGAGCATGTGAAGCTCGACACCGGCGCGGTGGAGGACACGCAGCTGACGGCGCAGGACTGGCAGCGCGTGGTCGATGGCTACAAGGGGATGGTGGCCGAGGTGAAGGGCCAGCCCTTCCCGCAGGACCCGCAGGACCAGCTCTGGGCCGCCATCGGCGCCGTCTTCGGCAGCTGGATGAACCCGCGCGCCAACACCTATCGCCGCCTGCATGACATCCCGGCGGGCTGGGGCACGGCGGTGAACGTCCAGGCCATGGTCTTCGGCAACATGGGCCAGGATTGCGCGACCGGCGTCTGCTTCACCCGCGACCCGTCCACCGGCGAGAACATCTTCTACGGCGAATACCTGATCAACGCCCAGGGCGAGGACGTGGTCGCCGGCATCCGCACGCCGCAGCCGATGAGCGAGGCGCGGGCCAAGCCGGGCGAGCGCAGCATGGAAGCCGCCATGCCCAACGCCTACCAGGAGCTCGTCCAGGTCCGCGCGACGCTCGAGAAGCACTATGCGGACATGCAGGACATCGAGTTCACGGTGCAGCAGAACAAGCTGTACATGCTGCAGACCCGCAACGGGAAGCGCACCGCCGCCGCCAGCCTCAAGATCGCCGTGGACATGGCGCGGGAAGGCCTGATCGACGAGGCGGAGGCGATCAAGCGGGTGAATCCCGCGGCGCTGGACCAGCTGCTGCACCCGACGCTGGACCCCAAGGCGCCGCGCAAGCTGCTGAGCAAGGGCCTGCCGGCTTCCCCCGGCGCGGCCAGCGGCGTGGTGGTGTTCAGCGCCGATGAGGCCGAGGCGCGCGCGGCGAAGGGCGAGGCGGTGATCCTGGTCCGCATCGAGACCAGCCCCGAGGACATCCACGGCATGCATGCCGCCAAGGGCATCCTGACCACCCGCGGCGGCATGACCAGCCATGCCGCGGTGGTCGCCCGCGGCATGGGCCGGCCCTGCGTCGCCGGCGCCGGCGGCGTCACGGTGGATTACGGCGCGCAGGCGCTTCAGGCGGGCGGCCAGGTGGTCCGCGCCGGGGAGACGCTGACGCTCGACGGCGCCACCGGCGAGATCTTCATCGGGCCCGTGGCGATGGTGGAACCGCAGCTGTCCGGCGACTTCGCCACGCTGATGGAGTGGGCCGACAAGGTGCGCCGCCTGAAGGTGCGCACCAATGCCGAGACGCCGCTGGACGCCGAGACGGCGCGGAAGTTCGGCGCCGAGGGCATCGGCCTCTGCCGCACCGAGCACATGTTCTTCGACCCGTCCCGCATCGGCGCGGTGCGGCAGATGATCATGAGCGAGACGGAGAGCGGACGGCGGGAAGCGCTGTCCCGCCTGCTGCCCTTCCAGCGGCAGGACTTCTCCGAGCTGTTCCGGATCATGGCCGGCCTGCCGGTGACGATCCGGCTGCTGGATCCGCCGCTGCACGAATTCCTGCCGCACTCGGATGCCGAGATCGCGGATGTCGCGACCTCGCTCGGCACCGATGTCGCGGCGATGAAGCGGCGGGCGCAGGACCTGTCCGAGGCGAACCCGATGCTCGGCCATCGCGGCTGCCGGCTCGGCATCTCCTACCCCGAGATCTACGAGATGCAGGCCCGCGCCATCTTCGAGGCGGCGGTCGCCATCGCCAAGGAGACGGGCAAGGCGCCGGTCCCCGAGATCATGATCCCACTGGTCGCCACCCGGCGGGAGCTGGAGATCACCCGGGCGCAGGTCGACAAGGTGGCGCAGGAGGTCTTCGCCGAAAGCGGCAGCACCATCGAGTACTATGTCGGCACGATGATCGAGCTGCCGCGCGCCTGCCTGACCGCCGACCGCATCGCCGAGGTCGGCGACTTCTTCAGCTTCGGCACCAACGACCTGACGCAGACCACCTTCGGCCTGTCGCGCGACGATGCCGGCAAGTTCCTGCCGCTGTATGTCGAGAAGGGGATCATGCCGAAGGACCCCTTCGTCTCCATCGACCCCGACGGCGTCGGCGCGCTGGTCAGGATCGCGGCCGAAAAGGGCCGCGGCGTGAAGCCCGACCTCAAGCTCGGCATCTGCGGCGAGCATGGCGGCGACCCCGCCTCCATCGCCTTCTGCGAGGAGGCGGGGCTCGACTATGTCTCCTGCTCGCCCTACCGCGTGCCGGTGGCCCGGCTGGCGGCGGCGCAGGCGGCGCTGACCGGCGGCGGCGACCGTACCGCCTGACGCGCCATGGCGGCGCGCCATGGCGGCCCGGACGCATCCCCGTCCGGGCCATCCCGCGCGCGCCTGGCCCTGCCCGGCTTCTCCCGCCGGGCATCCCCCCTCAACCCAAGCAGCATCCCGGCCAGCCACCGGCGGCGGCGGTGCCGGCCGCGTCCTTGCCCCCGGACTTGCCCCGGGCTGGCGCCGTCATGGCCTAGCCACGGCACGCCGCCACCGGCGGCAGCCGCATCGCCAGCCGGTGGGGTGACATGAAAGCTTCACCGGACCGCAACGCGGGCATCACCGGGCCTGCGTAAGCCCGCCTCGGGATCGGGCAGGGGCGGGCAGTGGGCGGCATCGCGGTCGCGGGCATCGGCAAGCGGTTCGGCGCCACCACGGCGCTGGCCGAGGTGACGCTGGAGGTCGCGGCCGGCGAGTTCGTCGCGCTGGTCGGCCCTTCCGGCTGCGGCAAGACCACGCTGATGCGCATCATCGCGGGCATCGAGCGGCCGGATGCCGGGCAGGTCCGCATCGGCGCGCGGGATGTCACGCCGCTGCGCCCCGCCGACCGCGACGTCGCCATGGTCTTCCAATCCTACGCGCTCTACCCGCATCTGACGGTGCGGCAGAACATCGCCGTGCCGCTGACCATGCGCGGGCTGCCGGCCTGGCACCGCCTGCCGCTGGCGGGCGCGCTGCTGCCGGGCGCGCGGGCGGCGCGGGCCCGCATCGCACAGGAGGTGGCGCGGGTCGCCGAACCGCTCGGCCTCTCCGCCCTGCTGGATCGCCGGCCGGCGCAGCTTTCCGGCGGGCAGCGGCAGCGCGTGGCGCTGGCCCGCGCCGTGATCCGCCGCCCCGCCGCCTTCCTGATGGACGAGCCGCTGTCGAACCTCGACGCCGCGCTGCGGGTGCAGACGCGGCGGGAGATCGTGGAGATCCATCGCCGCGCCGGCGCCGCCACGCTGTACGTCACGCATGACCAGGCGGAGGCGCTGACGATGGCCGACCGCGTGGCGGTGATGCTGGGCGGCCGCATCCTGCAGGTGGCCCCGCCCGAGGCGATCTATGCCGACCCGGTCGATCTGCGCGTCGCCGCCTTCATCGGCAGCCCGCGCATCAACACCCTGGCGGCGGAGGCGGATGCCGGGGGCCAGGTCCGCGTCGCCGGCCTCGCCACCGGGCTGCGCGCCCGGGCGCCCGGCCCGGTGACGCTGGCGCTGCGGCCGGAAGCGCTGCGGCCGGCGGCGCAGGGCCTGCCGGTGGCGGCGGAGCATGTGGAATTCCTCGGCGACGGGCTGCTGCTGCATGCCCGCCACCTGCCGGACGGCGCGCCGCTGGTCGCCCGGCTCGACCCCGCTTCGCCCGGCCGCGTGGCGCCGGGCGAGCGGCTGGCGCTGGAATTCGACCCCGCCCGCGCCCTGCTGTTCGGCGCCGATGGCGCGCGCCTGCCGACCGCGCCCGCCGGCGTCGCGGCCTACGCCTGATGTCGCTCGCCCTCGGCACCGCGGCCCGGCCGCGGCTCTCCGCCGGCGCCATGGAAGCGCTGGCCGGCTGGGCGCTGATGCTGCCGGCGACGATCGCCTTCCTCGCCATGCTGCTGCTGCCGACGCTGGCCACGGTGCTGCTGGCCTTCACCGACTACGAACTCGGCGCCGCCGCGCCGGCCTGGATCGGCCTGGCGAATTTCGCGGACATGCTGACCGATCGCGGCCTGCGGACATCGGCCCGGAACACGCTCGCCTATGTCGGGATCGTCGCGCCCGCCTCGGTGCTCGGCGGCCTCGGCCTCGCGCTGCTGGTGGAAGCGGGGGCGCGCGGCCGCGCCTTCTTCCGCGCGGTGTTCTTCCTGCCGGTGGTGTCGCTGTCGGTCGCCATGGCATCGGCCTGGCAGTACCTGCTGCACCCGACCATCGGGCCGCTGAACGCGGAACTCCGCGCGCTGGGCCTGCCGACGCCCTTCTGGCTCTCCTCCTCCGACACCGTGCTGCTCAGCCTCGCGGCCATCGGCATCTGGGAGAATATCGGCTTCACCATGGTGCTGTTCATGGCGGGCCTCACCGCCATCCCGCGCGAGTTGTACGCGGCGGCGGCGGTGGATGGCGCGCGCGGCGCCTGGGACCGCTTCCGGCTGGTGACCTGGCCGCTGCTGGGGCCGACCACGCTGTTCGTGGTCGTCATCAGCCTGGTGCGGGCGCTGCGGGTCTTCGACACGGTGGCGGTGCTGACCCAGGGCGGGCCGAACAAGGCGAGCGAGGTCCTGCTCTGGACCATGTACCAGGAAGGCTTCACCTATCTGCGGCTCGGCTATTCCGCCGCCATCACCCTGGTCTTCCTGGTGGTGGTGCTGGCGCTGATGGCGCTGCAGACCCGGGTGCTGGATCGGCGGGTGCATTATGGCTAGCGCGGATCGCGGGAGGGCCGAAGGGCCCGGAAGCGTGAATCCGCGCGGCCGCATGCCGGCGGATCGCGGGAGGGCCGAAGGGCCCGGAGGCGTGACTCCGCGCGGCAGCCTGCTGCCGGGTGCGATCCGCCTGCTTGTCCTGGCGCTGCTGGGGCTGGTCTTCCTCTCGCCCTATCTCTGGATGGCCGCCGCCAGCCTGAAGCCGCTGGACGAGATCTTCCGCGCCTCCCTCGCGCTCTGGCCTGAGAATTTCGCCGGCGTGGAGAACTACGGCAAGGTCCTGGCGCGCGTGCCGGTCGCGCAATACCTCTGGAACGGCGTGATCGTCTGCGGCGGCATCCTCTTCTTCCAGCTGCTCTTCGCCGTGCCCGCCGGCTATGCGCTCGCCAAGCTGCGCTTCCCCGGGCGGGACATCGCCTTCGGCGCCGTCATGCTCGGCCTGCTGGTGCCGCCGCATGTCCCCGCCCTGCCGCTCTATGTCGCCTTCAGCGAGATCGGGCTGCTGAACAGCTACGCCGCGCTGATCGCGCCCTTCGCCATCTCGGTCTTCGCCATCTTCCTGTTCCGGCAGTTCTTCCGCGCCCTGCCGGACGAGCTGCTGCACGCGGCGCGGCTGGACGGCATGGGCGAATGGTCCATCGTCTGGCGCGTCATCCTGCCCAATGCCTGGCCTGCCGCCACGGCCTTCGGCATCTTCTCCGTCGTCGCGCACTGGAACGACCTGTTCTGGCCGCTGATCGTGGTGCAGGGCCATGCCCGCGCCACCCCGGCGCTCGGCGTGCTGCAATTCCGCTCGGAAGAGGCCGGCGACGATTTCGGCGCCATGATGGCGGCCGCCGTGCTGATGACGCTTCCCCTCGTTCTCGCCTTCCTGCTGGCGCAGCGCCGCTTCGTCGAAGGCATCGCCACTACCGGCCTCAAGGGATAGAGGAGACCCGTCGCATGCCCTTCGCGCTTTCCCGCCGTGCCGCCCTGGCGCTGCCCGCCGCGCTCGCCGTGCCGGTGGTGCGTGCCCAGGCGCCGGTGACCATCACCGTCCACTACGCGCAGCCCTTCATCTTCAAGGAAAGCTACGACGCCATCGCGGAGGCCTTCGCAAAGCGCGAGCCGAACATCCGCATCGAATGGCTGACGACGCCGAATTACGAGGAGGGCATGCAGCTCATCCTCCGGCAGGCCGCCACCAACCAGCTTCCGGACCTGTCCTATCAGGGCTTCAACCGCCTGCGCCTGTTCGCCGAACGCGGCATCGCGCAGGACCTGCTGCCGCTGCTGCGCGCCGAAGGCGATCCGGCGGCGCTGGGCTACACGCCGGGCATCCTGGCGCTGGCGCATTTCGGCGGCTTCCAGTCCGGCCTGGCCTATGCCGCGTCCAACCCCATCACCTACTACAACGCCGACCTGGTGCGGCGCGCCGGCGGCGACCCGGACGCCATGCCGACGGACTGGGCCGGCCACATCCGGCTGGCGGCGCGGATCAAGGCGCTGGGCGACGGCAACGAAGGCATGTTCTTCCGCTGGTCGGGCGACGACTGGATGTTCTCCGCCCTGCTCTTCGGCCATGGCGGCCGCATGCTGACGAAGGACGAGCGCGACATCGCCTTCGCCGGGCGGGAAGGGCTGGAAAGCCTGCGCCTGATCGACGCCATGGTGAAGCAGGGCGGCATGGCCAACCTCTCCACCCAGGCGGCGCAGCAGGCCTTCGCCGCCGGCAAGCTCGGCCTGTTCTACTGGACCACCGCGGTGGTGCGCGGCACCATCCAGCAGGTGGGCAGCAATTTCGCCCTGCGCACCGGCCCGATGCCGGTGATAGACGCGGCGAAGGGCCGGTTGCCCACCGGCGGCGCCGCCGGCATGCTGACCGCGCGCGACCCGGCGAAGCGCGACGCGGCCTGGAAATTCCTCCGCTTCTCCACCAGCGCCGAAGGTACGGCGCTGATGGTGCAGAACACCGGCTACGTCCCGATGAACCAGATCGCCATCGACGACCCGCGCTTCCTCGGCGCCTTCTACCGCGACAACCCGCTCTACACGGCCGCCGTCAGGCAGGTGCCGATCTCCATTCCCTGGTATGCCTTTCCCGGGGCGAACAGCGTGCGGGTGACGCAGACCATGGTGGACAACATCGCCCGGGTTGTGGAACAGCGGGCGACACCGGACCAGGTGCTGCCGGACATGGCCGCCGAGGTCCGGCGGCTGCTGCCGCGCCGGGCCTGACCGTGCAAGCGAGGGGGTATTGCCCCCTCGCGCACCCCCACCAGAGGCCGAAGGGCCTTTGGAAACCTCGAGTTTGCCGATGACGACGATCCTGCAGATCTCCGATGCGCATCTCTCGCCGCGGAATGCGCTGTTCCGGCGGAACCTCGCCCTGATCCAGGAATGGGCGGAGGCACATCAGCCGGAACTGGTCGTCGCCAGCGGCGACCTCTCCCTGGATGGCGCCGACAGCACGGAAGACCTGGAATTCGCCGTCGCCCTGCTGCGCCGGCTGCCGGCGCCGGTCCTCGCCATTCCCGGCAACCACGACACGGGCAGCCATCCACGCACCATGCCGGACCAGCCGGTGAACGCCACCCGCCTGGCGCGCTTCCGCCTGACGGTCGGGCCGGACTGGTGGATGCAGGACCAGCCGGGCTGGCGCGTGCTGGGCCTGAACACCGAGATCATGGGCAGCGGCCTGCCGGATGAGTCGCAGCAGGCCGCCTTCATCGCCGATGCGGCGGCCGGCGCCGGCAACCGGCGGCTTGCGGTCTTCCTGCACAAGCCGGCCTTCGTGACGGCGCCGGACGACCCCAGCTTCGACTACTGGTCGGTGCCCCCCCAGGCCCGCCCGACCCTGGCGCCGCTGCTGTCCCACCCCGGGCTGCGCCTGGTCGCGTCCGGCCACCTGCACCTGTACCGGGAGGAGATGCGCGGCGCCGCCCGATTCGCCTGGGCGCCCGCCCTGTCCTTCCTGGTGGAGCCCGAGATGCAGGCCGGCCTGCCGGGCGAGCGCCTGCTGGGCACGCTGGTCCACCGCCTGCACGCCGACCATGCGGAGACCACGCTGCTTTCGCCGGACGGGATCGAGACCCGCTGGCTGGAGCAGATCCGCGACCAGACCTATCCGCGCCAGGGGTGATCCGGTCGGGGTGGGCCCGGCCGGGCGGGTGACGATCCCGTCCAGGCCATGGCCGGGACCCCGCCCGGGCCTTCGACCAAGGGCGGCGGCCGGGCCTGCGCCGGATGCGGGCGGATCGCGCCGCGCCCCCGCATCGGCGCGCCCCGCGGCGCCCTGGCGTGGCGAGCGAGGGCGCCGCGCCGCGATCCGCGCCGCTCCGCAGGCCGGGATCTGCTCTAGGCCGGGGCGGATGCACCCGCGAGGCCGGCCCAGCGTTCCGGCGGCACGCGCAATTCCAGCACCAGCCCGTCGATCGCCCATTGGAATTCCAGCGTGCCGCCCAGTTGCCGGGCCTGCGCGCCGATCACCGCCATGCCGGTGCCGCGCCGCGTCGGCATCGCCACGACCGGCCCGCCGCGCTCCGTCCAACGCAGTACGACATCGCCCGTCTCCATCCCCATGGCCAGCCGCACCTGCCCATCGGGATGGGCGAAGGCGCCATGCTTGGCGGCGTTCGTCGCCAATTCGTGCAGGATCATCGCCACGGGCTGCACCGAATGCGGCGCCAGCGGCGGCACCGGCCCGATCGCCGCCTCCAGGTGATCGGCATAGGCGGCCAGCTCGCCGCGCACCACCGCGGCCGGGTCGGTCAGCCCATGCGCCACGCCGGGCAGCAGCGCATGCGTCCGGCCGAGGGAGAGCAGCCTGGCCTGCAGCCCCTTCCGGTATTCCTCCACCGTCGCGCCCTGGGTCAGGCGGATCAGCGACTGCACCACCGCCAGGGTGTTGTTGGACCGGTGCGCCACTTCCCGCAGCAGCAGCCGCTGCCGCTCCTCCGCCTCCACCATGTCGGTGACGTCGCGCAGCATGCCGACGATATGCGTCCGCGCCCCCGGCCGGCCGAACATGTGGCCCGAGAATTCGATCCAGCGGATGCGTCCGTCATCGTGCCGGATCACCCGCACGCGCTCGCAGTAATCGTCCCGGCCGCGCTCGCCGCGCAGGTCGGCGGCGAAGCGTTCGCGCGCCCAGGCGGCGTCCTCCGGATGGTAGCGGTCCCAGAAGGGCGCGCGGTCCACGGTCAGCACCGGCGGGACGGGCAGCCCGAACAGGCCGAAGGCATTGGGCGTGACCGTCACCTTGCCCGCGGCGAGGTCCGTTTCGAAGAAGGCCAGGCCGAACATCTCGACCGCCAGCCGCACACGTTCCCGCCCCGCCTCGGACCCGGGGTCCAGGCCAGCCAGCAGCAGCATCGCGGCATCCGCGCCGGCCTTATCCACCACCGGGATCGCTCGTCTGGGTTGCACGCCTGACCGCAACCGTAGCAAAAACAGGGAAACCCGACGATAGAGCAGATCGCGGCCGGTTGCGATTGCCGGATGGCCCGGCCCCGCATGGGTCCCCGCCGCGCGGGGGGGGGCGCCGGCAGCAATGGCACACAGGGTGCGCCGCACCGGTCGCAAGGCAGGGCGCAGGCGCTGCAGGGCGGGCGCCGCGGCGCCCGCGTGGGCGGCCGCCGCGCGGCGATTCCGGGCCGGGGCGCGCTCGCAGGGTCGCCCGACCATGCGAGTCGCTTCGGGAAGTGGCCTGAGGCGCGGATCCGCGCCCTGCCGCGGTCACGCCGGCGGAGGATCCCGCCTGGAGAATGGAGGCCGGCCGGGACCCGGGCGCGCCGGGGGCACCCAGGCGGCAACCCCGGGGCGCCGGTCAGCGCCCGGCCAAGCGGCTCAGAACAGCCCGCCCTGGCGGCGGGAAATGGGCGCCATCGGCTTCCGCCGCGGCAGCGGCGCGGGCATGGGCGGCGCCGGCTCGGTCTGGGCCGGCGGCCCGGCATAGCCGTCATCGGCGATCAGCCGAAGCTGCTCGGCGGTGGCGCCGGCGGCGGGCGGGATCTCCAGCGGCACCGGCCAGAAGCACTCCACCCGGTCCTCTCCGCGCAGCGCGAGGAAGACCACGCGGTCCACCCGGCCGCCTTCCCCGGTCTCGACCGCGAAGCGGAAGACCAGGCCATCGGCCGCTTCCTCCCCGAGTGCGAGGGAAAGCTGCTCCGCCTCGATCTCCTGTCGCTTCAGGGTGCGGTCGGTGGGGTCGTCGGCGGCGCCGCGGTAGAAGCGCACCGGCACGCCCTGGCCGTTGCTGCCGATGACGAAGACGAAATGCGCGCTGTCGTCCAGCACCTCCAGCCAGGGGTATTCGCCCGACTCGGCGGCGCGCTTCAACCGGTGGCGGCCGAAGGCGAAGGCGCGGCAGCCGACCGACCAGGGGTCGTCGCCCAGCTCGTAGCTGGCCATCGCCAGGGCGTCGCGCCGGGCATTGGCCAGCATGCGGGCGCAGACCCGCAGCCGTTCCTCGGTCAGCGCCGGGTGGAAATCCCAGGGCAGGCGGGCGGCGGCCGCAGCGGGCGGCGACTCGGCGACGGGCTCCATGCTTCGATAGTAGCACCGATTCGCAGCGACTCGCCGAGTCCTTCGGTCATCCCGTGCCGGAGATGCTGGCGGACGGGCCCTTTTCGGCTCTGGCGCAGGTTTCGTGCAGGTTACGTCGCCGCTATCGGTGCGACCAGCCGCGCCCGCAGTAGGTCGAGCTTGCCTCGGCCGTACATCTGCCGCCGGAGCATCTTGAGCTTGGTGAT
>NZ_SMOA01000111.1 GCF_004353985.1 Paracraurococcus ruber | reverse complement strand
TCCCGGCGCGGGCTGTCAGGCCCGCGTCGCCATCGCCAGCGCCGGCGCCTGGCGCGGCGCCGCCGGCCGCCCGGCCCGGCCATAGCCCGGCGCCGCCGCCTTCGGCAGCGCCGCGCCGGCGATGGTCTCGATCACCTGCGACTGGATGGCGATGGCCCGCTGCAGCAGGCGGCGATTCTCCTCGCCCAGCGCCTGCAGGCGCGATGTCAGCGCTTCCGTCTCCTGCCGCCGCGCGCCATCCGCGCGCGCCCCGGTCTTCGCCGCCGCGGCATAGGCGGCGGCGAAGGCGTCGGTCGCCTGCGCCTTCGCCGTGGCCAGGCCGGCGGCGCGCGGCAGGTCGAGCGCGGCGAGCGCCTCGTTCTCCGCCCGCAGCGCCTCCGCCAGCCGCCGGCCGGCGGCGAGCAGCGAGTCCATCATCTCCGTCATGGCGAGGTCTCCGTATCGGCGGTGTTTGACTGGCGGCGCAGCAATTCGCGCAGGATGGCGTCGGACAGGCCGAGGCCCTGGCCGGACCGCACGGCATCCTTCGCCATGGCGTCGACCAGCATCGGGCGCCATTGCGCCTCCGCCGCGCCGCCGGTGAAGGCGCCGCGCTGCGAATCGAGCGTGGCGAAGGCAGGCTTCAGCAGCGACGCCAGCGCCTGCGCCTCGAAGGCCTGCGCGGCCTGGCGCAATTTCGGCGGGACGGCGGCGCGTTCCGCCGCGGTCAGGGGCTGGATCATCGCAGCTCCATCTCCGCCTGCAGGGCGCCTGCCGCCTTGATCGCCTGCAGGATCGAGATCAGGTCGCGCGGCCCGACACCGAGCGCGTTCAGCCCGCGCACCAGTTCCTGCAGGGTGACGCCGCCCTGGAGCACGCCGACCCGCCGCTCGGCCTGGTCGTCCACCTCGATGTTGGTGCGCGGCACCACCACGGTCTCGCCCTGGCCGAAGGCGTTGGGCTGGCTGACCTGCGGCGTCTCGGTGATGCGGATCGTCAGGTTGCCCTGGGCGATCGCCACGGTGGAAACCCGCACATTGGCGCCCATGACGATGGTGCCGCTGGCTTCCTCGATGACGACGCGGGCGATCTGGTCGGGCTCGACGCGGAGCTGCTCGATCTCGGCGAGGGTGGCGACCGGGTCGCGGCCGTTCAGGTTCAGCGCCACGGTCCGCGGGTCGGTCGCCGCGGCGAGGCCGGTGCCGGCGGCGCGGTTGATGGCGTTGGCGATGCGCCGGGCGGTGGTCAGGTCGGGATTGCGCAGCGCGAGGCGCAGCGAATTGCGCGCCCCGAGCGCATAGGGGATCTCCCGCTCGACGATGGCGCCGGAGGCGATGCGCGCGCTGGTCGGCACGCCGCGCTGGATGCTGGCGCCGGCGCCGCGCGCCGCCACCGCGCCGGTGGAGACCGCGCCCTGGGAGACCGCATAGACCTCCCCGTCCGCGCCGAGCAGCGGGGTGACCAGCAGCGTGCCGCCCTGCAGGTTGGTGGCGTCGCCCAGCGCCGAGACGGCGACGTCGATCCGGCTGCCCGGGCGGGCGAAGGCCGGCAGGTTGGCGGTGACCATGACGGCGGCGACGTTGCGGGTGTCGAGCCGCGCCTCGTTGTCCCGGGTGTTGACGCCCAGGCGTTCGAGCATGCCGATCAGGGTCTGGCGGGTGAAGATGGCGGTGCGCAGCCGGTCGCCGGTGCCGGCCAGGCCGACCACCAGGCCGTAGCCGACCAGCTGGTTGTCCCGCACCCCTTCGACATCGGCGATGTCCTTGATGCGGACCGGCTGCGCCTCGGCCGGCGGCAGGCCCCCGAGGACGGAGAGCAGCGCAATCTTGGCCGCTAGCGCGAAGGCGGTTTTCGCCCTTGCGAAAGCATTTTTGGCCACGCTGCCCTCCGTCCCGCAGGTGCCGGGGTATTCGCAACCGGCGTGCCAGCCCCTGGGCCGGCTTCGGCGGCGGGGCTTGCCGGGTTGGCCGGCAGGGTTTGCCGCCCGGCGGCAGAAGGGGGCAGGGGGGGAGGGCAGGATGCGCGAACTCGGCAGGGTCACGGCGGGCGGCCCGGTGCGGACCGGGCGCGCCGCCGGCCGGTCCGCCGGCGGCTTCAGCCTGCCGGCGGGCGGGGATGCGGCCGCGGCCGGGCAGGCCGAGGGACCGGCGTCCACGGCGGCGGTCGGCCTGTCCCTTTTGGCGGTGCAGGAGGGGGGCGAGCGCGCCGGCCGCGACCAGGCGGCGAAGCGCCGGGCCGAGTCGGTCCTGCAAGAGTTGCAGTCCCTGCAGCTGGCGCTGCTCCGGGATGGACCCGATCCTGTTGCGCTGGCACGCCTTGCCGCGCTGCAATCGGGGGAGGAGGCCGCCGATCCCATCCTGCGGGACGCGGTTGCCGCGATCCTCCTGCGCGCGAAGGTGGAACTGGCCCGGCGCGGCTGGAAGGGCGGCGTGTCAGGGGCATGAAAACCCCTCGCTTTCAGCACTTTGCGGTGGCGTAACCCCTTGGCTTGCCTAACCGTGCGCCTGTATGGTCCGGCCAACTTCGGGGCGGGGTCGCACGACCCTGGGCCCGGACCGGAATGGGGCCGTCCAGACGATGCTGATCACCCTGCCGCCCGACTACCGTCCGACCGACGACGAAGAATTCATGACACCCCGGCAATTGGAATACTTCCGGCAGAAGCTGCTGCGCTGGCGCGGCGACCTGCTGCGGGAGGCGGGGGAGACCCTGGCCAGCCTGTCCGTCGGCGGGATCACCGAGGCCGACCTGACCGACCGGGCGAGCGTCGAGACCGACCGCGCGCTGGAACTCCGCACCCGCGACCGGGCCCGCAAGCTGATCTCCAAGATCGACCAGGCGCTGGAGCGGATCGAGAACGGCACCTACGGCTATTGCGAGGAGACCGGCGAGCCGATCGGCCTTCGCCGGCTGGAGGCGCGGCCGATCGCCACCCTGTCGATCGAGGCGCAGGAGCGGCATGAGCGCATGGAGCGCGTGCACCGCGACGACTGAGCCGACCGGGCTCGGCGCCGGCCGGGCCGTGTGGTCGCCGCGGGCCCGGGCAGCGCTGCCGGCGCCCGCCCCGCCGGGGGGTGGGGGACGTCACCCCTTCGGCAGGGGGCCTTCGGCAGGAACGGCCCGCGGCGGCGCGGGCCGCCCGACTTAACCCGGATTTCAGTGGCCCGGCCGCAGGCTGCCGGTGGCCATGGTCCAGATCAGCCTCTCCCTCGCCAATGCCCTGCTGGGCGGCGGGACCAGCACGACATCCTCCGGCGACGCCGTCTCGGCGCTGGCCGCGCTGAAGGCCGCCCAGGCACCGGGCGCCGAGGCCAGGGGCGTCGCGCAGGAGAAGAAGGACCCCGTCACGATCACCGCGCTGAAGCAGTTCGACGCGGCGCTGGCCAAGGCCAGAGACGTGAAGGCGGCGCTGCAGGATCCGCGGGTGCTGGCGGTGCTGCTGCCGGCGCTCGGCCTGGCGGACCAGGCGGAATTCCCGGGCCTGGTGCAGAAGGCGCTGCTGGCAGACCCCAAGGACCCGAACGGGCTGCTGGCCAATCTCGGCAGCCGCTTCAGCGACGCCGCCGCCACGCTGAACCTGCGGGAGAAGGGGCTGGCCGGGCTGAAGGACCCCGCCATCGCGTCCAGGCTGAAGGACGCCTATCTGCAGTACCAGTACCAGAAGGGGCTCGATGACCGGAATGCCGGCCTCTCCGACGCGCTCTACTTCCTGAAGAACGCGCCCGGGGAGACGGATGTCTTCGGCATCCTGGGCAATGCGGTGCTGCGGCGGGTGGTCACCGGCGCGCTCGGCCTGCCGTCGCAGATCGCCGTCCAGCCGGTGGAGACCCAGGCGCGCGCCATCACCAGCCGCCTGAAGCTCGAGGATCTGCAGGACCCGAAGAAGCTGCAGCAGCTGGCGCAGCGCTACGTCATGGCGCAGGCCGGCAGCGGCACGGCGACCGGCACGGGCAGCATCCTGTCGCTGCTGCGGTGACGATGCAGGCCGGCGTTGCAAGCGCGGCGCGGCTGCATTAGCTCTGCCGGCGGGCCACGTCCCCCCACCGGGACGCATCCGCTTCTGGAAGGGAGCACCCGCATGGCGATCGCCGCCCCCCCGCCGGCCGAAAGGCCGGCCAATACCCCCGTTGCGGCCGAAAGGCCGGCCAATACCCCCGTTGCGGCCGAAAGGCCGGCCAATACCCCCGTTGCGGCCGAAAGGCCGGCCAATACCCCTGTTGCGGCCGAAAGGTCGGCCAGCGCCCGCATGCCGGACATCCGCCCGGCGAATCCCCGGTTTTCCTCCGGCCCCTGCGCCAAGCGTCCCGGCTGGACGCTGGAGGCGCTGTCGGGCGCCCTGCTCGGCCGCAGCCACCGCGCCAAGGACCCGAAGGCGCGCCTGGCGGAGGTGATCGACCGCAGCCGCGTCATACTCGGCCTGCCGGCCGACTGGCGGCTGGGCATCGTCCCGGCGTCCGACACCGGCGCGGTGGAGATGGCGCTGTGGTCCATGCTCGGCGCCCGCGGCGTCGACATCCTGGCCTGGGAGAGTTTTTCCGGCGACTGGGCGACGGATGTCGTCAAGCAGCTCAGGCTGTCGGATGCGCGCGTGATCAAGGCCGATTACGGCCGCCTGCCGAGGCTGGACGCCGATGGCACGCGCGACCTGGTGATGGTCTGGAACGGCACGACGTCGGGCGTGCGGCTGCCGAACGCCGACTTCATCCCGACGGAGCGCGAGGGTCTGGTGATCTGCGACGCGACGAGCGCCGCCTTCGCCATGGACCTCGACTACGCGAAGCTCGATGTCGTCACCTGGTCCTGGCAGAAGGTGCTGGGCGGCGAGGCGGCGCATGGCATGCTGGCGCTGTCGCCCCGCGCGGTGGCCCGCCTGGAGAGCTACACCCCGTCCTGGCCTCTCCCGAAGATCTTCCGCATGACCAAGGGCGGCAAGCTGAACGAGGGCATCTTCAAGGGCGAGACGATCAACACGCCCTCCATGCTCGCGGTCGAGGATGCGGTGGACGGGCTGCGCTGGGCCGAGAGCGTCGGCGGCCTCACGGGTCTCATCGCCCGGTCGGAGGCCAACCTCGCCGCCGTCGCCGCCTGGGTCGAGCGCACGCCCTGGGCGGCGTTCCTGGCGGAGGATCCGACGACGCGGTCCTGCACCTCCATCTGCCTGAAGATCGTCGCGCCCTGGTTCCAGGCGCTGGATGCCGAGGCGCAGGCGGCCGCGGCGAAGGCGCTCGCCACGCTGCTGGAGAAGCAGGGCGTGGCGCTGGATGCCGGCGCCTATCGCGACGCGCCGCCGGGCCTGCGCATCTGGGGCGGCGCCACGGTGGAGACCAGCGACATCGAGGCGCTGCTGCCCTGGCTCGACTGGGCCTTCGCGCAGGTGGAAGCCGCGCATGCGCCCGCCGCGGAGCGGCATGGCAGGACGGCGGCCGCGTGATGCCGAAGGTCCTCATCTCCGACAAGCTTTCCCCCGCCGCGATCGAGATCTTCAGGCGGCGCGGGATCGAGGTGGAGTTCCGGCCGGGCCTCAGCCCGGCGGAGATCCGCGGCATCATCGCCCCCTTCGACGGGCTGGCGGTGCGCAGCGCCACCAAGGTGACGCGCGAGCTGATGGAGGCCGCGCCGAACCTGAAGGTGGTCGGCCGCGCCGGCATCGGCGTGGACAATGTCGACGTCACCAGCGCGACGCAGCGCGGCGTCGTGGTGATGAACACGCCCTATGGCAATGCCATCACCACGGCCGAGCATGCGATCGCCATGATGTTCGCGCTCGCCCGGCAGATCCCGGACGCCAGCGCCAGCACCAAGGCCGGGAAGTGGGAGAAGAACCGCTTCATGGGCGTCGAGCTGTTCGGCAAGACGCTCGGCCTCATCGGTTGCGGCAATATCGGCTCCATCGTCGCGGACCGCGCGGTCGGGCTGAAGATGAAGGTGGTGGCCTTCGACCCCTTCCTCTCGGCCCAGCGGGCGCTGGAGCTGGGTGTCGAGAAGGTGGAGCTGAACGAGCTGCTGGAGCGGGCGGACATCGTCACCCTGCACGCGCCGCTGACCGAGCAGACCCGCAACATCCTCAGCCGCGAGAACCTGGCGAAGCTGAAGAAGGGCGCGCGGCTGATCAACTGCGCCCGCGGCGGGCTGGTGGACGAGGCGGCGCTGTACGACGCCCTGAAGTCCGGGCACCTCGCCGGCGCCGCGCTCGACGTCTTCGAGGAGGAGCCGGCGACCGACAGCCCGCTGTTTGCCCTCGAGAACGTGGTCTGCACCCCGCATCTCGGCGCCGCGACGGCCGAGGCGCAGGAGAATGTGGCGCTGCAGGTGGCCGACCAGATGGCCGACTACCTGCTGAGCGGCGCCGTCTCCAACGCCATCAACATGCCCAGCGTGACCGCCGAGGAAGCGCCGCGCCTCAAGCCCTACATGGCGCTGGCGCAGCTGCTGGGCGCCCTGGCCGGGCAGCTGACGGCGGCGCGCGGCAGCGCCATCCGGTCGATCCGGGTGGAGTACGAGGGCCATGTCGCCGAGCTGAACCGCCGGCCGCTGACCGCGGCGGCGCTGGCCGGGACCCTCGCGCCGCTGATGGGCGCGGTGAACATGGTCAACGCCCCGGTGGTGGCGAAGGAGCGCGGGATGGAGGTCGCCGAGACGGTGCATGAGCGCCGCGGCGACTACGCATCCCTGCTGCGGGTCACCATCGCCAGCGAGGATGGCGAGCGGAGCGTCGCCGGCACCCTGGTCGGGGATTCCCGGCCGCGCCTGGTCGAGATCAAGGGCATCGCGGTGGAGGCGGATTTCGCCCCCGACATGCTCTATGTCACGAATCAGGACCGGCCGGGCTTCATCGGCCGCTTCGGCATGGTGCTGGCCAATGCCGGCATCAACATCGCCACCTTCCACCTGGGCCGGTCCGCCCCGGGCGGCGATGCCATCTGCCTGGTGAGCCTGGATGGGCCGCTGCCCGACCCGGTACTGGCCGAGGTGCGGGCGCTGCCCCTGGTGGTGCAGGCGACGCCGCTGCGGTTCTGACCGCCCGGGGCGGCAGCGCCGGCGCGGCCCATGCCATCCGGCCGTCGGCATGGGCCGCGCCGGCGGCCACCGCGCCGCGCGGCCGCCCCGTCAGGGCAGCTCGTTCATCCGTCGCTCGACCATGGCGCGCCAGGGTGCCTCGGGCGGCGCATCGGCGATCAGGGCGCGCCAGGCGGCGCGGGCGCTGTCGTTGCGGCCGGCCCGGGCCTCCGCCATGCCGGCCAGGAAGCGCAGCCCGATATGCTGCGGCGCCTGCGGCAGGGCGGCGCGCAGCAGCGCCCCGGCATCCTCGATCTTCCCGTCCTCCAGCAGCACCTGCGCCAGCTGGGCCGCCGTCTCGGCATCGAATTTGCCGAACATCGCGCGGCGATAGGCATCCGCCGCGCCCACCAGGTTGCCGCGGTCGCGCTCCGCCTTCGCCAGCAGCGCCCAGCCCTGCCGGGCCTGGTCGGTATTGGGCGGCAGCTGCGTGAGGCGGTCGCGCAGCTGGGCGAGGATCAGCTCGTCCCGCATCGCCGCCTCCTCCCGCATGGCGAAGGTGGCCGAGGGCATCTCCGGGATGCCGCCCCAGACATAGAGGCCGAGGGCGAGGGCGGGCACGCCGAACAGCGTCGCCAGCAGCGCCTTGCGGCCGGTGCCGGTGATGGCCGGCCCGGCATCCTCGGGCGCCGCGAGCAGGCGGCGCTGCACCTCGAGCTGGGCGGCGCGATAGGCCTGGTCGTCCAGCCGGCCGGCCGCCTTCTCCCGCTCCAGCTCCGCCATCTGGGCGCGGTAGAGGCCGAGATCGGCTTCCCGCCGGCCGCGCGCCCGCGGCGGGGAGATCAGCGCGACGGCGAGCGGCGCGAGCGCGGCCAGGGCCAGCAGGCCCACCAGAGGCCAGAAGGGAAACCAGGTCATGGGGCCTCGGGCAGGGATGGGCGCGGGCGGCAGGAAAGGCGGATCACGCGCCGCGTCTCTCCCGCGCCTGCATCTCGATCCGGTCGAGCCGCGCGCGCTCGGCGGCGGAAAGCTCCGCCGCCGCCTCGCCGGCCAGGGCGGCGCGGCGGCGCCGCATGCCGAGGATGAGGACGAGGCCGGCGCCGAGCGCCAGCACCGGGGTCCCCCACAGGAGATAGGTCTCCGGCTTCACCGGCGGGCGCAGCAGGACGAAGTCGCCATAGCGGTCATGGACGAAGCGCAGCACCTCGGACTCGCTCCGCCCGGCCGAGACCTGTTCCCGGACGATGCGGCGCAGGTCGCGCGCCAGCTCGGCATCGCTGTCCTCGATGGACTGGTTCTGGCAGACCATGCAGCGCAGCTCGCGGCCGATCTGCCGCGCCCGTTCCTCCTGCCCCGGGTCGCGCAGCATCTCGGCCGGGTCGGACACGGCGGCGAGGGCGGGGGCGATGCCAAGGGGGATGCCAAGGGGGATGCCAGGGGCGAGGCCGGCGGCGGCCAGCAGCGCCAGCCCCGGCAGCAGGGTGGCCAGCCGCGTCATGCGTGGGTCTTCAGTAGCGGGCGCAGCTGCTGCGCCACCGTCTCCTCCGTCACCGGGCCGGCCCAGCGCCAGCGGATGATGCCGCCGCGGTCGATCAGGTAGGTCTCCGGCACGCCGTAGAGGCCCCAGTCGATGGCGATGCGCCCGGGCAGGTCCACCCCCAGCCGCTGGTAGGGGTTGCCATGCTTCTGCAGGAAGCCCAGCGCGTCGGCCGGCTTGTCCTTGTAGGCGACGCCCAGCACCGGCACGCCCTCGCGCGAGAGCTTCATGAGCTGCGGGTGCTCGATCACGCAGGGCACGCACCAGGAGGCGAAGAAGTTGACCAGCACCGGCCGCCCGGCCGCGCGCAGGTCGGCGGCGGCGAGGGCGGGGCGGTCCGCGCCCTCCAGCGGCGGCAGGGCGAAGTCCGGCGCCGGCTTGCCGAGCAGGGCGGAGGGCACGCCCTTCGGGTCGTAGCTGCCGGTGCCGAGGCCGCGCAGCATGGCGAAGAACCCGGCCCCGGCCGCTGCGGCGACGCCGAGCGGGGCCAGCAGCAGCAGGCGGCGGCGCGGCGCTGCCGGCCGCGCCCCGGGGGTGGTCGCGCTCATGCCCGCGCCTCCCCGCCCCGGGCCAGCTTCGCGGCGGGCGCCGAGACGCGCATGCGCCGGTCGCTGAGCGAGAGGCCGCCGCCCAGCGCCATGATGGCGGCGCCGAACCAGATCCAGGGCGCCAGCGGGTTGTCATGGATGCGCAGCACCGCGCCGCCCTCCCGCTCCTCCCCCATCACCAGATAGAGGTCGCGCAGCAGGGTGGTGTGGATCGCCGCCTCGGTCGTGGTCATGCGGGAGACGGCGAAGTTGCGCTTGTCGGCCTCCATGGTGGTGACCAGGCGGCCGGCATCGCGCAGTTCCACGGTGGCGCGGCGGGCGGTCCAGTTGGGGCCCTGCACGTCGCGCAGCCCCACCAGCCGGTACTCGATGCCGGCCAGGGTGGTGGATTCGCCCGGCTTCAGCAGCGCCAGCCGGTCGGTGGCCAGGCCCATGCCCGCGAGGCCGAGGATCATGACGCCAAGGCCGGCATGCGCCACCGCCCCGCCCCAGGCGGCGCGCGGCAGGCCCTTGGCCCGCGCCCAGGCCGCCCGCGGCCGGCTGAGCAGCGCGATGCGGTCGGCGATATCGGCCAGCGCGGCGAAGAGGATCCAGGCGGCGGCGCCGAAGCCGAGCGCCGGGCCGATCCGCTCGCCCGCGATGGCCAGGCAGAGCAGCAGCACGCCGAGGCCGGCCAGCGCCGCCCACCACAGCCGCTGCAGCGCCGGGAAGACCCGCGCGCGCTTCCAGGGCAGCACCGGGCCGAAGCCCATGGCGAGGACCAGCGGCACGGCCAGCGGCAGGGTCGCCAGGTTGAAGAAGGGCGGCCCGACCGAGATCTTCTCCGACAGCAGCAGGTCGGCGAACATCGGGTAGAGCGTGCCGACCAGGACCACCGCCGCGATCGAGCAGAGCAGCAGGTTGTTCAGCACCAGCGAGCCCTCGCGCGACAGCGGCGCGAAGACGCCGGTCGGCACCATCGCCGCCGCGCGCCAGGCGAACAGCGCGAAGCCGCCGCCGATGAAGACCGCGAGCAGGCCGAGGATGACCATGCCGCGCGCCGGGTCGTTGGCGAAGGCGTGCACGCTGGTCAGCACGCCGGACCGCACCAGGAAGGTGCCCAGCAGCGACATGCCGAAGGCGACGAGGGCGAGGAAGACGGTCCAGGTCTTCAGCGCCTCCCGCTTCTCCACCACGATGGCGCTGTGCAGCAGGGCGCAGCCGGCCAGCCAGGGGAGGAGGGAGGCGTTCTCCACCGGGTCCCAGAACCAGTAGCCGCCCCAGCCCAGCTCGTAATAGGCCCACCAGGACCCGAGGGCGATGCCGAGGGTGAGGAAGGACCAGGCCGCCAGCGCCCAGGGCCGCACCCAGCGGCCCCAGGCGGCGTCCACCCGCCCCTCGATCAGCGCGGCGACCGCGAAGGCATAGGTCACGGCGAAGCCGACATAGCCGAGGTAGAGCAGCGGCGGATGGAAGGCGAGGCCGGGGTCCTGCAGGATCGGGTTCAGGCCCTGGCCGTCCGGCGGCGGCGGCCACATCCGCTGGAAGGGGTTGGACGTCGCCAGGATGAAGGCGAGGAAGCCGAAGGACACCAGGGCGAGGATCGCCAGCACCCGCGCCTGCAGGGCGGAGGGAAGGTTGTTCCCGAAGGCCGCGACCGCGCCGCCGCAGAGCGCCAGGATGAGCACCCAGAGGACCATCGAGCCCTCATGGTTCCCCCAGGTCCCGCTGATCTTGTAGAGCAGCGGCTTCGCCGAATGGCTGTTCTGCACCACGTTCAGCACGGTGGTGTCGTTCACCACATAGGCCCAGACCAGGCAGCCGGCGGATGCGGCGACCGCGATCAGCACGCCGGCGGCCAGCGGGGCGGTGGCGGACATCAGCCGCGCCTCGGCCCGATGCGCGCCCCAGAGGCCGGTCACGACCTGGGCGAGCGAGAGGGCCAGCGCCAGGGCCAGCGCGAAATGGCCGATTTCCGGGATCACGAGCCGCTTCTCCCCGGGGTGGGCGGCCGGGCCGGGTCCAGCGTGTTCCAGGTGGCGGCCGGCGGCGGCGCGCCCTGGGCCGGGTTCCAGTGGCCGCTGCGCTTCAGCGCGTCGGCGACCTCGGGCGGCATGTAGGTCTCGTCGTGCCGCGCCAGCACCTCGGATGCGCGGAACACGCCGTCGGGGCCCAGCTTGCCGAGGGTGACCACGCCCTGGCCTTCGCGGAACAGGTCGGGCAGCACGCCGGCATAGGTGACGGGGATGGCGTTGGGGCCATCCGTCACCCGGAAGCGGGCTTCCGGCTTGCCGTCCGGGCCGGTCGCCTTCGCCACGCTGCCCGGCTCCACCAGGCCGCCGAGGCGGAAGGCACGGCCGGCCGGAGGAATCTCCCGCGCGATGTCGGAGGGCGAGCGGAAGAAGACCAGGTTGTCCTGGAAGGCGGTGAGGGTCAGGGCGGTGGCGCTGCCGAGCCCCAGCCCGCACAGCAGCAGCAGCCAGAGCCGCCGGCGTTTGCGTGTCATGCGTCGTCCCGTTGCCGCCGCGTCCTGGGGTCCAGCGCGTCCAGCCGCCGCCGCGCGGCGGAAAGCCGCAGCGTGGTGGCGACGGTGACCGCGGCGAACCCCCCGAGCACGAGGAGATAGCTGACGCTCACATGGGCCCAGTGCAGCGTCATGGAAGCGGAACCTCATGGTTTCCAAAGGCCCTTCGGCCTTTGGCGGGGGAGGGTCCCGGAGGGGGCAAGGTCCCGTCCCGGAGTCGCATGGTGGTCGTCACGCCGCCTCCGCCCGCCGCGCCGCGGCCAGTTGCAGCGCCCGGATCCGGCGTTCCATCACCGCCGCCCGGGTCCGTGCCAGCACCAGCGCGGCGAAGGCCAGGGTGAAGCCCAGCGCGCAGACCAGCAGCGGGTAGAGGATGTCCACATGCAGGCCGGGCGCATTGATCCTGGTCACGCTGGCCGGCTGGTGCAGGGTGTTCCACCAGTCCACGCTGAACTTCACGACCGGCAGGTTCACCGCGCCGATCAGGGCCAGGATGGCGCCCATGCGCGCCCCGCGCTCCGCGTCGTCGAAGGCACGCACCAGGGCGGCATGGCCGAGCCAGAGGAAGAACAGCACCAGCACGGAAGTGAGGCGGGCGTCCCAGACCCACCAGGTGCCCCACATCGGCTTGCCCCAAAGGCTGCCGGTGGCAAGGCAGAGCGCGGTGACCAGCGCGCCGACCGGGGAGAGTTCGCGGCAGGCGAGGTCGGCCAGCGGGTGCCGCCAGATCAGCGCCATGGCGGACCCGATGGCGAGGCCGGCATAGCCACCCATGGCCAGCCAGGCCATCGGGACATGGATATAGAGGATGCGGACGGTCTCGCCCTGCTGCCAGTCGGGCGGGGAGAAGACCAGCGCCCAGGGCAGGCCGATGGCCAGCACCAGCAGGGCGGCCCCGGTCAGCCAGGGCTGCACCTTCGCGGCCAGCCGCAGGAAGCGGCCGGGATTGGCGAAGCGGTGCAGGCTGCCCCCGGCGCGCGGCGCGGGGGCGGGGCCGGCGAGCGGCGGACCGAGGGGGCGTGTGTCGGCGGTTTCCACCCCCACACCCTAGGGCGGGATCGCCGCGGATTGAAGCCGTCGCCGCCATCGTTACTCTCCGCAACGACGATGCGAGGGGAACCGATGGCCACCTGGCTGGTGAAGAGCGAACCGGACGCCTTTTCCTGGGACGAGCAGGTGCAGAACGGCGTGGAGCCCTGGACCGGGGTGCGCAACGCGCTGGCCGCCAACAACCTGAAGGCCATGCGGGTCGGCGACCTGGCGTTCTTCTACCACTCCAACATCGGCAAGGAGATCGTCGGCGTGGTCGAGGTGGTGCGGGAAGCCTATCCCGACCCGACCGACGAGACCGGCCGCTGGGTCTGCGTGGACATGCAGGCGGTGGGCCCGCTGCCGCAGCCGGTCACGCTGGCCGCCATCAAGGCCGACCCGGACTTCGCCGATCTCGCGCTGGTGCGGCAATCGCGCCTCTCCGTGATGCCGGTGGGGGAGGCGCATTGGCGGAAGCTGTGCAAGCTGGGGGGGTGGGCGCGGCGATAGCGCCGGCCGGGGGAGGGTGCGGATGCGGCTCGAAGGCTCCTGCCATTGCGGCGCGGTGCGGTTCCGCGTCGAGAGCCGGCATCCCTATCCCTACCAGCGCTGCTACTGCTCGATCTGCCGCAAGACCCAGGGCGGTGGTGGCTATGCCGTCAACCTGGGCGCCGAGGCCACCAGCCTGCGCGTCACCGGCAAGCGGCACATCGCCATCTACCACGCCCGGATGAAGGGCCCGGGCGATGCCCGCGCCCATCGCAGCCCGGCCGAGCGGCATTTCTGCGGCCGCTGCGGCAGCGCGCTGTGGCTGTTCGACGCGCGCTGGCCGGACCTGCTGCACCCCTTCGCCTCGGCCATCGATACGCCCTTGCCGGCGGCGCCGGACTCGACTCACATCATGCTGGAATTCAAGGCGCCCTGGGTGGCGGTGGAGGCGGGGCCGCGGGACCTGCGCTTCGACGGCTACCCGGAGGAGAGCATCGCCGACTGGCATGCCAGGCACCGCCTTGCCGGGGGAGGATGATGGCGCAGGCAACCGAGGCGGAGGAACGCGTCCTCTGCCGGCTGGAGGATATCCCGGAGGGCGGGGCGAAGGGCTTCCCGGCGCCGCCCGGCGGCTTCACCGGTCTCTTCGCGGTGCGCAAGGACGGGCGGGTACGGGTCTATGTCAATGCCTGCCCGCATATCGGCCTGCCGCTGGAACCCCTGCCGGACCGCTTCCTCGACCCGCGGAAGCAGGTGATCCTCTGCTCGGTCCATGGCGCCCGCTTCCGGATCGAGGACGGGCAGTGCCTGACCGGCCCCTGCATCGGGGAGGCGCTGGAGGCCGTGCCGGTGCGGATCGTCGAGGGCGAGGTGCGGGTACCGGCGAAGGCGGGGCTGTAGCCGCCGCCGGCGGGCGGGACCCGGTCCCGCCCCATGGCCGCGGCGGCGCCCGCGCTCAGCCGGTCCAGGTGGCGTTCACGCCCCGCGTGTCGACATGCACGAAGCTGCGGTACACGCCGATGCCGCCCCGGAAGATCGCCCGCGAGCGGTAGTCCTGCAGCCGCGCCGCCCAGTCCGCCGGGGTGCCGGTCTGGCAGGCGAAGTCGATCGCGTTGTAGCGCATGTGCATGCTGTTGCTGGCCGAGCCGTCGATGCATTGGTTGTAGGCGGGGCTGCGATAGGCGCTGAGGATCCGGATCGGCACGCCGAGGTCGCCGCGCAGCCGGTCCAGCACGGCCGCGGTCGGCGCGATGCTCGGCCACAGCTCGCGCGGCGGATGGGTGTTGAGCCCGGCGCATTTGCCGCCCGCCTGCTGGCTCCCGAGGAAGAGCAGCTCGTCCGGGCTGAAATGCCGCAGGCCGAGCGTGGCGACGAAGGCGCGGAATTCCGCATACAGGTCCCAGCCGGCATGCGGGCTGGCGGCGGCGCTTGCCGGCACGGGCAGGGCGGGCGGCAGCGACACCGTCGCCGCTTCCCCGGCCTCGGAATCCGGTGCCAGGGCGACGTCCCCGGTCCCGCCCTTGCCACCGGCGATGCTGTCGATGATGCGCGACGGCGCGTCGAGCGCCCCCTGCGGCAGGGGGCGGTCATCCAGCCCCCACACGTCCAGGCTGTAGCGCGACCCGTGCACCGTCCCCTGGCTCTGCGAGAAGGTGAGCTTGCGGGCCAGCACATCGGCCCGGAACCGGGCGGAGCTGCCATCGGCGATGATGCGCGCCACGGCGGCGCGCCGCTCGGCGCCGGCCGTCCCGCCGGTGGCCAGGGCCGCCAGCGCGGCGCGCTCCTCCGCGCTCACGCTGTTCTGGACCGCGATGTCGAAGAACAGCGCGGCATCCAGCGCCGTCATCGCGCCGCCCCCGACGACCAGCGCCGCCAGCGAGCGGGCGGCCTGCCAGTAGACGGTGTAGGCGCGCAGCATCTGCGCCCGCCGCGCCTCGGGCGACGCGCCCAGGCGCTTGAAGGCGGCCTCCCAGTGCGGGTCCACCGCGCCCTTCGAGGCGCCGCGCGAGATGTCGTCGGCCCAGGCGAGCTTGCGTGCCTTGGGGGCGTCGAGGATGTCCATGAGCTCGGGGAAGAGCTGGCCGAAGGCCCCGGCCACCGCCCCCGGCCTGCCCGCCTCGATGGCGGTGAGCAGCTTCTTCAGCTCGCCATTCACCAGGGTGAAGCCGATCAGGCCGAAGGTGATGCCGGCGCCGTCGAAATTGCCCACCACCCGGTCGAAGGACGTTCCTTCGAAATCCGCAGTGATGGAGAGGCAGAGGTCGAAGATCGACGGCGGCTCGCTGCCCGCCAGCCGGCGCCAGCCATCGGCGTCCAGCTGCCCGGTGGCGGGCAGCCCGTTCGCCGCCTGCCAGCGGCGAAGCGCCCGGTCGGTATCGCCGCCGAAGACGCCGTCGCCATCCAGCGCCTGGCCGGCGCGGGTGAGGGCGGCCTGGAGGGCCAGGGTGACCGGCCCCTGCACCAGGCGGTCGCCCGCCGCAGCCCGTCCGATGATCATGCCGTCCCCCCGTCCTGCGGATCCGGCGGCGGAGGATACAAGAGTTACGGAACCAAACCAGTGCGGTGGCGCACAGGCATCGCCGGCGGCGCGGGAAGGCGGGCGGGCGGCGGGATCGCGGCGACCGGCGCGACGACCTCGGCGGCGCCGGGGCCGGGAGGGACGCCGCCGAGCCCCGCGTCTGCCTGTTTCCGGCTCGTGTCCTGCCCGCGGAGTTCGCAGCCACCCGCTGCGAACTCCGCGGATCAGCAGGCCACCGCAAACGAAGGCGGGTGGTCCGAACCGAAGGGCGCCGCCAGTGGCGGCGGACTTCGGATTCGGGACACGAGAGCAGATCCCGCTCAGGTGGACGCACCCGAGCGGGTGAGGATGCTCGTCGATCCGAATGACCGGAGCGGTTGCCGTGCGCCATGGCGAACGGCAACCGCTCCGGGGAGGGGCTGGCGGCGCCGGCGATGGCGGCAGGCGTGCCCTGCATCGCCCTCTCCGGCATGGCACGGGCTCCGCGGGACGGCATGCGATCGTCGCCCGGGGCTGCGGCCCGCGCGGTGGTGTGGGTGTGTCGGTCGTGCCCCGGGACATGCCCGGCCCAGATCCGGCATTCCCCGAGCCTGGCGACGCTCACCCGGAGGGCGCGCCGGGCGGCGCGGCCCGGACCGTGCGGGCTCGAAGCGCCTCCATCCGCCGGCCGACGCGGCCGGCCGAGCGAAGCGCCAGGGGGACCCCGCCTCCCCGTCGATCATGGCGGCCCGCCATCATCGCCACGCCACCGCCGTGATGGACGCGAAATCACCCTGAAGCCGCCCCGCGGCGGACAGGTGGCGGGGCGAGGCTTCGTCCTGCGCCCGGAGCACCGGACGCAGACCGCTTCAGGAGCCAACCATGCACCGCATCGCCAGCACCACTCTGCGCCGCAGCCTGCTCGCCACCGGCCTCCTGCTCCTCGCCGCGCCGGCCTTCGCCCAAGGGGGCAGCCAGGCGGGCAGCCCGGCGGGCGCCCAGGTCGGCAGCCAGGCGGGCGCCAGCGTGACCGCCCCGGCGCCCGGCGCCGCGC
>NZ_SMOA01000110.1 GCF_004353985.1 Paracraurococcus ruber | reverse complement strand
TGATGCTGATGCCGCCGGTCTCCAGGCCCTGGGCCTGCACCGTGGGGGCCAGGGCGGCCGCACCGGCCAGCAGGGCGAGGGCGGCGGGGAGGATCATCTTGCGCATGGCCGGGGTCCTTTCCGTGTCGGGCTCTCGCCGGCCTCCCGGGCTTCTCCCGCGGCGGTCATCGGCGACACAGGGACCCTACCCACCCGCCACGCAGGCGCCTGTGAACCACGCCACCATCCCGGCGCGATCGCGCATCGGCGGCGGAGGCGCGTGAAGCTTCGTGCCCCCCGGGGTCAGGTTGCGGTGCCCTTGCGGATGCCTGGCGCGGCGATCCGTGCCGCCGCAGCCTCATCGTTGGGGGGACCAGCGCCTTGGCCACGCGTCGCCGCCGGCCCAGGCCCAAAGGCTGCCGCGGGTGCAGGGCCATGCCGGGGCGGTGGTGTCCCGGCCGGTCCCGCCAGGGCGCAGCCATGCGCGGCACCCGGCGGAGCGCGGGTGGAACAGGCCGGTCCGCCATCCGCGTCGCCTGTCCGGCGGGCGGACCGCCCACCTCCTGTCCGTCAGGTCAGGTCGCGCCGTCCCTGGGCTGCTGCGCCACCTCCGGGCGCCGCATCGGGGCGGCCACCCCGCCGCAACCCTCGGACACCCTAGCGGCGCGCGACCTGCGGCGGCGCGACGGCGGCCAGGATGGACCGCGCCAGCGCCTCCGCCACGCAGGCATAGCCACGGTCGTTGTGGTGCAGCCCGTCCGGGCCCAGCATCTCGGCATGCGGCGTGCCGTGGTCGGCCCAGTCGCGCATCAGCGCCGCCCGGGAGAAGAGGGGCGCCCGCGCCTCCGCCGCCAGGTCGCGGATGGCGGCATCCAGCCGCTCGAAGCCAGGCGCCTCCAGGATGCGCGGGGCGCGCTGGCTGTCCATCAGCAGCACATCGGCGCCGCTGGCGCGCAGCCGGGCGATGCCGGCGGCGAGGATGGCGTGGAATTCCTCGGCCGGCATGCCGCGCAGCACCGCATTGGCGCCGGCCTGCCAGATGACCAGGGTCGGCCGCTCCGCCAGCACGTCCGGGTCCAGCCGGGCGATCATCTCGGGCACTTCCTGCCCGCCCTTGCCGCGGTTCAGCACCGTCAGCCGCGCCCCGGGCAGGGCCGCGTGCAGCCGCGCCTCCAACTCGGCCGGGTAGGTGCGGTCGGGGCCGCTCGCCCCGGCGCCTTCGGTGGAGGAGGAGCCGAAGGCGACGATCCGCAGCGGCTGGCCATGCTCCAGCGCCGCGCGGGTGGCCGGCAGGCCGATCGCCTGGACGGACGAGGACGGGCAGGGTTCGGCCAGGGCCATGCCCGGAACCAGCATGGCCAGGAGGAGGAGCACGGGACGCATCCGCATACCCTGGCGCAAGCGGCGCCGCGGCGCCAGCAGGCGGGCATGCCTCAACCGGGGGGCTGCCCCGCCCGGCGCTGGCAACCGGCCGGCAGCCGGCGGCGGGTGGCGGGCAGGGATGCCGCCCGGCGGCGGCCCCGGCAGGGCAGGGGGGTGCATCGGCCGCAGCCTGCCAGCCGAAATCTTCGCATCCGGTTGACGTCGCCGCCGTTCTACCGGTGGCGCCGCTCCGCTATGGGTCCCGCCGGCGGCGCCGGTGCATCGGGCGCGCGGCCGGCAGCGGGGGGCGGGCATGCGCGGTCTGATCCGGGGTGGGGATGCCGGCGCCGGGCCGGCCCATGCGCCCGCGTCGGGGCGCGACCTGCGGGTGGATTTCTTCCGTGGCCTTGCCCTCTGGTTCATCTTCATCGACCACATTCCCGGCAACCGCCTGGGCGACCTGACGCTGCGCAACATCGCCCTGTGCGACGCGACGGAGGGCTTCGTGCTGCTGGCAGGCTATGCCGCCGGCCTGGCCTATGGCGCGGCGATGGACCGCCGCGGCTGGGTCTTCGCCGCCGCCACCCTGCTGCGGCGCTGCGGCACGCTCTATGTCGCGCATATCTTCCTGTTCGTGGTCTTCGCCGCGCAGGTCGGCTACTCCGCCTCCCTCCTCGACGCGCCGGCCTACCTGGACGAGCTGCAGCTCGACCCCTTCCGCGACCAGCCCTATGTCGCGCTGCTGCAGGCGCTGCTGCTCCGCTACCAGCCGGCCTTCCTCGACATCCTGCCGCTCTACATCGCGCTGCTCGCCCTGCTGGCGCCGCTGCTGCCGCTGCTGCGGCGCCCGCTGACGCTGCTCGGCCTGTCCGCCACGTTGTACCTGCTGGCACGCGGGCTGGACCTGAACCTGCCGAACTGGATCGATGGCGGCTGGTTCTTCAACCCGCTGGCCTGGCAGCTGCTGTTCGTCACCGGCTGCCTGCTGGGCTACGTGCCGCGCGGGCCGGGCGGGGTGCGGCGGCCGCCGCCGGTGGTGCCCTTCCGGCAGGACCTGGCGGCGGGGGCCGTGCTGGTGCTGGCGCTCGGCGCCGCCGCCTCGCTGCTCGCCCGGGTCGAGGAGCCGCCGGACTGGCTGCCGGAACGGCTCGGCCTGCTGCTGACCACCGTGGACAAGAATGCGCTGCACCCGCTGCGGCTGGTCTCGGTGCTGGCCATGGCCTATCTCCTCGCGCATGCGGTGCCGCGCCGCGCCGCCTGGCTGCGGAGCGCCGCGGCCGCGCCCTTCGTGCTGATGGGCCAGCACGGCCTGCCGGTGTTCTGCACCGGCATCTTCCTGTCCTTCCTCGGCCGGCTGGCGCTGGAACAGTCGGACCGCGGGCCGATGCAGCTGGCGGTGAACCTGGGCGGGCTGCTGGCGCTGGTCGGGGTCGGGCTGGTCGCCGCCTGGTACCGCCAGCGGGAAAAGGCGCCCGCCTTGCCGGTCGCCACCCCGTCCTCTACGACTCCGGCATGA
Organism: Paracraurococcus ruber; assembly: GCF_004353985.1. Taxonomy (GTDB): domain Bacteria; phylum Pseudomonadota; class Alphaproteobacteria; order Acetobacterales; family Acetobacteraceae; genus Paracraurococcus; species Paracraurococcus ruber. The sequence goes on along the minus strand of NZ_SMOA01000110.1, from coordinate 13,819 downwards.
TCCGGGCGCTTCGCCTCCTCGTCGCGGGGATGCTGACCGCCGCGGTGCCGTTGGCGGCCGCGCGGGCGCAGGACCGTGCCTGCAACGCACCGCCCGAACTGCTCGAGGCCGGGGCGCCGCTGCCCGCCACGGTGCGGGCGGTGAATGCCGGCAGCCTGCGCATCCTGGTGGTGGGGGGCGCCTCGGTGCTCGGCCCCGGCACCAGCGGCCCCGCCGCCGCCTGGCCGGCGCGGCTGGAGGCGCTGATCGCCGCCCGCCGCCCCGGCCTGAAGGTGGAGGTGGCGGTGAAGGGGCGCCGCGGCCTGGGCACCGCCGAATCGGCGGCGCTGCTGGAGGCGGAGCTTGCCCGGGCGCCGGCCCAACTCGTCCTCTGGGCCACCGGCACTGAGAGCGCGGTGCGCGGCCGCGAGGTGGACGAGATGGTCGAGGCGCTGAATGGCGGGCTGGAGGCGTTGCGATCCGCCGGCGCCGATGCGGTGCTGATCGACCCGCAATTCTCCCGCTTCCTTCGCACCAATGCGAATGTCGAGCCCTATCTGGATGCGCTGCGCCTGGTCGCGGGGGCGCATCGCGTGCCGCTGTTCCGCCGCTGGGACCTGATGCGCGCCTGGGCGGAGGCCGAGGTGGTGGATGTGGAGCGGGCGCCGAAGCCGGAGCGGGTGGCGGCCACCGACCGGCTGAACGACTGCCTTGCCCAGGCCCTTGCGGCCCTGCTGCGCGACGGCGCCGCCGAGGCGCGCGGCCGCCCGCGACCCTGACCCGCGCCGTTGCCGCCGCAGCGGCAGCGGCGTCACGCTCGCGCGCCTGGGCGCTATAGGCCTGCCATCCCTGCGGCATCGGGTGTGTCATGCCCCCGCCGGCAGCATACCGGGGGGCGGATAGCGGCCGTGCGGGCAAGCCCGGGCGCGGGCATCCGCTGTCACGGCCTGCGACGGGGCGGCGCGCGTGCCGCGCCCTTGCCGGCGGGGGAAACGAGCATGTCCATCTCGCCTGGCGTCGTCGTCAGCGTGCCGCGTATCGTCCTGCCGGCCTGGTCGGAGGCCGGCCCGCCGGGCGGGATTGCGCAATCCATCCTCGCCGGCCTGTCGCTGCCGGCGGCGCCGCCGGGCGGCATCGCCGGGCTGAGCGGCCATGCCGCCTTCACCGTGCAGGGGCCGGCCAGCATCGCCATCACCGGCTCCGCCGGCGGCGGCAACACCATCCAGGTTTCCGCGCCGGAGGCGCCCGGCCTCAATCTAGCCGCCGCGACGGTGACCGTCACGCTGTCCGGCCAGGGCGACACGGTGGTGGCGCAGGGCGCCGTGGCGCTGACCGTCACCGGCGGCGCCGGGCACAACCATGTCGTCGGCGGCGCCGGCCCGACCACCTTCGCCCTGACCGGCCCGGGCGACTGGCTGGAAGGCGGCGCCGGCCCGACCACCTTCATCGAGCAGGCCGGCAGCCTGCAGGACGACCGCATCACCGGCTTCCATGCGGGCGATGTCATCCGCTTCCAGGGCTTCGCCCCGGATGCGGCGCTGCTGGACCTCGGTGGCGGTCGGTTCGCCGTGGTGGACGGGGCCGGGCGGCAGGAGAGCTTCACGCTGGACGGCATCGCCCATCCCGTCGCCGGCACGGACTACCTGTTCGTCTGACGCCGGCGGCCGCGGGCCCGGGCGCCGGTTCCGGGCATCCCGCCCGCCGGCGCCGGGCGGTCCCTGGCGGGCTTCGACGCGCCGCCCGGCGGCTGCGGGGCGACGTCGCGCGGCGACGCCGACGGGGCCCCCCGGGTGGCGGCTGCCGCCCGGCGCCCCGATCCATCGCTGCCGCACGCGGCTTGGCACGGGGCGGCCGGTTCCCCCGCCCGCGGCCCCGGCCTATATCCATGGCATGCAGACCAATTTCGCGCCCGAGCAACTGGCCGACCCCGACACGCGGGAGAGCAACCGGATCCTGCGCACCTGCGTCCATTGCGGCTTCTGCACGGCGACCTGCCCGACCTTCGTGCTGCTGGGCGACGAGTTGGACAGCCCGCGCGGGCGCATCTACCTGATCAAGGACATGCTGGAGAGCGGCCGGCCGGCGACGGCGGAGGTGGTCAAGCATGTGGATCGCTGCCTCTCCTGCCTGTCCTGCATGACCACCTGCCCGTCCGGGGTGCACTACATGCACCTGGTCGACCATGCGCGGCACTACATCGAGCAGACCTATGACCGCCCCTGGCACGAGAAGCTGCTGCGCCGCGTGCTGTCGCAGGTGCTGCCCTATCCGGCGCGCTTCCGCGCGGCGATGACGGGCGCGCGGCTGGGCCGTCCGCTGGGTGCGCTGATCCCGGGCGGGCATGTGCTGGGGCGGCGGCTGCGGGCCATGCTCAGGCTCGCGCCGGGCGCGCTGCCGCCGCCGAGCCCGATGCAGGCGCCGCAGATGCACCGGGCGGTCGGCGAAAAGCGCGGCCGGGTGGCGCTGCTGACCGGCTGCGCGCAGCAGGTGCTGGCGCCCTCGATCAACGAGGCGACGATCCGCCTGCTGACGCGCATGGGCGTGGAGGTGGTGATCACGCGGGACCAGGGCTGCTGCGGCGCGCTCGACCACCACATGGGCCAGCACGACCCGGCCTATCGCCTCGCGCGCGCCAACATCGCCGCCTGGACCCGGGAGATGGCGGGGGAGGGGCTGGACGGCATCGTCGTCAACACCTCCGGCTGCGGCACCACGGTGAAGGATTACGGCTTCATGTTCCGCGAGGAACCGGAGGCCGAGGCGGCGGCGAAGGTCGCGGCGCTGACGATGGACGTGACCGAGGCGCTGCAGAAATTCGCCTATGCGCCGGTGCGGGAGAAGCCCGGCCTGACGGTCGCCTACCATTCTGCCTGCAGCCTGCAGCACGGCCAGAAGATCACGGCGCTGCCGAAGCAGCTGCTGGTGAAGGCCGGCTTCGCGGTGAAAGACCCGGTGGAGCCGCATCTCTGCTGCGGCAGCGCCGGCACCTACAACCTGCTGCAGCCCGAGATCGCCTCGAAGCTGCGGGAGCGCAAGCTGTACAACCTGGACCGCACCGGCGCCGACCTGATCGCGGCCGGCAATATCGGCTGCCTGACGCAATTGGGCGGCGAACGGATGCCCACGGTGCATACGGTCGAACTGCTCGACTGGATGGCGGGCGGGCCGGAGCCGCCGGCGGTGGCCGCGGCGCGGCGGGCGAAGCAGGCCGCGTGATCCCGGCCCGCTACACGCCGGTGCTGGTGCCGCTGGTCATGACCTTCTTCATGGCCTTCTTCGTCTCGCTGTTCCTGACCCTGAACAGCGTCGGCCTGGCGGAGGGCGTCTTCGGCCTCTGGATGTCCAACTGGATGCTGGCCTGGGGCTTCGCCTTCCCCGCCGCCGTCTTCGCGCTGCCGCTGGCGCGGCGGATCGTCGGGCGCTTCACCCGCGACGCCTGACGCCGTGGACCCGGTCGCCGAGAGCCTCGACCTGCTGGCGGCGCGCTGCGGCGATCCGGCTCCGCTGGTCTATGCCACGCTCTTCGCCCGGCATCCGGAGGCGGCGGCGCATTTCCTGATGGACCCGGGCGGCCATGTCCGCGGACAGATGCTGGCGGTGGCGCTGGAGGCGCTGCTGGACGGCGGCGCGCGCCTCGCCGGGCTGGTGGCGATCGAGCGGCTGAACCACGTCAATATCGGCGTGCCGGAGGCGCTGTTCGACGGCTTCCTGCCGCTGCTGCGGGACGTGGTGCGGGACGCGCTGGGCGAGGCCTGGACGCCGGCGATGGAGGCTGGCTGGGCGGCACGGATCGCGGCGGTGGCGGGCTGACGCGGATCGCCCGGAGGGCGCGGCCGGCGCGCCCCTGCCTGCCGCGCCGCGTCGATCGCGGTCCGAGGCCGCTGTCCAAAGCTGCTGTCCGAAGCGAAGCGCCGCTGGCTGCCGGGATGACCGTCCCGCGAGGCGTGCGGCCGCGCCGCCGTCGGCGCAATGCGCCGACCTGCGCGCGGCACCGGTGCGCAGGCGCCGGCACATCCGCCCGGCATATCCGCCCGGCGCCGTCAGCCCTCCAGCGCTGCCCAGCCGAAGCGCAGCAGCGGCGCCGCCTGCCTGGCGAACTCCGTCACCGGCGCCACCGCCGCCTCATCCTGCAGCAGCGCATCGGGCAGCGGCGGGCGCAGGATCCAGTGGCGCTGCTTCAGCAGGGCTTCCTCCGGCGTGCCCCGCGCCGCCTCGCAGCCGCGCGGCAGGCGGGCCAGCGCATCGTCCATCGCCGCCAAGGCCAGCCCCGCGCCATCCAGCGCCCGGCGGGCCTGGCGCCAGGCGCCGCGGTCCTCCAGCACCGCGGCGCGCAGCCGCCCCAGCACGGGCGGGGAGGGCTGCCAGAAGCCGCAGGCGGTGAAGCAATTGCCCGGCTCGACATGGACATAGAGCAGGCCAGGGCGGTCCTTGCCGCCGTCGCGCGACAGCAGGCCGCCGGCATTGGTCTTGAACGGCCGCTTGTCGCGGGCGAAGCGCGTGTCGCGGTGCAGGCGGAACAGGCCGCGTCGCGCATCGAAGCGCAGCGGCAGCCTGGCCGCGGCGCAGCGATCGGCGACGGCCGCCAGCAGCGCGGCGAGCGGGTCGCGCAGCCCCAGTTCCCAGCGCGCCCTGTTCGCCGCGTACCAGTCCCGGTCCTGGCTTGCCGCGAGTTCCGCGAGGAAGGCGAAGCCATCCGCCGGGATGCCCTCGAAGGGCGGCGGCGGCAGGCCTTCCTCCGTGGCGGCGCGCGGCGGGCGGCGGGCAGGGGGGCGCGGCATGGTGCCGGGGATGGTCCCATCGCCGCCGCGGCGCCGCAACCGCCCGCCGCGGCGGATGCGGGTCGCTGCCGGCCTTCCCCATGCACCCTCATGGTGCCGGCATTGCAGGGGGCGGCCGCCGGGGCCAGGTCCGGCAGGGCGGCAACCGGCCGGCGCCGGCCGCCGTTCATCGCCCCAGTGCCGGAGGACCGCTGCCCATGGCCATCGAGGACAGCCTGCCGGAGCTGCCGCGGCACGCCTTCGCCAAGGCGGACCCATCGGCGGATGCGGCCTTCTATGCCGCGCCGCGCTTCGTCACCCATATCGACGACCACGCCATCGCCGCCGTCACCGCGCTGTATCGCGACCTGTTCCCGGCGGGCGGCACCATCCTCGACCTGATGTCGAGCTGGGTGAGCCACCTGCCGGAGGACGTCGCCTTCGCCGAGGTCATCGGCCACGGGCTGAATGCCGAGGAGCTGGCGGCCAATCCGCGATTGGGCCGGTGGTTCGTGCAGGACCTGAACCGCGATCCGCATCTGCCGCTGGGCGATGGCAGCGTCGACGCGGCCGCGATCTGCGTCTCCGTCCAGTACCTGCAGCGGCCGGTGGCGGTGCTGCGCGAGGTGGCGCGGGTGCTGCGGCCGGATGGCGTGGTGGCCATCACCTTCTCCAACCGCTGCTTCCCCAGCAAGGCGGTGGCGATCTGGCAGGCGCTGGACGGGCCGGGACAATGCGGCCTGGTGTCGCTCTATCTCCGGCGGGCGGGCTTCGGCGCGGTGGCGGCGCGGGAATTGACGCCGCCCGACCGGCCGGATCGCGACCCGCTCTGGGCGGTCACCGGCCAGAAAGTCGCGCCCGGGGCCGGCTGACCCGGGCGGCGCCCCGGAACGGCGCGGCGGTCAGTCCGCCCGGTCCCGGACGAAGTCGATGAAGGCCCGCAGCGGCGCCGGCACCAGCCGCCGCCCGGGATAGTAGAGGAAGGGGCCGGAGAAGGACTGCCACCAGGGTTCCAGCACCGGTTCCAGCGCGCCGCTGTCGAGATGCGGGCGCAGCCAGTCCTCGAACAGCTTGATGATGCCCGTCCCGGCGATCGCCGCCGCCACGGCCAGGTCGGTCGCGCCGCCGAGGCCCACCAGCAGCGGGCCCGTGGGGTCCACCCGCACCAGCTCGCCCGCCCGCTCGAACTCCCACGGATACAGGGCGCCGCCCGGGAAGCGGCCGCGCAGGCAGGCATGGCCGAGCAGGTCGCGCGGATGCTCCGGCCGGCCATGGCGGCGCAGGTAGTCCGGCGCGGCCGCCGTGGCGAAGCGCTGGCGGCGCGGGCCGATCGGCACCGCGATCATGTCCGCGTCCAGCCTCTCGTCGTAGCGGATGCCGGCGTCGCAGCCGGCGCGCAGCAGGTCCACGAACTCGTCCTCGGCCATCACCTCCAGCCGGATGTCGGGATAGGCGGCGAGGAAGGGCGGCACGATCCGCGGCAGCACCAGCCGCGCGGCGCTGACCGGCACGTTCAGCCGCAGCGTGCCGGCCGGCCGGTCGCGGAAATCGGCCACCGCCTCCAGCGCCGCCGCCACCTCGCCCAGCGCCGGCTCCAGCCGCTGCAGCAGGCGCTCCCCCGCCTCGGTCGGGCGGATGCTGCGCGTCGTCCGGTGCAGCAGCCGCAGGCCGAGCGCCGCTTCCAGCCGCCGCACCGCGTCGCTGAGGCCGGAAGGGCTGCCGCCGGCGCCTCGCGCCGCCTCGCGGAAGCCGCCGGCCCGGGCGACCGCCAGGAAGGCATGCAGGTCGGCGAGGTCGGCGCGCATTGTCCGTTTTCCCGTACAGGCCGTGCGGATCCTGGGCCGTTATCGCGCAGGCTGCCAGGGCCTAGCTGAGGGGTCATCGCAGGAAACAGGCCATGACCCCTCATGCCCACACGGACACCGTCCGGCTCGGCGACCGCCCGGTGCGGCGCCTCGGCTACGGCGCCATGCAGTTGGCCGGCCCCGGCGCCTTCGGCCCGCCCCGGGACCGCGACGCGGCGCTGGCAGTGCTGCGCGCGGCCATCGCCGCCAGCGTGAACCACATCGACACCAGCGACTACTACGGCCCGCACCAAACCAACCGGCTGATCCGCGAGGCGCTCGCCCCCTATCCCGACGACCTCGTCATCGTCACCAAGGTCGGCGCGCGGCGCGGCGCCGACGCATCCTGGCTGCCGGCCTTCTCGGCGGAGGACCTCACCCGCGCCGTGCAGGACAACCTGCGCAACCTGGGGCTGGAAACGCTCGAGGTGGTGAACCTGCGCTGCATGTTCGACGTGATGCGCCCGGCGGAGGGCTCGATCGCCGCGCCGCTCGGCGTGCTGGCCGACCTGCAGCGGCAGGGGCTGGTCCGGCATATCGGCCTCAGCAACGCCACGCCGGCGCAGGTCGCGGAGGGCCGCGGGATCTGCAGGATCGCCTGCGTGCAGAACCGCTACAACCTGGCGCATCGCGGCGACGACGCGCTGGTGGACGACCTGGCCGCGGCGGGCATCCCCTATGTGCCCTTCTTCCCGCTCGGCGGCTTCAGCCCGCTGCAATCGGCGACGCTGGACGCGGTGGCGGGCGAACTCGCCGCGACGCCGATGCAGGTCGCGCTGGCCTGGCTGCTCCGCCGGTCGCCCAACATCCTGCCGATCCCCGGCACCGCCTCCGTCGCGCATCTGCGGGAGAACCTGGCGGCCGCGGCGCTCGACCTGCCGGCGGCGGCGATGGCGCGGCTGGACGGCATCGCGGCGGAGGGCGGCGCGGCCTAGAGCAGAGCCCGATCAGGTGGACCCACCTGATCGGGTGAGGATGCTCGTAGACTCAAGAGACTGGAGCGGTTGCCGCGAGCCATGGCCAACGGCAACCGCCCTGGTGTCCCGAAGCCGATGGGGCGCGGCTTCCGCTTCGTGCCGGAGGGCGTGGCGGTCGGCCATCACGGCCTCGGCGTGCTGCGCTGGCGGGCCGGGCCGGAGGGCGGGCCGGTCCTGGTCACCGGCGCGGATGCGGCCGAGATCGCCGGCGGCCGGATCGCAAGGCTCTAGGTCCTGCCGGACAGCCCGCCGGGCTGATCCCCCGCGCGGTTGGCGCGGCTTGCGGCAGCGGGGCGGCGAAGCGCCCAAGGAAGGGTCAACCGGCGACGCGGCCGGGCTTTCGCCGGGGCATTCGGCCTTGCCGTACGGATGGGCAACGGCCAGCCTTGCCGCATGTCCGGCGCTGCCAGCAAGGGCGGGCTCCTGCCCGCGCCCGCCCCCCTGCCGTTGCGCATGGCGCGGGAGGCGCTCGCCCTGCTGCGCCGCCTGGTGGACCTCGTCCTCCTGCTGCTGCTCGCCGCCATGGTGCTGCTGGTCCTGGCGCAGGTGATCTTCCGCTACGGCTTCAACCATTCCATCGCCGGCGCCGACGAGGCCGCGACCTTCGCGCAGATCTGGATGGTGCTGCTGGGCGCCGGCTATGCCATGCGCCAGCGCCTGCATGTCTCGATCGAGCTGGTGATCGAGCGGCTGCTGGAGCGGCTGGCGCGGCTGCTGCTGGTGCCCGTCGCGGGGCTCTGCCTCTGGTTCCTCTGGGTGGTGCTGCAGGGGGGGCTGCTGCTGATGCAGGTCGGCGCCTGGCAGACCAGCCCGGCGCTGCAGCTGCCGATGAACATCCCCTATGCCATGCTGCCGGTCGGCGCTGCCTATTTCGCGCTGGAAGCCGCGCTGGCCTTCGGCGCCGCCATCCTGGGGCGGGAGAAGGTGGCGACCGGCGGCGGCGTAAGGGTGGACTGAGCCATGGGCCTCACCTTCGCCTCCTTCGCCATGCTGCTGGTGGCCGGCGCGCCGATGGTCTTCGTGCTGGGCGTCGCCGCGGCGCTGACCCTGGTGCTGACCACCGATGTCCCGCTGGTGGTGGTGGCGCAGCGGTTGTGGAACGGGCTGGACAGCTTCCCGCTGATGGCCATCCCCTTCTTCATCCTCAGCGGGCTGATCATGGAACATGGCGGCATCGCCCGCGCCATCGTCGGCCTGGCCGCCGCGCTGGTCGGCTGGATCCGCGGCAGCCTGTTCATGGTGGCGACGGTCACCTCCACCTTCCTCTCGGGCATCTCGGGGTCGGGCAGCGCCGACACCGCGGCCGTCTCCTCCATCCTGCTGCCGGAGATGCGGCGGCGCGGCTACGACATCGACTATTCGGTCGCCGTCGTAGCCGCGGCCGGCGCGCTCGGGCCCATCATCCCGCCCTCCATCATCATGGTCGTGCTGGCCATGGTCTGCGACCTCTCGGTCGGGGCCATGTTCCTCGGCGGCATCGTCCCAGGCCTCATCGCCTCGGCCGGGCTGATGCTGACGCACTGGCTCTATGCGCGGCGCGACCCGGCCCGCTACACGGATGCCGAGCCCTTCAGCCCGGCGCGGCTGCGCCAGGCCTTCCTGCGCGCCATCCCCGCCCTGGTGCTGCCCGTCATCATCGTCGGCGGCATCGTCGGCGGCGTGGTGACGCCGACCGAGGCCGGCGTGCTGGCGGTGGTCGCCGGGCTCGGCATCGACCTGCTGGTCTATCGCGAGCTCAAGCTGGCCAAGCTGCCGGAGCTGATGCTGCGCACCGTCGGCATCTCGGCCGCCGTGATGATCATCGTCGGCACCTCCTCCATCTTCGCCTGGCTGGTGGCCATCCAGGACGTGCCGGGGATGATCGCCGGCTGGTTCGACGGGGCGGGCGGCAGCCGGGTGCTGTTCCTGCTGATGGTCAACCTGCTGATGCTCTTCGTCGGCATGTGCTTCGAGGAGATCTCGGCGCTGGTCATCCTGATGCCGGTGCTGATGCCGGTCGCGGTGAAGCTGGGGATCGACCCGCTGCATTTCGGCCTGGTGATGTCCATCAACCTCTCGATCGGGCTGGTCGCGCCGCCCTACGGGATCTGCACCTTCGTCGCCTGCGCCGTGGCGCGCCGGCCGGTGGGCGCGGTTGCGCGCGTCATCTGGATCCCGCTGATCCCGCTGGTTCTCGTGCTGATGCTGTGCACCTACGTGCCCGAGGTGGTCCTCTGGCTGCCGCGGGCCCTGACATGAGGGGGGAGAGGGATGGAGAGGATCACCCGCCGCGCCGCGCTCGCTGCGCCGCTCGCCGCCGCCTGGGTCGCCCGGCCGGCGCTCGCGCAGACCGTGACGCTTCGCAGCGCCCACACCAATGCGGTGGGGGAGGTGCAGGACGAGGGCCTGCGCTTCCTCGACCGCCGGCTGCGGGAGCTGACCGGCAACCGGCTGGGCCTGCAGATCTACCCCAACGGCCAGCTCGGCAACGAGCTGCCGATGATCGAGGGCGTGGCGCTCGGCACCATCGACCTCGCCGTGCCCTCGCACGCCGCCTTCGCCAATTTCGTGCGCGACTACCAGCTGCTGGACATGCCCTTCCTGATCCGCGACTACGGCCACCTGATGCGGGTCGCCGGCACGCCGGCCATCGCCCAGCTGGCGCAGGCGGCGCAGGGCCGCGGCTTCCGGGTGCTCGGCCTCTATTCCTCCGGCGTGCGGCACCTGATGACGCGGGACCCGGTGCAGGGCATGGCCGAGCTGCGCGGCCGCAAGATCCGCACCCAGCAGAACCCGGTGCATGTCGCCGCCTTCAACGCCTTCGGCGCCAATGCCACGCCGCTGGCCTATGGCGAGCTGTACGGCGCGCTGCAGGTCGGCGTGGTGGATGGGGCGGAGGCCGCCTACACCAATTTCGTCGCGCAGAAATTCTACGAGGTCTGCAAGCACTGGACGACGGTCGGCTGGCTCAGCCTGACCGCGCCGGTCGTGCTCTCGGAACGCAAATTCCAGTCCCTCGCGCCCGATCTCCGCGCCGCGCTGGTCCAGGCGGGGGAGGAGAGCGCGGCATTCGAGCGGCAATTCGTGGTGGAGTCCGAGGCGAAGCTGGTGGAGCAGGTGAGGGCGCAGGGCGTCACCATCCTCGACCCCGACAAGGCGCCCTTCCAGCGCGCCGCCCAGCCGCTCTATGACCGCTTCCTGCAGACCGAGGCCGACCGGGCGCGGCTGCGGCTGATCCAGGAGACGGCGTGATGGCCGGCGGCCTGGTGCCATGGCGGGCGGCGGCGGCCCGCCGGGGGCTGAGCGTGCGGGAGCTGGCGCCCGCCGTCGGCGTCGAGATCGGCGGGGTGGACCTGGCGGCGCCCGAGGATCCCGAGATCACCGCCATCCTGCGCGGCGCCTGCGTGGAGCGCACCGTGCTGCTGGTCCGCGGCCAGCAGCACCTGGCGCCGGCCGGCTACCTCGCCTTCGCCCGGCGCTTCGGCCGGAGCATGGACCTGCACAGCCGCCGCGACCTCTGCCTGCCCGACCAGCACGAGATCTTCGTCGTCGGCAATGTGGTGGAGGAGGGGAGGGCCGTCGGCGCCGTCAAGGTCGGACTGAACTGGCACACCGACCACTACCACCTGGAATGCGCCGGGCTGTTCACCTTCCTGCATGCCATCGAGATCCCGCCGGTGGCGGGGGAGACGCGCTATGCCAACGGCATCGCCGCCCATGAGGCGCTGCCGGAGGCCATGCGCGCCCGGATCGCCGGGCTGCGGGTGCGGCACAGCCGGGCGCGGCTGTACCGCACGCTGTTTCCCGATGCGACGGAAGCGCAATGCGCGGCCGAGGCGGCGCGCTTCCCCGATGTGGAGCATCCGCTGGTCCGCACCCACCCGGAGAGCGGCCGGCGCGGCCTCTATCTCGGCGGCGAATGGGGCTCGGAGATCCTGGGCCTGCCGGCGGCGGAGGGCCAGGCGCTCTTCGCCGAGCTCCTCGCGCACATGACCCGGCCGGAATTCGTCTACGAGCACCGCTGGCAGCCCGGCGACGTGCTGATGAGCGACAACCGCTGCAGCCTGCATCGCGCCACCGACTGGGACGAGGCGCAGCACCGCCGGCGGCTGCACCGCATCATCCTGCTGGACAGCGTCCGCCCGAGCTGACCGGGACGGCGCCCATCCGCCCGGGCGCGGCGGCCCGGGCCGGCTCGCCCGGCCCGAGGGACGCGCCAACCGCCCGGGCGCGGATCACGGCAAGGCGCGGCGGTGCGGATCGCGGGAGGGCGTGATTGCCCGGACGCGAGACTCCGCTCCGCAACCAATGGGCTGGAGCGGCTGCCGCGCCTGTTCCGCGATCGAGGACCGGCACCGCCGCTTCGTGCATGATGCGAGGCCTGCGGCCCGGACCGCCGGGGGGCCATCCCGGCCGGCCGGGCGCGGGGAGGGGTCTGCCATGATCGTGCTGCACCACTGCTTCGACGCCCGGTCCTTCCGGCCGCTCTGGACGCTGGAGGAGATGGGCCTGCCCTACCGGCTGCGCCTGCTGCCCTTCCCGCCGCGCGAGGCGGTGCCCGACTACCTCGCCGTCAACCCGCTCGGCACCATTCCGCTGCTCGAGGACGGGGCGGTGCGGATGAACGAATCCGCGGCGATCTGCCACTACCTGGTCAGCCGCTATGGCCCCTCGCCCCTGAATGTCGCGCCGGAGGAGCCGGACTACGCGGCCTTCCTGAACGGCCTGCATTTCGGCGAGGCGACGCTGACCTTCCCGCAGACGCTGCTGCTGCGCTACCGGCGGCTGGAGCCGCCGGAACGCCGGCTGCCGCAGGTGGCGGAGGATTACGAGCGCTGGTTCCTGTCGCGCCTGCGCAAGGGCCTGGCGCGGCTGGATGGCGGCTTCTACGCCGCGGGGCGGTTCACCGCGGCGGACATCTCCATCGGCTATGCGCTGCTGCTGGCCACCCGGCTGGGGCTGGCCGGGCAGTTCACGCCGGATGTCGCGGACTACTGGGCGCGGCTGTCATCCCGCCCCGGCTACCTGCGGGCACAGGGTGCGCAGCAGGCGGCGCAGGCGGCGCAGGCCGCGCCGCCCGCGGATGCGCCCGGCTGAGGCGGCGCGGCGCCGGCATCGCGCCGGGCGCCACTGCCGATGGAGGGCGGCGCGGGCCCGGTACGCCGGACCGCGAACCGCCTTCAGCAGACGGCCGTGGTTCGTCACCGATCAACGGCCCCCCGATCGCCGGGCGGCTTGCGCCGCAAACCTTGGCGACGCGGCAGGGGCCGCGGCGCCCGTCCGGGCGCCCGGCCCTAGCCCGCGACCGTGTCGGCCATCCGCGCCCCGCGCGCGCCCATCGGCCGCTCCGGCCCCGTGGTCGTGTCGCGCGCCGTTTGGTGCTCCATCTCCGCGTCCAGTTCCGCCCCCACCAGCACCACGGTGGCGGAGAGCCAAATCCAGGTCATGAAGCCGATAACGGCGCCGAGCGAGCCATAGGTCTCGTTGTACTTGCCGAAATTCGTGACGTACCAGGAGAAGCCGACGGAGAAGACGACCCAGCCGACCGCGGCGAAGGCGCTGCCCCAGGTCACCCAGCGCCATTGCGCCTTCGCCCGGTCCGGGCCGTAGCGGTAGAGGCAGGCGAGGAAGACGCCCACCACCAGCAGCAGCACCGGCCAGCGTGCCCAGCGCAGCGTCGCTTCCAGCGCCCCGCCCAGGCCGACCAGGTTCAGCAGGATGGGCACCGCGACCACGCCGGCCATGGCCAGCGCCAGGAACAGCAGCCCGGTCGCGGTGAAGGCCATCGTGACCATCAGGCGGCGGAAGACGCCGCGCGTCTCCTTCTCGCCATAGACGATGTTGAGCGAATCGACGAAGGCCTTCATCGCCTGGTTGGCGGACCAGAGCGAGGTGGCGAGGCCGATGACGGCGCCGAGGCCAAGCGCGCCGTCGCCCTTCGCGGTGATCCGCCGCACCTGGTCCGCGATGATCTCCATCCCGCCGGAGGGGATGACGCCGGCCAGCGTGGCCAGATGCTCCTCGATCGTGCCCGGGTCGGCGAAGAGGCCGTAGATCGAGACCAGGGCGGCGAGGGCGGGGAAGAGCGCGAGCAGGACGTAGAAGGTGATGCCGGCCGCCTCGGTCATCACCCGGTCCGTCGAGACTTCCGAGGCGGTGCGCTTCAGGATGGCCCACCAGCCGCGGGCGGGGATCTCGGACGGGCTGGCGGCCAGGCGGCCGCGGTCGCGGCGGCCCTCCGGCGCGCGGGCGGGCGGGTGGCCAGGCGCCCGGGCGCGGACCG
>NZ_SMOA01000010.1 GCF_004353985.1 Paracraurococcus ruber | reverse complement strand
CCGCCGCTACGGCGTCGCGCGGGTCTGCCGGGTGTGGCAGGTGCCGAGGTCGTCCTTCTACGCCGCGCGCCGGACAACGGCGGATCCTGCCAGCCCGCCTGCGGTGCCCGCACGCCGTGGTTCGAAGCCAGTCGTATCCGATGCGGACCTGATCGCAGCCATCCGGGCCGACCTGGCGCGCTCGCCCTGGACCGGCGAGGGCCACAGGAAGGTCTGGGCCAGGCTGCGGGCGATGGACGGTATTGGGTCGCCCGCAAGCGGGTCCTGCGGCTGATGCGCAAGCACCATCTGCTCTCGCTGCACCGCGCACGGGCACGGGCAGAGGCGAGCCATGAGCGACAGATCATCACCACCGCGCCGAACGTGATGTGGGCGATCGACGCCACCCAGGTCACCACGGTCCAGGAGGGCAAGGTGTGGCTGTTCGGCGTCGTCGAGCATTGGAACGCCGAGATGCTGGGCTGGCACGTCGCCAGGCGCGGTACCCGCTACGAGGCGATCCAGGCGCTCGGCATCGCGGTGCGCCAGCAGTTCGGCCCTCTCGGGGCCGGCGCCGCCCGTGGCCTGTCGCTGCGCCATGACCACGGAAGCAACTTCATGGCCGATGTGTTCCAGAAGCAGATGCGGTTCTGGGGCGTGGCGCCGAGCTATGCCTTCGTCGCCGAGCCGGAGACCAACGGCTGCATCGAGCGGCTGTTCCGCACCCCGAAAGAGCAAGCCATTCACGGCCGCATCTTCCAGACCATCGACGACGTGCGCGACGCCGTCCGCGCCTTCGTCGTCCGCTACAACACCGAGTGGATCATTGAGAAGAACGGCCACCGCAGCCCCGCCGACACGCGAGCCGCTTTGCACGCAGAAACCTTCAGGTGCGCGGCGTAATCCAACCTGTTGTCCAAAGAGCCGGGTGCGGTACAACGCCACAGGGCGTTGACCCGAATGCGCCGCATCTCGACAACCAGCCCGGCGATACGCCGGTGCCGCATCTCCCGGGAGGGTCGGCAAACCGGGCCGATGGCGGCGGCGGTGCAGCGCATCTGCACGTGCAGGGAGGCGGCGACATCAGCAGCCACCGGCCCCATGCCGCACCCTCAACAGCCGGCGGCACCGGGAGACCCGCGCACCTTGACAACCAGCCCGGCGACACGCCGAACCCGCATCGGCCGGGGCGCGGCGCGCCCTGACGTCACGGACCCGGCGGGCGATGGCCAGGGAGACCGCGGTGGCCGTCGATCCGCCGCGGAGACCGGCACGGAGACGATGACGCGCCCTTGCGCGTTCCTGCCCAAGGGAACGGCCCTTACGGTGGCGTCGGTCATCGCATGAGGCGACCCGCCTGATGACGGCGCCGCCTGCCGGGACGGCCGAGACGATGTTTCCCTCGTCCTGCAGCCGGGCCATGCCAGCGGCGAGCGCACCCAGCCCGCACGGGGAGGCTTCGACGCCGTAGCAGGGGCGGCCGATCGCGCCGCACCGCCGCCGCAAGTACCGCCTGCCCCGGTACGGCGCCAGCATCCTTGGCGGCAGGCGCGACGGGTTCGTGCTTCTGCCGCGCTAGCCTTGACGGCCCTGGCCAGGGACTATGCGGAGCCCACTTCAACCGCCGCCGCCAAGCGCAGCACGTCCTTCTCTGATCTGCCGGGTGTAGCGAGCAGCGCGATGACAAGGGTCCGGCCCATGGCCCGCGTGGACCTCCCCTCCGCTGGTGGCTCTTTCGCAGGAAGACTGGTTCAGGCAGCGAAGAGAGTGCGGAGCCAGAGGCGGTCGAAGCTGCTTCGCCCGAAGGTCTGGCGCTTCAGCATTCGGAAGACTGGGTCGTCGCGGCAGCCGCTGGCCTGCAGCCAGGCCTCGAGCGTCCGCACCAAGCAGGTCTCTGCCCGGTGCGGGCGATGCCGAAGCTTGCCCCCTGCCCTTCCTGGTCGCCCTTGCTGGGCGGCAGCAGCCGCAGGCCTTCGCAGGTGACGCTGCCATGCTCGCACCCGTTGGCGAGCAGCGCGCGCCGCCACAGCGCCCCGGCCTAGCCGAGCAGCAGCGGGACCTGGCGACTGGCCCGACGCGATGACGCCCGGAGGACAGCTCTCCGAACCGATCGTCATTCGTCAGGGAACGCTCATTCCGCGTTGGGTGCCATGCTGCGGAGGGCAGCAGGCTGAATGACCGCCGGATGTGCCGCGACGACGCTACAGAAAGCCGGACGCGCGGGCCGGAGACTCCGCCAGGGCATGTGCGGCGAATTCCAATGCGGTCCGAACGACGGACCGCGGGGCTGGCCCGCCGAGCCCGACGCGAACCGCTTCTGGCAGTGCCCCCCCCGTCCCGAAGACATCACTCGCCACGACGCCGAGGCCAGAGGAGGCCATATGGGCCACGAAGGCCGACCGGCTCCATCGAGACGGCATGGTCAGCCAGAGATGGAATGCCGCTGGATCGGTCGTGACAAGTTCACCGGGCAGGAGCGCCGCCACCAGGACTTGGCGCTCACGCGATTCCGCCCGAATGGCGGAGAGCAGCGCGTCGGCGGTGCCATCCTTGATCCACCGCGTCGCAAGCGTCGCCGTGATCGGCGAAACCATGACATTCGCCGTCCGGACGGCGGCGGTGAAATTCCAGCCCGACCGCGCGTCGGGCACGACGACATAGGCGATGCGCAGGCCGGCGCCCAGGCATTTGGACAGCGTCGCCACGTGCCACGTCAGGTCGGGTGCCACGGATGCGAAGGCTGGCGGCACGTCGGCGGACAGCATCCCGTAGGGGTCGTCCTCCAGGATCGCAACGCCATGCATGCGGGCGACCGCGGCAATCTCCTGCCGACGCTCGAGCGGGATCGTATGCGTCGTCGGATTGGACAGCGTCGGGTTGAGGTACAGGATCTTGGGCTGGCGACGGCGGCATGCCTTATCCAAGGCGTCGGGCAACAAGCCCTGTGCATCGGCCGGCAGCCCGATCAGCTCGACACCCAGCTGTTCGGCGATTCCCTTCACGCCCGGGTAGGTGAGCGCCTCGGTCAGAACCTGCCCGCGCTCCGCCCCGGAGAGCACCGTCATGGCCGAGAACAACGCGGCGTGGGCGCCGGGGACAACGAACACCCTGTCCAATCCGGTCTGGACGCCCCGCCGCGCCAGCCACTCGATCGCCGCCTGTCTCTCCGACTCCGTGCCACCGACCCGCTGGTATCGGAGCGCCCGCGCGAGATCATGGGCGATCGGGTCCAGTCCCGAGCCGAGGCGTTTCCACAGTGCGGCATCGGCGGGCTCGGGCGGCATGTTCATCGAGAAGTCGCCGGCTTCCACGCGCCCACCGGACCCGGCGCTCGCCACGGGCGCACCAGCCACGAAGGTGCCTTCCCCGACGCGTGATTCGATCAGGCCACGCCGCTGCGCCTCGGCGTAACCCCGCGCCACCGTCGTGAAGTCGAGGCCGAGGAGGCGTGCCAAGTGCCGCTGCGCCGGCAGCCGCTGGGCGGGTGCCAATCGGCCGTCAGACACGTCGCTCTGGATCGCCTCGGCAATCGCGATGTAGCGAGCCTTGGAGCCGCCTTCCAAACTCGGCACCCAGTCGGTCATCTGTCTTCCAGTCGCTGGCCGCGCATTTAAGCACATTGACTGCATTCATAGCACCCCGGCGATGCAGGTCAATGTCGTCTTACGCCGCACAACGTGATCGCCCATACTATTCGGAGATTTTGCAGCTGCTTCATCGCGGCGCAGATGATCGCGGGCAGCCGAATCATCTACATGCATGAATTTGCCGGCAACTTAGCCATCAATTGGTTCGCGCCACCGCGAAGCAGCCGACGCTCCACCACCTTCTTTCGCTTGACCACTCCAGTCATTCGCCGGTTTTGTATGCATACACTGAATGGCTGAATGCCTATCCTGGCGATGCAGTCACTGCGGTGGGAGGTCAGCCATGGCGCAAACCACCAGGCACCCGGCAGCCGTTCCACCCCACACGACAGGCCTGCGGGAGTTCGTCTTCGGCCCGTTCCGCCTCAATCTGACCGAGCGTTCCTTGCGGCGGCACGGCATTCCGGTTCCGCTCGGCGCGCGGGCCTACGACCTTCTGGTCATCCTCGTGCAGCGCGCCGGGCAGGTCGTCCGGCACGATGAGCTGATCGCTCATGTCTGGGCCGATGTCAGCGTGAGCCCGGGCACCCCGCGCGTGCATCTGTCGGCGCTGCGCAAATCCCTCGGCTGCCGGCCGGATCGCGTCCAATACATCATCAACGTCCCGGGACGCGGCTACTGCTTTGTCGCCCCTGTCGTGATGGCGGGTGCTCCGGAACAGCACCATGCTGCGGTCGGCGAAACCGGAGCCATCCCACGGGATCCCACGAGCCCGGTCACGGGAGAGGCCGTGCCTGGCCAGACCTCCACCGGCCGTCCTGGACGCGGGGCGGCCGCCGGCTTGCACAAGGCCAGGCAAACCTCACTCGGGAGCGCGCTCGAACCGACCGATGCTGAGCAGTTCTTAGCAAAACCTAACACCGCTCATGGCCAGGCCGCAGGCAGGCTCAGCCAGCGCCAAGGCCTCGTCACGGAGACCGGTCGGCGCGGAGAACGTGGAACATCGAATCAGCGGATCATCCACGACGGAGACAACCCGGAGATGGTCCGTAGGAGGCAGGCGATCTCGGCCGCCATCGCTCTCCTGACCAGTGTCGCCGCGGATGCCAACCTTACAACCGTGCGGGCGGAGGCTCCCTTGCAGTCATCGAGGACCGTGACGCATCACCGGACGACGACGGTCGACGGCATCGAGATGTTCTACCGCGAGGCGGGTCCCGCTGACGGACCGGTCGTGCTCCTGCTGCACGGCTTCCCCACCTCCTCGCACATGTTCCGCAACCTGATCCCCCTCCTCGCCGATCGCTGGCGCGTCATCGCGCCCGATTATCCCGGCTTCGGTCAGAGCGCCATGCCGGATCGCGCCAGCTTCGCCTACACCTTCGACCGCTACGGCGAGCTCGTCGGCACGCTGCTCGACCAGCTCGGCGTGCGGCGTTACGCCATGTACGTCATGGACTACGGCGCACCGGTCGGGTGGCGCCTAGCCCTCGGGCGCCCTGACAGCGTCACCGGGCTGATCGTGCAGAATGGCAACGCCTATGAGGAAGGGCTGCAAGCCTTCTGGGACCCCATTCGGGCGTACTGGGCTGACAATTCACCGGTCCGCCGCGACGCCCTGCGGTTCCTGGTCGCGCCGGAGACAACGCGGTTCCAGTACACCGATGGCGTACGCGACATCTCGCGGATCGCGCCGGACAATTGGGTGC
Source organism: Paracraurococcus ruber (assembly GCF_004353985.1). Taxonomy (GTDB): domain Bacteria; phylum Pseudomonadota; class Alphaproteobacteria; order Acetobacterales; family Acetobacteraceae; genus Paracraurococcus; species Paracraurococcus ruber. Next base: position 57,471 of record NZ_SMOA01000010.1, on the reverse strand, counting down.
ATGACCAGGCACTGCTGGACCGTCCCGGCAACGCCGAAATCCAGCTCGACCTGTTCTACGATTACCGGACCAACCTGCCGCTCTATCCCCGGATCCAGGCTTGGCTGCGCCGGGAGCGGCCGCCGACGCTGATCGTATGGGGCGCGAACGATACGATCTTCCCGGCCGAAGGCGCGCATCCCTTCATGCGGGACCTTCCCGAGGCCGAGATGCACCTCCTCGATACCGGCCACTTCGCCTTGGAGGACAAGCTGGACGTGATGGCGCCGATGATCCGCGACTTCCTCGATCGCAAAAGCGATCCGCGCTGAGTGCGGCGACGGCCATCGCCCGATCGCTACCGAGGAGCCAGACCATGCCGAGCATCACCACCGACGACGGCACCGAGATCTATTTCAAGGACTGGGGCTCCGGCCCGCCCGTGGTCTTCAGCCATGGCTGGCCGCTCAGCGCCGATGCCTTCGAGGACCAGATGTTCTTCCTGGCGCAGCGCGGCTTCCGCTGCATCGCCCATGACCGTCGCGGCCATGGCCGATCAGGACAGCCATGGCAAGGCAACGACCTTGACACCTATGCCGACGACCTGGCCGCGCTGGTGCAGGCGCTCGACCTGCGGGATGCCGTGCATGTCGGCCATTCCACCGGCGGTGGCGAGGTCGCCCGCTATATCGGGCGCCATGGAACCGACCGGGTCGGCAAGGCCGTGCTGATCGGCGCCATTCCGCCGCTGATGCTGAAGACCCCGGGCAATCCCGTCGGCACCCCGATGGAGGTGTTCGATCAGTTGCGCGCCGGCGTGCAGGCAGATCGTTCAGCATTCTGGAAAGAGCTGAGCCTGCCCTTCTACGGCTACAACCGCGAGGGAGCGCATGTCTCGGAGGCCGTCCGCGAGGATTTCTGGCGACAGGGCATGATGGCCGGCTTCCCCGCATCCTACTTCTGCATCAAGGCCTTCTCCGAAACCGACCTGACGGGCGACCTCGCTAGGTTCGACATCCCGACCCTCATCCTGCACGGCAGCGACGATCAGATCGTCCCGATCGCCGCTTCCGCCATGCTGTCCTCGAAGATCATCAGGAATGCCACGCTCAAGGTCTACGACGGCGCGCCACACGGCATGTGCACGACGCTGAAGGATCGCGTGAATGCAGACCTGCTGGAGTTCATCGCCTGACCTCGGTCAGCGGTCTCCGCCACCGGCCTTCCGCGACCGGCGCTGCGGGTGCCCGGCGCAGGGAACCGGCTTTTCGACACAGCGAGGATTGCAGCCATGCCGGGCATGCTTGCCGGAAAGATCGCCATCGTCACGGGAGGCTCGACGGGCATCGGCCTCGCCACCGCCAAGTGCTTCGCGTCCGAAGGTGCCAGGGTCTTCGTCACTGGCCGCCGGGCGGCGGAACTGGCCGATGCCGTCGCCGCGATAGGACCGGGTGCGACGGGCATCCAGGCCAACTCCGCCGATCTGGCCGATCTCGACAATCTCTACGCGCGCGTCAGGACCGAAGCCGGTCGCATCGATGTCCTGTTTGCGAATGCGGGCGGCGGCTCGTTCCTGCCGCTCGGCGAGATCACCGAGGAGCAGTACGAGGACACCTTCAGCCGCAACGTGAAGGGGACCTTGTTCACCGTGCAGAAGGCGCTGCCGCTGCTCGCCGACGGCGCGTCGGTCATCTTGACCGGCTCCACCGCGGCGTCCGGCGGCACACCTGCATTCAGCGTCTATGCCGCGTCGAAGGCGGCGATCCGCGCCTTCGCGCGCAACTGGATCCTCGACCTGCAAGGCCGCGGCATCCGCGTCAACGTGCTGAGCCCCGGCCCGACGCGGACGCCCGGCCTCGTCGGTCTCGTGGGGCCCGGCGCCGTGGAGCAGCAGGGGCTGCTGGACCAGATGGCGGCGCAGGTCCCGCTGGGTCGTGTCGGCGAGCCGGATGAGATCGCCAAGGCAGCACTCTTTCTGGCGTCCGATCATGCGAGTTTCGTCACCGGCTCGGAACTCTTCGTCGATGGCGGCGCAGCCCAGATATGACGGCCAGCATCCGAACCAGCATGCTCCGCCCCTTACCCGAGCCATCCCCAGGGGCCGCATCACGCCTTCGGATGGTGCCGCCATCGATGCCTGGTGGCGCGATCGCATCCCGAGCCACCCGACCGACCGATCTTGATGGCCCGCGCCGCGCCCGGCGTCCGGACGAGGCACCTCGCCCCACCGGCAGGAGATGCCAATGACCCGCAGGCCCCACCACCCGCCGTCCCGCCGCGGCTTCTGCCTTTGTTGCCTGGCGGCGCCGGCCTTGGCCGCCACCGGCGTCTGGCTGACGCCAAGCCAGGCCTTTGCCGCGGCTCAGGGCATCGTCGACCGCATCAAGGCCGCCGCCGCGGAGGCCCCCATCACGGTGCACCGGCTGCGCGGCGACGTCGCGGTGCTCGAAGGATCTGGCGGCAACATCGTGGTCCTTCTTCGACCGGACGGAAAGCTGCTGGTGGATGCCGGCATCAGCGTCTCGCAACGGCAGCTCGGCGCGGCGCTGGCAGCGCTGGGCCCCCAGCCGGTCACGCATGTCATCAACACCCACTGGCATTTCGACCATGCCAACGGCAACGAATGGCTCAGCCGCTTCTCCCCGACCATCATCGCGCACGAGAACACGCGGCGGCATCTCTCCAGCATGCAGCGCGTCGAGGACTGGGATTTCGACTTCGCGCCTCTGCCGCCCGCGGCCCTGCCGGGCGAGGTGTTCGCGGCAGAGCACACCCTCACCCTGAAGGGCAACACCATCTCGATGCGCCACTACGGTCCGGCACATACGGACAGCGACATCGCGGTGCGCCTGGTCGAGGCCGATATCCTGCACGTCGGCGACACCTTCTGGAACGGCGTGTACCCCTTCATCGACTATTCCACCGGTGGCAGCATCGACGGCTCCATCCGGGCGGCCGAGGCGAACCTGGCGGCGACGAACGACAGGACCGTCGTCATCGCGGGACATGGCGCACCTGTCAGCAACCGCGCCGGGCTTCTGGCCTACCGCGACATGTTGGTCGGCATCCGCGACAGGGTGGCGGCGCTGAAGCGGCAGGGCATGTCCGTCACGGAGATCGTGGCGGCGAAGCCGACGGCGGACTGGGACGCGAATTGGGGCGGCTTCGTCATCGATCCTGCCTTCTTCACGCGGCTCGTGGCGCATGGTGTCTCAGATGCGTGAAGCACCCGCCAGAGCCATACCGCGCTCGGGCGATGCCATCGCTCCGTCCGGGCAAGCCACGGAACGCCTGAGCCATCCATCGCTGCGGGGCCTGGCAGGCAGGCCGGGGGACACGCTCCGCGCATGGCGGCCGTTATGCCTGGCCGACGGAACTTCCACCATGACGAGGCCGCGCGTTCTGTGGAGGCGCATGGTGGCGTGCGGTTGCATCATCACGGCGGCATGGACAATGCCGGCAAAGGCGGCGGAGACGGCGATGGTCCCGGTCAAGCGGCTGCAAAGTGCCTATCCCTTCGCCGACACTCTTCAGAAGCTCCGGTCCGCGCTGGAGGGCAAGGGCTTCACGATCTTCGCTGTCATCGACCAGCGGGAGGCCGCTCGCTCGGCCGGCCTCGACATGCCGCCCACCACGCTTGTCATCTACGGCAATCCGATGGGCGGCACGCCGCTGATGCTGGCCGCACCGGATTTCGGGATCGAGCTGCCGCTCAAGCTCCTGGTCCGGGAGGAGGCTGGGGGGCGGGTCCTCGTCGTCTACACACCTGCGCAAGCCCTCGAAGGCCGGCATGGTCTCCCTGCGGGCCTCGCCACGAAGCTCGCGGGCGCCGAGCCGCTGATGGTGGCTGCCATCGGTGCGGCAGCCGATTGAGCGGCCGCCCATGCCCCGTTTGCCGCCAGCCGGCCAGGTAACCCGCAGCATGACGCCGACCGCCGCGGGGGCTGGATCTGCGCCGACGCGCACTCGGCCGTCACGCCGCCGCATGCTTGCCGGCATGGCAGGCGCCACCATGGCCGCGCCTGCTGCCGCCGATACCCTGGCCGAGGTTCCACCGCGCGGCCCCGGCGCGCCGCTCTCCGCGACCAGCGAGCGCTCCGGGTACGTGCATCTCGGGCGGATCCCGGAATCGACACCCGGCCGACGTCCCGTGGACCCGGGCGAGGCAATCAACTCGAAGACGCCGCTTGGCCAGCTCGTCGGAACGATCACGCCCGCCGACCTGCATTACGAGCGCAGCCATGCCGGCGTGCCTGACATCGATCCCGCCCTGCACCGGCTGCTGGTCCATGGCATGGCAACGCGTGAGCGCGTCTTCACCATGGACGATATCCGCGCCATGCCCACCACCTCGCGCATCGCCTTCCTGGAATGCACCGGCAATGGCTGGGAGAACTGGAAGACGGCCCCGCCGGACGTGACGGTGCAGAATACCCATGGGCTGGTCAGCACCAGCGAGTGGACCGGCGTGCCGCTCGCCTATGTGCTCGACCTTGTCGGCGCCGACCCTGCCGCCACCTGGATGCTGGCCGAGGGCGGCGACGGCGCGGCGGTGGCCCGCAGCATCCCGCTCACCGACGAGATCATCGCTGAAGGCATGTTGGCCCATGGCCAGAACGGTGAGCCGCTGCGGCCGGCGCATGGCTTTCCGCTGCGGCTCTTCCTGCCCGGCCTCGAGGGCAACCTGAACATCAAGTGGCTGCGGCGGCTGAAATTCGGCGACCGGCCCTTCATGACGCGGTGGGAGACCGCGCGCTACACGCAGCTCCAGGCCGACGGCTCGGCCCGGCAGTTCCAGCTGCGACAGGAGGTGAACTCGGTCATCACGGCGCCGTCCGGCATGATGCAGATCCGTCCCGGCTTCAACCGTGTCACCGGCCTCGCCTGGAGCGGCCACGGCCGCATCACCCGCGTCGAGGTCAGCACCGATGGCGCCCGCACCTGGCGGGACGCGGCGATTGCCGGGCCAGCACTGCCCAAGGCACAGGCGCGCTTCCAGGCGGACTGGGTGTGGGACGGCACCCCGGCCAGGCTCGTCAGCCGCGCGACCGACGAGAAAGGCAACCTGCAGCCCGACCGGGCACGCTTCATCGCGCAGACCGGAACGAATGCCCTGTTCCACTACAATGCCCAGCAAACCTGGGCGGTGGATGCCGAAGGGAGGGTGCGCAATGTCCTGGCCTAGGCCCGGCGTGCTCGGTCTGCTGGCGGCGCTCGCCGGCGGCCTGGCCGCGACTGCCGCCGAGTTCGGCCGGCCAGCCAGCCAGGACGAGATCGCGTTGTGGGACATCGACATCCCGCCGGACGGCACGGGGCTGCCACCCGGCAGCGGCAGTGTTGCCCGGGGCCTTCAGGTGTTCGAGGAGACCTGCGCCGCCTGCCACGGGGATCGGGGCCAGGGTGGCATCGCCGACCGCCTGGTCGGCGGACAGGGCAGTCTCGGCTCGGCACAGCCCGTCAAGACGGTCGGCAGCTTCTGGCCCTATGCCACGAGCCTCTTCGACTATGTGCGGCGCGCGATGCCGTACCCGGCGCCGCAGACGCTCAGCGATGACGATACCTATGCTGTCGTTGCCTACATCCTGAGCCTCAACGGGATCGTGCCGGGTGACGCAACCCTGAGCCGCTCGACGCTGCCTTCGATCCGGATGCCGAATCGGGACGGCTTCGTTCCGGACAAGGAATTCAGTGTGATCCACAACGCCCGCCAGAGCCCGCCCCGCACGCCATGACGAACCTCGACGCCATCGGCACCGTCGGGAGGTTGGTGATGCCGTCGCGCGGGATCGCTCTCCAGCAGGTTTCGGCGCGGCCCCATGACCTGGCAGGCAGGCCCGTGGGTTTCGGCGATGCAGGCAGACGCGCCGGATGGACGGGAAGCTGGATGATGTGGAGGCCGGGCCCGGGTCGGCCGATATGAGGAGGGATGCCGCCATGCCGGCAGCTGCAACGCCTGAAGGCGCCGCAACAGCCACGGATGCGCAGCTTGCCAGGCGATCCGCGCCGAATCTCTGGCTCGGGCTGCGTCGTGGCGGGTCGCGGGCCTGCCCGGCCTGTGGGGAGGGAAGGCTGTTCCGCGGTTATCTCGCGGTGATCCCCACTTGCCCGGTATGCGCCAACGACAATGAGCAGTACCCCTCCGACGATTTTGCACCCTACGTGACGATGTTCCTGGTGCTGCACCTGATGGTGCCGGTCCTGCTCGCTGTCGACCGGGCCTGGTCCATGCCGATGGGCGTCGAGATGGCCATCGCGCTTCCGCTCTTTGCCTTCTCCACACTGGGTCTTTTGCCCTTCGCCAAGGGGGCCGTGATCGGCTTCGCATGGTCGCGCGGGGTGACTCGCAAGCCGGTCGCCTTCTCGAACTCCGCTTGAGCGGCCTTCGCCCTGGCAAGTCCCGGCGAAGCGGCCCTGGATGCTTCAACGGCCACCGGCGGCCGCCCGGGTGCCGATACCGCAGGCAGCGTGGACGCGGCTGGCACGCTGTCCACCCCACAGGCCGAACGCACCGTACAACCTTCGGAGCAGCACGATGATAGGTCGCAGTCTTGCCTTGGCCTTGCTGATGGCGGCCAGCGCGGGTGGTTGGCCGGCGGACGCCCAGGACAACGCCCAGCTTGGGCAGCGGCTCTTCGACGTGATGTCGCGCAACAACCCGGCATTGCCGCCGGGCCGGCGTGTCAACCATGTGAAGGGAGAGGTGTTCCGCGGCACCTTCACCGCCGGCCCGGACGCCGCCGGGCTCAGCACGGCGCCGCACCTGCAGGGTGCCGCGGTTCCGATGGTGATCCGCTTCTCCGACAGCGGCGGGTTCCCGGCCGTTCCTGACCGGGACGAGCCGGTCCACGGCATGGCCATGACCTTCCTGCTGCCGGATGGCAGTTCCACCGACCTCATGTGCATCAACGTGCCGGTGTTCGTGACGGCAACACCGGAGGAGTTCATCACCTTCAACGAAGCGCTGCAGGCCAGTCCGCCCGGCAGTGCCTCGCCCACGGCGATCCAGCGGTTTGTCGCGGCCCATCCGGAGACGCAGCGCTTCCTGGCCCTGCTGAAACCGATGCCGCAGGGGTTCGGCACCGCAAGCTACTTCGCCATTCATGCCTACCGCATGACCAATGCGGCCGGCGAGACGCATGACGTCCGCTGGCGCATCGTGCCGGAAGCTGGCGAGCTTACCCGCAGACCCGAAGATGCCGCCGCAAGCCCGCCGAATGCCCTGTTCGAGGAGATGCATGATCGGCTGGCCCGCGGCCCGGTGGCGTTCCGCCTGCAGGTCCAGGTGGCAGAACCCGGCGACCGCACCGACAACGCCACCATTGCCTGGCCCGACAGCCGCCGGGTCGTCGACCTCGGGCAGATCCTGGTGACATCGGCGGTGGCGAATTCCGCCGAGGCCGAGAAGCCGCTTGGCTTTCTGCCGGGCAAGGCGCTCCCTGGCCTGGAGCCTGGGAGCGATCCGTTCTTTGCCGCCCGCGCCGCCGTGTATGCGGTGGCGTTTCGGAACCGGAATCCCTGATGACCGGGCAGCGCTGGGCGCGAAGCCCGGCATGATGTGGATCGTGGCCGAAGCGAAGAACGCGCACCAAGCCAGGATCCGTGGGAGTCGACAGGTCGGGCTGCGCCAGCGAATGGGAGGGCCGCTGAATGGCATGGACATCGTCGCGCGGGCTGGCAATCGCAGCGGCAACCTGCGTCACCGTCGCATTGATGCCGCCCATGGCAGGCGGTGCCGACGACGATGCCTCGGCGGTCTTCGGCGTCACCCTCCCGGCTGGCTATCGCAGTTGGCACCTGATCAGCGTCGCGCATGAGGCGGGTGGCCTCGACGACCTGCGGGCCATTCTCGGGAACGACATCGCGGCGAGGGCCTTCCGGGAGGGCACGAAGCCCTTCCCGGATGGGGCGATCATCGCAAGGCTGGCCTGGCGGCACGTGCCGTCGGCCGAGAACAATGCAGCCTTCGGACAAGCCCAGTCCTTCGTCGCTGGACCCGCCACCAACGTCCAATTCAGCGTGAAGGATTCGACGAAATACGCCGGCACCGGAGGCTGGGGGTTCGGCCAGTTCGAAGGTGGCCGGCCAAACCGCGATGAAGCGCTGCTCAATACCTGCTTCCCATGCCACAGCCGCGCGCCGGCCCAGGCCGACTTCGTCTTCACGCGCTACGCGCCTTGACTGCGACCAAGGCGCTCCGCCGCAGCGAAGCCCAGCAGCAGGGCGCGGTCGCGGGCGCCGGTGGGACCGTCGCGTCAGATGGCGACGCGGCGTCCCCAGCCGGCGAGCGATGCCGACGCGGCTGTCGCGTGTCGCCGGGTGCGAGCCCGGCGAAGGCTGGCCGGCCATGCGATGGGCGCGGCTGATGGCGGCCAGCCGGCGGCGCAGCGTGCCGCAGGCCTGGGTGGCGGCGAGACAGGCAGCGACGGTCGCCGGGTTGGGCGGCAGGGCGGCGACGTCCCGCTCCCGGCACCAGGCCACGAAGCCGGTCCATTCGGTAGCAAAGGCGGCCAGCGTCGCCGGCGTCCGCGCCACCGGGGCGGACAGGCCAGGATCGCGTGTCAGACGCCGCACCGAGTGCGAGATGCCGCTACCGGAATGCTGCCCTATGGCGGGGTGAGGATCGCCGGTTCTCACCCGGCCGCCCTCCGCAAGGCGCTCCAAGGCCGCGCCAGGGCAACGGGACGGACCGCGGCCATACCTGCCCGTGCCGGCCACCCCCTTCGGCTGGTCCGCCGGTGCTGCCGAACACGCCGCCGTCACGCCACCGTCCAGTAGGCGCCCGGATCCGGCAGTGAGACGACGCTGCGAACCGCGATGCCGTCCATCAGCCAGATCGCCAGCGCCCCGACATCGCTGCGGAACAGGATGTCGGCGCGTGCGTCGCCGTCATAGTCGCTGACCGCCGCCACCTGCCAAGCCGCGCCGGGTTGCCCGACCAGGCCGGCGCTGGTCACCGCCGGCCCGTCCAGCAGCCAGGCCACCACCGCGCCCTGCGGGCTGCGCCAGAGCAGGTCGGCGCGGCCATCCCCATTCAGGTCGCCCGTGCCGGCCAGCGTCCACTCCGGCCCCACCTGCCCCAGCACGTCGGCGCCGAGCAACGTCGCCCCGTCCATCCGCCAGGCCAGCACGGTGTCGGTCAGCGGCGTCCGCCACAGGATGTCGGCGCGGCCATCGCCGTCGATGTCGCCGGTGCCGCGGATGGACCAAGCCGGATCCACGCTGCCGATCACCGCCAGGGTGAAGGCTGCCCCGTCCCGCAGCCAGGCCGCCACCGTGCCATCGGCGGCGCGCCAGAGGATGTCGGCGCGGCCATCGCCGGTCAGGTCGGCAAGGGCGGCCACCGTCCAGGATGCATCGACCGGCGGCAGGCGATCGACCCCCAGCACCGTGAAGCCCTCCATGCGCCAGACGGCCAGGCTGCCGTCGCTGCCGCGCCAGAGGATGTCGGCCCGGCCATCGCCATCGACATCGCCTGTGCCAGCGACCTGCCAGTCCCGCCCGGGCGTGCCGAGCAGGGCGCCGCCGGCCGGCGCGCCGTGATCGATCCGCCACAGCACCGCCTCGCCGCCCTGGCCGCGGAACAGGATATCGCCGGTACCGTCGCCGGCGAAGTCGTCGGCGACCGCCCGCGGGGACAGCAGGTCCAGTGAGACAATGCCGCTCGCCTGGGCCTGCCCGTCGGTCAACACCAGAAGGAAGCTCGCGCCGGTCTGGTCGCCGCGCTCCGGCTGGTACAGCCAGCCGCCAGCCTGCTGCGCCAGGCTCCCCTTGCTTCCGGGCGCGAGACCGAGCCCGAGGACGGACACCGCATCGGCCTCCGGATCGGCCCAGCCGGAGAGGAGGTCCGCCGCGGTGATTCGGACCGCCAGGTTGGCCGGCGCGGCGGCCAGTGCCTGCGCCACGGGACCGACCGGCGCGTCGTTGGACGGCGCGACGGCGACGGTGATGCTGGTCGCCGGCGGGGTGGCGTTGCGGAAGCCGGACACCAGGCCGTTGCCCGCGCCGATCACCAGATCCGGCCGGCCGTCGCCATCGATGTCCCCCAGCGCCGGCGTGGCATTCGGGAGGAAGATGACGGCGCGGGCCTGATTGATCGAGACCAACGGATCGGGATTGAAAGGCTGGAAGGCGGTGCCGGTGTTGCGGAAGGCGGCGAGCGCGCCCGCGGCATTGCCGATGACGAGGTCAACCCGCCCATCGCCGTCCAGATCGGCCAGCGCCGGCGCACTGTTGTCGCCGGCATCGATCCCAGCGAACAATGCATCCAGCGCGAAGTCGCTGGCGAAGCCGACGGCCGGGCCGTAGTTGCGATAGACCGCGAGCTTGCCGTCCGGGCCGCCGACCACCAGGTCCGCCAGCCCGTCGCCATTGAGGTCGGCCAGCGCCGGCTTGACGGAGAATGGCGTCGTGATCGTGGCGAAGGGGTTGCCGGCGAAGGGCTGATAGCCAGCGCCGGTGTTGCGCCAGGCCAAGAGGTCGCCGGTCTTCGAGCCCACTACCAGGTCGGGCAGCCCGTCGCCGTCGATATCGCCGAAGGCGGGGGCGCTGTTCCTGACGTCGCCGAGCCCGGGCACCAGGTCATCGGACAGGATCCGGAAGCCGATCTCGGTGTTGCGGTAGGCGGTCAGCGTCCCGCTCAGCCCGCCCACCACCAAATCCGCGCGGCCATCCGCGTCGAGGTCCACGATCGCCGGCGTGCCCGCGGTGCGCAGGCTGATGGCGGCCAGCGGCGCCGGGAGGCCGGGGGCGCCGGTGAGGGCACCGAAGGCCAACCGCCCTGGCCCACCCAGCGCGCCGCCATTCGCCTGCACCAGGTCGAGCGTCAGGGTGCGGAACAGGGTTGGCGTGTCGCTGGCATCGGCGAAGGCGAGGCGGCCGAGCAGCGCCTTCACCGCCGGCGCCGTCGCCGCGCCGTTCAGCAGCACAGAGAAGGGCGCGCCGATGCCGCCCGCGGCGTTCCCGATCACCGTGTCGCCGTAGCGGATGGCGGCGCCGTCGAAGCCGATCTGCCCGGGCCCGCTGCCCTCGGGCAGGATCGTCACCCGGTCCTCCGGCAGCAGGCCGGCGATGGTCACCCGCGCGCCGGCCAGCGTATCGCCCCGGGTGAAGGTCACGGCGGGGTCGAGCAGGCGCGGCGCGGCGTTGACCTCCGCTTCGGCGAAGGCGGCGAAGAGACCGAAGCCGGTCAGGACCGGCACCTCCGGCAGGTTCCCGACCGCGATCGCCAACGCCTTGGACCCGGTGGCGACGCCGTCCGACGCGATGACGGTGATGTCGTAGACATTGTCGCCGCCCTGGTCCTGCGGCGCCTCGTAGTCCGGCGCCGCCCGGAAGCGGACGGCACCCTGGGAGTCGATGGTGAAACGCGCCGCATCGGGCCCGCCGAGCGACCAGGCGAAGCTCGTCGTCCCGTCCGGGTCGGTGGCTATGGCCTGGTAGGCGATGCCGGTGTCGTTCTCAGTGAATGGCGCGGCGGCGCCGGAGGTGATGACCGGCGGGTCGTTCTGCGGCGTGACGGTGACGGTGAGGGTCGGAAGGGCGGCGGTGCCACGCCGGATCGACGTCGCGCCGGAAGGGCTGCCGACCAGCAGGTCCGATTGCCCGTCCCCATCCACGTCGCCCAGCGCCACGGTGGCGAAGCCCTCGCCATTGCCGATGCCGGCGACAGGGTTCGTGGTGAAGGGGATGAAGCTGGTGCCGGTGTTGCGCCAGGCCGCCAGCGACCCGTCCCGGGCGCCGACGACCAGGTCCAGCCGGCCATCGCCATCGAGATCGCCGAGCGCCGGCGCGCTGAAGAGGCCGACATCGATGCCGGCGAGCGGGTTGGGACTGAGGGCGGCGAAGCCCGCGCCGGTGTTGCGCCAGACATCCAGCGTGCCGTCATTCCTGCCGAGGACGAGGTCGACCCGGCCATCGCCGTCGATGTCGCCGAGCGCCGGCACGCTGTTGGCGCCGACATTGATCGTGGCGAAGGGGTTGGTGGGGAAGAGGCGGAAGCCCTCGACCGTGTTGCGCCAAGCCGCCAGCGTCCCGTCCCGGTTGCCGAGGACGAGGTCCGGCCGTCCGTCGCCGTCGAGGTCGCCGAAGGCCGGCGTGCTGTTCAAGGGCCCGCTGACGGCGGCGAAGGGATCGGGCGTGACGGCCGCGAAGCCGGCGCCGGTATTGCGAAGGTAGGTCACCCCGCCGCCGCTGTTGCCGGCGACGAGGTCGGGCCTGCCGTCGCCGTCGATATCCTGCAGCGCCGGCGCGCTGAACCCGAACAGCGCAAGGGTGCTGACTGGCGTGCCGAAGGCCGGCGTGACGGGCGCGCCGGTCTTCTGGCCCTTCGTGTCGGTCACCACCAGCGTCAGGCTGCGCGTCGGCGCCGGCGTGTCGCTGACATCGGCATAGGTCAGCGCGCGCAGCACCGCCTGCGCCGCCGCCGGCGTCGCCTTGTCGTTGAAGGACAGGATGAAGGGCAGCCCGACGCCGCCTGTCGCGCTGCCGATCACCGTGCCGCCGAAGCGGACGGCGCTGCCGTCGAAGCCGACCTGCCCGGCACCGTTGCCCTGGTTGAGGAGGGAGATCCGGTCCTCCGGCAGCAGCCCCGCGATGTTCAGCCGCCCGCCGGCCATGCCGTCGCCGGCGCCGAGGATGGCATTCGGCAGCAATGGTTGCGGCGCCGCGTTGACCGTGTTCTCCCCGAAGGCCGGCGCGGTCGGCAGGCCGGTCAGCGCCGGAAGCTCGCGGACATCGGTGACAATGATGTCCACGGGCAGGGAATCGGTGGCCGTGCTATCGCTGACCGTGACGGAGATCTTGTAGAGATTGTCGGCGAAGGCGTCGGCCGGCGCCTCGAAATTCGGCGGCGTGCGGAAGCGGACCGCGCCGGTCGCGTCGATGGTGAACAGCGCCGCATCGGGGCCGGAGAGCGACCAGGCGAAGACGGGCGACGCATCCGGGTCCACCGCGGTCGCCTGATAGGCGATGCCGGTAATGGTCTCGGCGACCGTCGCCGTGGCGGGAGAGGTGATGGCGGGCGGGTCGTTCTCCGCCGTCACGCTCACCGTCACGGCCTGGCTGAAGTCGGCAGCCGCGGGATCGACGACGCTCAGGGTCAGGCTGCGCGTGGCGGCCGGGGCGTTCGAGATATTCGCGTAGGTCAGCGCCTGCACCACGGCGTCCAGTTGCGCGGCGGTGACGCCGGCGCCCAGGTTCACGGTGAAGGTGGCGCCGACGCCGCCGCTGGCGGTGCCGACGAGTGCGCCGCCGAGGCTGACGAAGGTGACGCCGCCTACGACTGCCAGCCCGACCTGCCCCGCCCCGGCGCCCTGGTGCTGCAGGGCGACGCGGTCCTCCGCCAGCAGGCCGGAGATGATGAGGCCGGTGGCGCGCGAGGCGCCGGTGTAGGTGACGGCAATGCTGCCATCGATCACCTGCGGCGCGGCGTTGACCGTGTTCTCCGCGAAGGTGACGGACCCGGCCAGGCCGGTGAGACTGATCGCCATGCTGCCCCCGTGGCGTGGATCCGGTCCGCACCGGCAGCGTAAAAAATACTTAATGTCTCCTTTTCATACAAGCAACGACATGCTGCGCTGCGGCTGGCAGCGCGCGGCCTTGGGATTGGGGAAAGGGCAAGGCCATGGCCATCCGGCCAGCCTTGCCTCGGGTCCGGTGCGCCTTCGCGGACAGGCACGGTCCGCACCGGATTGCCCACGAGACGGATCACGGCATCCGGCCTTCCCCGTCATCCGGCAGCGCCCGCCAAGCTGCCGCTCAATGCCCCCCAATTCTTGGGCAAGGCGGTCTTGTCGGCCATGGGGCTGTCCGTCAGCCGCCAGGCGAACCCGCCCGCGCCCTCTCCGAGGCATGGAGGGTCTCTCCCCAGTGCGGGCATGGCCAGCAGGGACGTGGTCCGATGACGCGGCCTGCCGAACCGCGCCGCTCAGCTCAGCTCAATCAGGATCTGGGCGCGTCACCAATCAGCACGCGGACCGAGATGTGCCGACGCCTTCCGCTGGATCTCGTTGGCCTGGCGCAGCGCGCGCTTCGCCCGCTCCAGCGCCTTGATCCCGCCCCTCGCTCGTCGGCCCGGCTCGCTCGCCGCCGTGCCGCTCATGCTGCTGGTGAGCCGCTGCCGACCCGCCGCGTGACAAGAGCAACCGCGGCACGCACCGGGGTTGCCAACAGCTTGTCGATCCGCCGGCCATCGAGATCCACCACCTCGAAGCGCCAGCCTTGCGCCTCCACCACCTCGCCGACCGGCGGCAGGTGGCCCGCCGCTGCCAGCACGAAGCCGGCAGCGGTGTGGTAGCTGCGCTCCTTCGGCAGCGCGATCCCGACCAGCTCGGCCATTTCGTCCGCGGGCATCCACCCGGCCAGGAGCCAGGACCCGTCCTCGCGGCGCACCGCAGCCGGCTCCTCGCCCGGCTCCGCGTCCGACCGGAGGGCGCCGATGATCGCCTCGGTCAGGTCGGTCGGCGTCACGATGCCTTCGAAATGGCCATGCTCGTCATGGACGAGCGCCATCGGCACTTCGGCCGCGCGCAGTGTGGCGAGCACCTCGAGCGCATCCGCCGTGTCGGGCACCACCGGGGCTCGGCGCGCCGCGGCCCGGAGGTCGAGCCGCCGCCCGGCGAGCAGCGCCGCAAGCAACTCGCGCGACTGGGCGACGCCGAGCATGACCTCGGTCGATCCCTCGCCGACCGGCAGGCGGGAATGCGCGGTCCGCATCAGCACGGCACGTATCGCCTCGTCGTCGGCGCCGGCATCGAGCCAATCCACCTCGCCGCGGGGTGTCATCACCCCGCGCACCGGCCGGTTGCCGAGCCTGAGGACGCCGGCGATCATGTGCCGCTCGGCGGCCTCGATGGCCCCGGTCCGCTCGGCTTCCGCGACCAGCGCGCGCACGTCATCCTCGGTCACCCGCTCCTCCGGCGCCTCGGCGCGACCGAGCAGGCGGAAGACGAGGTCGGTCGAGGCATCGAGCAGCCAGCCGGCGGGCGTGGCGACGCGCGAGACGACGGTCATGGCCGGAGCGACGGCGCAGGCCAGCGTCTCGGCATGGCGGAGCGCGAGGCGCTTGGGCGCCAGCTCGCCTATCACGATCGAGAGATAGGTGACGAAGGCGACGACGAGGCCGAAGCCCAACGGCTCCGCCACACCCGAGGGCACCCCGAACGCCGTCATCCAGGCGCCGAGGCGCCCGCCGAGCGCCGCGCCCGAGAAGGCGCCGGCGAGGATGCCGACCAGCGTGATGCCGATCTGGACCGTGGAGAGGAAGCGCCCCGGATCCTCGGCGAGCGCCAGGGCCGCCTGGGCGCCGGGGCGTCCCGCCTCGGCCATGGCGCGCAGCCGGCTCCGCCGGGAGGAGACGACCGCGAGCTCCGAGAGCGCGAAGACGCCATTCAGCACCACCAGAACCAGGACGACGGCAAGATCGAACATTCGGCCTCCACGGATGGACCGCCAGGGCGGGCGGCGGCCAGCATGTGGGACATAGTGGCGCCTGCGGGCAACGCATTGCGGGCCGGCGGGCAAGGGCGGCATGGGCGCCCGCGTCGCCGACCCAGGGCAGCCTCAGTCCGCCTGAGGAATTCCGGCAGGGTGGAAGCTCTTCCGCTGCACCCAGCGGAAGCCCTCATGCTTGGTGATGGCGGCGATCTCGACCGCGCCGCCGACGCTCTTCGGCAGGAAGACGGCGAAGCGGACGAAGCCGATCGTGGTCTCGACCAGGTAGCGCGCCAGGTCGATCGCGTCCTGGATCGGCATGGCGGGGACCGAGAGCGTCGCATAGAGCTCCCGGACCAGCTCCTCCTGCAGCGTGCCGGCTTTCTCCGCCGGCATGCCATGCTTCACCAGCGCATCGCCGATGTCGAAGCCGAGGCCGAGGATCAGCCGGTTGAGCGCCTCGTACTGGCCGTCCCACATCACCCCGAAGCTGGTCTCGTCCATGATCCGCCGCGGCGGCGGGCAGGCCTGCCCGCTCATGCTGACCTCCCAGACCTCGGCGAGCGGCCGGCCGGCGGAGTAGCCGCAAAGCCGGAGCTGCAGGTTGGTCGGCTCCGGGCAGGGCATGGCCTTCTCCTCGAAGAGGAAGGTCCGCAGCCGTCCGGCCACCTGCTCCATCGTGTAGCGCTCGGCTTCGAGGCTCCAGTCGGGATGCGCCGGGTCGCGCCCGGCGAAGCGCCGCCGCAGATCCTTCAGGAGAGTTTCGACGGACTCATTGCCGATGCCGCCTGCCCCCGTGGACATGGCCCCGATGGGAAGCCCTTCGCAGAGATTCGTGATCTTGTTCGCATGGGTGTAGACCTGCCCGCTTCCCATGGTGCCGGCGCTGTCGGCCGCCATGACGATGCCGTCGTTGATCTTGACGGAAACGATGATGGTCACGGTGGTGTCCTTCGCGTTCGCCATGACGAGAGGACGCGACGGGCGCGGAGGTTGCGTCGTCCCAAGGTCGAGACTGGCGAAGCCGCGATGCGGCCCGGTATGGCCCGCAACCGGATCGCCGCGGCCCCGCCTGTATCCCGATGCAGCATTTCGCTCGACGCTTTCCTTGTCCAGCGTCCCAGCCGCGATGGCGCGTCGCCCATCCGGGTCTCGCGGCGCTGCCGATCGCCGGGCATGCCGGCGATGCGGCGTCGATGCGCTCCAGCCAGGCTGCAAGCGACGGCGCGTTTGGCATGGTGCCCAAGCCGGTCGTGCCGGATGATCAGGCGGGCCGGGCCGATGCGACGAGACCCGCGGCATGGCGGCGCCGCAGCGCGCCCTGCTTGCCAAGCTCGGCTCCGATCTCGCCATCGGCATCCGGGCCATGGCGGCGACACGCGGCGTCACACTGTCGCGGCCGATGCCCCGCGGGCGGCGCCGGTCGCGCGGGCGAGCCTGCACGCGCCGGGTCGCCAACACGCCGCATGACGGAACGCAGCGTCGGCCCCGCGGCAGCACGGGGCACTCAGCCTCCGGCGGCCCGGTGGCAGGGACGCTCTCTCCGCCGGGTCCAGCTCGCCGACACGGTCCGTGGACAGCGCTGGCCGTGGCGCCCGGCACCAACCGGATCTGCGGCGTCCTGCCGGCCTGCGGTGCAGCAGCCGGGCGCCGAGGCCGCCCTGGAACGAGGCGAGAGGCGGCGGCCGAGGGTGGACCGGGTAACGCGCCGCTCTCGCACGACAGCCGAGAGGCTGCCGTGCGGACGACGGCCAGGCCAAAAGCGGATAGCGTCTCAATCCAGCAACGGCCCGTCCCCGCCGCCCTGATTGCCGGCCAGGGGCAGGACAGGGAAGCAACGGGGCGGGGGCACATCCGGGCCTGGTCGGCCAGCCGCGTCAGTCGTCCTCGCGCGGGGTGTCGGGCGTGTCGGAGTCACCGGCATCGGAGCCGTCGCGCGGCTCGACCCGGTGCGTCTCCCGCATCAAGGCCAGGGTGTCCCGCAGGGTACCCGCCCAGTCGCCGCCATTTGCCTCGTGCAGGGCGCGCAACGGGGGCGCCAGCCGCGCGATCAGGGCCGCGTCCTTGTCATCGAATTCCATCGGTCACAGTCCTCGCTCGGGTTCGGCGGCGTGCAGGCGGCACCGGCCGCGGCCCCGAAGGAGGCCGCGGCTTGGCAGGCGGTCAGGCCGGGCGACGGACCAGGCCAGGCGCCAGGAAGGCGACCCGGTCGCGGGTGGCGCGGCGGGCGCCGAGCACCGCCGCAATCGCCCCGAGCAGCAGCGCCGCGACGGTGCCGAAGGCGCCGATCGAAGTGGCGCGCGCCGCCGCGTCGGCCGCCTGGCGGGCGCGGGCGGCGGCTTCCGTCGCGGTGCGCTGCGCCTCGGTCTCCATCGCCTGAACACGGCGCGAGGCTTCGGCCGGCGGGATGCCGAACTCGGCCGCGACCAGCGCGTCCAGCCGGGCACGCTCATCGCCGGCGAAGCCGCCGCGCGCGATGCGGCGGCCGAGCAGGGACGTGATCTCGGCGCTGCGCTGCTGGGTGTTCATCGCCTGCGGATCGCCGCCGGTGCCGCGGAGCGTGTCCCGCGCGCGATCAACCAGCGCCGTCGGCGAGACATCCGGCACGACCTGGCTGGCGACGCCGGAGACCGCCGAGGCAGCACCCCCGACCACGCTGCCGGCGGCGCTGGTGGCCGTGGAGGCGAGGCCCGCGAGCAGGTTGCCGATCAGCACGGCGGAGACCAGGAAGGCGACGGCCCAGACCGCGAGGCCGTGCAGGATGCCGTCCGTGTCGTCGGCCGTGCCGGACAGCCGCGCCGCCGTATAGCCGCCCGCCGCGAGGGCGAGGGTGTTGGCGACGACGAGCCAGATCGCGGCGCCGATGCCCATGTGGGCGGCGCCCGGCGTGGCCTGCGCGACGGCATCCACCGTGGTGGCGCCGATCGCGGCGCCGAGGATGTTGAGCGTGGCGGCGATCACCGCGGCGATGAGGCTGCCGGCAATGACGGCGCCCCAGGAGATGCGGGACGGCAGGGCTGGCCCGCCTGTGGGCAGGGCGGCGGTGGCCTGGACGGTGCCGGTCGTGTCGGATGGCATGGGGGACGCCTCGCGGAGTGGTTTGGTCGCGCAGCCAACGCCGCATGGATCGAAGGCGGGACGCTGCATTTCCGCATAGGGGCTAACCGGCTTTGTCGCCTGCCGGGGGGACCGGTTGGTCACCACCTCCAAGACCGGACGCCGAACCGGAGGGGCCCCTGGCCTTCCCGTCGACCCAGCGGCGCCGCGCCTGAACCGGAGATGTCCCAGCGTGGCGGATGACCCGAGAGCCGATACCGGGGCGGCGATCCCGCTGGTCGAGGAGCGCCTGGCCGTCGCGCGGCGCGCGGTCGAGACCGGCCGCGTCCGCATCCATCTCTCGACCGCGACCGAGGATGCGCTGGTGCAGGAGACGTTGCGCGGCGAGCGCATGGAGGTCGAGCGCGTCACGCTCGGCCTCGAGGTCGCAACGGCCCCGGCGGTGCGGGAGGAGGAGGACGGTGCGGTCCTCGTCGTGCCCGTGCTGGAGGAGATCCTGGTGGTGGAACGCCGGCTCGTCCTGAAGGAGGAGCTGCGGATCCGCCGCATCGCCACGACCGAGACGGTCGAGGAGACCGTCCCGCTGCGCCGCCAGGTGGCGAGCGTGGAACGCCTGCCCGGAGCCGCCGCACGCAGCCCCGAAGATCAAGCCCGTCCCGAGGACGGCACCGGAGACCCAGCATGACCCAGACGACCCTGACCGCCCTGTACGACACGCGCGGCGACGCCGACACCGCGGCCGAGCGGCTGGTGGCGGAAGCCGGGCTCGGCCAGTCCGACATCACCGTCATCGCGCAGGAAGCGGGCGCGGCGAAGGAAGGCGGCTTCCTGGCCTCCCTGAAGGACCTGTTCATGCCCGATCAGGACCGCGGCACCTATGCCGAGGCGCTTCGCCGCGGCGGATTCCTGCTGACCGTGCGGGCGGAGCAGCACAGCGCCGAGCAGGCCATGGACATCATCGAAGAGCACGGCGCCGTCGACCTCGACCAGCGCCGGCAGGCCTGGCGGACGACGGAGTCGGCCGCCGAAGGCGCGCTGCCTGGCGTCGCAGCGGCACCGGCGCCCTTCGCCCGCGAGCCCATCTCCACGCCATCCCCCTCGGCCGCGCTGGCGGCCCCGGCCGGGCGTGCCGTCGCCGGCGGCGAGGCGGAGACGATGGACCTCGTCGAGGAGAGGCTGCGGGTCGGCAAGCGGGAGGTGAACGGTGGCCGCGTGCGCGTGCGCAGCTACGTGGTGGAGACGCCGGTCGAGGAGCAGGTGTCGCTGCGCGAGGAACATGTGGGCATCGAGCGGCGGCCGGTTGACCGCGCCCCGACCGCGGCCGATGCTGGGTTGTTCGGCGAGCGCGTGATCGAGGCGACCGAGACGGGCGAGGAAGCGGTCATCGCCAAGGAGGCCCGCGTCACCGAGGAAATCACCCTGCGCAAGGACACCGAGGAGCGGGTCGAGACCGTGCGCGACACGGTCCGGCGCACCGAGCTCGAGGTGGATGATACCCGCAGGGCCGCTGCTGGTGGCATCGCCGCGGCGCCGAAGCTCGGCAAAGTGGATCCCGCGCCGCGCCGCTGACCGTCGAAGGCTGGCCAAGACAGGGTAGGAAGGGGGCGGCACCAGGATGGGCCGCCCCGTCTCCGCCACCCGGCGCAGCCGCAACGCCCACCCCGTTCGAGAGCCGACCCTATGCCTGAGACGACCAGCACCGCCAGCCCGGCAGACGCCGCGCCGGACGCCACCCGTCCCGCCTTCGGCCTGCGGGAGCTGAGGGTGGTCACCCAGCGCTTCCAGAGGGCGGTGCCGCGCACCGCCGCATGGCAGCTCGCCACCACTTTCCTACCGCTCCTGGCCGTGCTCGCGGCGATGCAGGCCGGCCTCGCCCTGGGCTGGTGGTGGGCCCTGGCGCTGGCGTTGCCGGCGGCAGCGCTGACCGTGCGCGTCTTCGCCCTGCAGCATGACGCCGGGCATGGGTCGCTCTTCGCGACGCCGCGCGCCAACGACCTCGTGGGGCGGCTCTGCTCGCTCTTCACCTTCACGCCCTACGGGCACTGGCGGCGGCAGCATGCGGGGCACCACGCGGTCTGGAACGACCTCGACCGCCGCGACCGTGGCACCGACATCTACTCCACCTGCGAGACCGTCGCCGAGTACCGCGCAATGGGACCCGGGCGGCGACGACTCTACCGCATCCTGCGCCACCCGCTGCTCATGCTGCTGGTGTTCCCGCCGCTGGTCTTCCTCCTGCTCTATCGCCTGCCCTATGACGCGCCGCTCGGCTGGGGGCGGGAGCACCGCAGCGTGCACCTGACCAACCTGTCCCTCGTCATCCTCTATGGCGGGCTGGCAACGGTGCTGGGGGTCGGGCCGGTGGTCGCCGGCGTGGTCGCCGTGATGGTGCCGGCGAGCATCACCGGCGTCTGGCTCTTCTCGGTGCAGCATCGCTTCGAGGGCGTGCACTGGGCGCGCCATGCCGCCTGGGACCGGGTGGCCGCGTCGCTCGCCGGCAGTTCCTACCTGCAACTGCCGGCGGTGCTGCGGTGGGTGACGGCGAGCCTCGGCTTCCACCACGTGCACCACCTCGCGCCGCGGATCCCGAACTACCTGCTGGAGGCCTGCCACGAGGCGCACCCAGCCTTCGCCACCGTGCGCGTCGTCACGCTGCGCGAAGCCTTCTCGGCGCCCGACCACCTGCTGTGGGACGAGGAGGCCGGCCGCATGGTGACCATCAAGGACGCCGATCGCATTCCCTTGCCGACGTCCTCAGCCACCGCGTGAGGTCAGCCATCGCGGTCGGACAGGGAAATCGTTTAGAGCTTTCGTTCCCGGGTTCCCACCGCGGCGCCGGTGGGACCGCTCAAGATCTGTCTCTCCGGGTCGGCGCAGTGTGCGGAAGCCGATCCTCCCGGCCGCTCTCCGCCGCGATCCTGACGGTGCAGGGACGGAACGCAGGCCTGACCATCTTTCCGTAACGCACGAAAGATGCCGGATCTTGAGGGTCGGCTGATTTCGCCGTCAGGGCGCGGCTAGCGGTTCTGGCACGGCCTTTGTGCCCGTGCGGCGCCCTCGACTGAGTGAATCGACGGCCCTGCCGATCCGCGGGTGCAGGGGAACCTTCCCACCGGCCCCAAGGGGGCGACGGTGCCGCATGCCCGTCGCCCGCCAGGGCCGGGACCGAAGGCCGGTGTCTTCGAGCCCAGCAGCCCTCAACGCCGCTCGAAGTCCAGCCGCTCGTCGGTCGGGAGGCCGAGCAGGTGGCGGCGCAAGGTATCGAGCGCCATCTCGCCAGCACCGAGGCGCACCCATTCACGGCCTCCGACCAGCCGTGCCTCCCGCATGATCCTGGCCTCGGGGCCGACCAGGCCAATGGTGATGGCGCCGCCGATATCCCCGGCTTCCCTGCCCCCCTCCATCGTGACCAGCACGGCAAGGACATGCGTCGCGCCGCTCTGCTGCTGCAAGGCCAGGCAGACCTCCAGAGCCGTCGCCGGCGAGGCCTCCCGCGCCGCGCCATCGACGGCGGCCGCCAGCGCCGCGGCGTCGCGGCTGACCAGGCCTCGTCGGACGATGTCGTCCGCGCCCTCCACCTGCAGCAATCGAGAGGCGATAGCGCCGCCGGTGAAGGTCTCGGCGAGCGCCAGCGATCCGCCGCGCGCGCGCAACGCGCCCAGCACCACCGCCTCAAGGGTCTGGTCATCCTCGGCCACGATGAAGCTGCCCAGCCGCCGTCGGACCTCGGCTTCGATGGGTGCCAGCTTGCGGTCGAGGTCATCCCTGTCGGCGGCGCGCACCGCGAGCTTGGTCTCAAGCTCGGGGTAGTGGGCCTGGAAGCCCAGCTTGACGCCTCCGCCGGGCGCCAGGGCCTCGATGCCCGCCAGCATCTCGTCGGCACGCGATTCGCCGATGCCGAAGGAGTGAAAGCGCTTCAGGCGGGTCACCCCTTGCAGGCCGGCGCTGGCCAGGAGCCGCGGCAGGACCTGCTCGTCCAGCATCCGCCGCATCTCGCGCGGCACGCCGGGGGTGAAGTAGAAGCGGGTGCCCGCTATGATGACAGCGAAGCCGCAGGCCGTGCCGATCGGGTTGTCGACGAACTCGGCGCCCGCCGGCAGCATCGCCTGCTTGCGGTTGTTCGGCGGCATCGGCCGGTTGCGGCGCGCATAGAACGCCTCCATGCGCGCCAGCCATGGCTCGTTCAGCACAAGAGGCACGCCGGCTGCCTCCGCCGCCACCTGCTGCGACAGGTCATCGACCGTCGGGCCGAGGCCGCCATTGACGATCACCGCATCGGCCCGCGTGGCCGCCAGGCGGAAGGCCGACAGGAGGCTGGCGCGGTCGTCGCCGACCGTGGTGCCCCAGCATACCTCCAGCCCGGCATCGCCCAGGCGCTGGGCGATATGGCTGTAATTCGTGTTGATCGTCTTGCCGGTCAGGATCTCGTCGCCGGTGCAGAGTATCTCGATGCGCATCGTGTCTCCCCGGGGCTTGCCGGCCTTGGCGCAGCCGCCTGGCCTGCCGCCGATCGCTGGTGCCGCTCGCCTGGCCTGCCATGGTGCCCAAGCCCATCCCGGCCGCAAGCGAATGCCGTTGCGCGAATGCTTCCGCATGTCCGGGCCTTGCGCCTGTCGAACGCACGGGCGCGGCTGGAGCCAGCCGCCGGCGAAGTCGGCCGGCCGCCGGCAGGCGCATCGTCTGCCGGCGCCGCCCGGGGCTGGCCTAGGCAGCAAGGGAGACGCCGCGGCACCGATGCGGCAGTCCGGCTGGATGTCGCCTGCGTCAGATGGCGAGATCCTTTGTGTTGTAGTCGCGGATCACCCGCTCGAATGTCTCCGGCGTGAAGCGGAACCGATCCTCGAGCCCGATGAAAGGCTGGTATCGGAACACCGGCTCGGCGGGGAATGCCTGGTGCCGTGCGTCGATGGCAACCTGGATCACCGCGGCACGGTCGAAGATGCGCTGCTCGTCGTAGACCGCATGTGTCTCCGCGATCGACAGCGCCGCCTTCTGGCCCAGCACGGATCGGCGCCGATGGAAGCCGAAGGTCAGCGAGATGCGGATATCGGGCGAGCTGTTCGCAAAGGACCCGTGCACGGCCTGGCGGTTCACCATGGTCACGTCGCCCGCCTTGCAGACCAACGGCACCGCGCCCGGCAGCTGCTCGCTGCCGCCATTGGCCGCCACCATGGCCTTGATGTCCGCCTTGCCCAGCTTGTGGGAGCCCGGGATCACCCAGAGGCCATTGGCCGGCGTCGTCGGGTAGAGCTGCACCTGGTAGTTGAAGCCGTGGATGCCCTCATCCCAGTCGGGTGAATTCCAGTGCGTCACGCCGTCCTGGTGCCAGGCGACGGATCCGCCCAGTCCGGGCTGCTTGACGAAGATGGCATCGTTGAAGGGCACGAAGTCGGGCCCGTTGATCGACTGCGCCGCGGCAAGCAGCTTCGGGTGCCCATACAGCCGCAGGCCGGAGGGCATCGCCTGGCACATGGCATACATCAGGAACACGACGTGCTCCGGCGCGTCCGCATCCGGCACCGGCTGGCTCATCTGCGCGGGATGGCGCCCGCCGAGCAGCTGCGTGCCGCCCCAAGGATCCGCCAGCGGCCTGGTGTAGCGATAGGGGAAGCGCGCATAGTCCAGGCCAAGCGCGGGACGCCCCTGCGCGTCGACCTTCGCCTCCGGCCCCACCGGCGCGCGCGCCAGCATCGCCTGCGCGTCGGCGCGCAAGGCCTCGACCTCGGCGGCGTCGATCACGCCTTCGAAGATGTAGTAGCCGTGGCGCCAATACGCGGCCTGGATGTCGGGATGCAGCGACCCGTCCTCGGCCAGCCGCAGCGGCCCGCGATTGCCGAACTCCGCCGCCAACCGCTCACCCGCAGCCTGGTAGGCGGCCATTCCCGCGGCATGCTCCGCGCGGGAGAGGCCTGTTGCAGCCGTCGCCGGCCGGGCCATTTCGTTCATGGCGCATCTCGCTCCCCTTGGTCCTGCCATCATGGGCGACCGGCCCCGTCCCCCACAAGCAAGCTTTGCCGGGCGCCGCCGCGGTTGCGCCAACCCGCGGGCCGGACGACACTCCAGCCAACCAGGCCTTTCGCCGGAGGAAACGAGACCATGCGCCCCAACCGCCTGCGCCAGAAGCTGGATGCCGGTGAGCCGACGATCGGCACGCATATCCTGTCGTGCTGGCCCACCCTGGTGGAGCTGATCGGCGATGCCGCGAACTACGACTATGTCGAGTTCACCGCCGAGTACGCGCCCTTCACCATGCACGACCTCGACAACCTCGGCCGCGCCTTCGAGCTGAAGAATCTCGGCGGCATGATCAAGGTCGAGCAGAAGCAGTACACGCACCAGGCGATGCGGGCGATCGGCTCCGGGTTCCAGAGCGTGCTCTTCGCCGATATCCGGACGGTGGCGGATGCCGAGGCCTGCGTCGCCGCGGTGCGCGCCGAAACGCCCGGCACCGGCGGCCGGCTGGGCGTCGGCATGCGGCGCGATGTCGGCACGGTGCTGGAGGGCGGCTCGCCGGCCTATGTCGATGCCCTGAACGAGGTGGTGATCGCCATCATGGTCGAGAAGCGCGAATGCGTGGAGGACCTGGAGGCGATTCTGTCGGCCCCGGGCATCGACATGGTGCAGTTCGGATCCTCCGACTACTCGATGAGCCTCGGGCTTACCGGCCAGCGCTCGCATCCCGACGTGGTGCAGGCCGAACGCCGGACCATCGAGACGGCGCTGCGGATGGGCAAGCACCCGCGCGTGGAACTGGCCGACATCGCCGGCGCGAAACCCTACCTGGAGATGGGGGTGAAGCATTTCTGCATCGGCTGGGACGTGCGGATCCTCTACAACTGGTGGCGCACCAACGGCGCGGGCATGCGGGCGATGCTGACGGGTGAGGCGGCGGTGCCGCCCGCGCCGCAGCCGGTGAAGGCTGGCACCTACTGACGCTCCGGCCATGGCGGGCGGAATCATCGGCGCATCACGGGGAAGGCGACATGGACGGCAACGGACTGCGCGGGCTGGAACTGCGCTCGCGCATCGGCGGGGATGGCGTGCTGGAACTCTCCCTGCAGGAAGCCGCAGTGCCCGAACCTGCGCCCGACGAGATCGTCGTGCGGGTCGAGGCGACGCCGATCAATCCCTCGGACATCGGCGTGCTGCTCGGCCCGGCCGCGCTCGACACGGCCGAGTTTGCCGGGACAGCGGCACGGCCGGTGGTGCGCGCGCACGTGCCGGCGGCGGCGCTGTCGGCCATCGCCGCCCGGCTCGATGCCTCGCTTCCCGTGGGCAATGAAGGCGCCGGCACCGTGCTGCGCGCCGGCGCCGAGGCCACGCATCTGCTCGGGCGACAGGTCGCGGTGTTTGGCGGGGCGATGTGGGCGCAGTACCGCCGTGCCAAGGCGGCGGACTGCCTGGTGCTGCCCGCGGGGACCAGGCCGCGCGACGGTGCTTCCTGGTACGTCAATCCCATGACGGCGCTCGGCTTCGTCGAGACCATGCGTCAGGAGGCTCACACGGCCCTCGTACACACCGCCGCGGCCTCCAACCTCGGCCAGATGTTGAACCGCATCTGCCTGGCGGACGGCATTGGCCTGGTGAACATCGTGCGCAGCCCACAGCAGGCGGCGCTGCTGCGCGGCCAGGGCGCCCCCCATGTCGTGGACAGCAGCGCACCGGACTTCGCCGCGGCGCTGACCGCGGCCCTGGCGGAAACCGGCGCCACCATGGGTTTCGACGCCGTGGGCGGCGGACCACTGGCCGGGCAGATCCTGGCGGCGATGGAGGCGGCGGCACGGCAGGCCGCGAGCGGCTACAACCACTACGGCTCGGACCGGCACAAGCAGGTCTATCTCTATGGCCGCCTCGATCCCGGACCCACCACCTTCGAGCGCGGACCGATCGGCTTCGCCTGGGGACTGGGGGGTTGGCTTCTGATGCCCACGCTCAAGAAGCTGGGCGCGACCACGGAGGCAAGGCTGCGCGCCCGCGTCGCCGCCGAGCTGAAGACGACCTTCGCCAGCCACTACACCGCCGAAGTCTCACTCGCCGAAGCGCTGCAGCCGGAGATCATGCGAGCCTATTGCCGGCGGTCTACGGGGGAGAAGTTCCTCATCCTGCCGCAGCAGGGACTGGGCTGACGCTCGATCCTTCAGGGCTGCATCGCCTGCGCCGCCGACGGGCGCAGCACCGCCCTTGGGCTGGCCCGCCTCCCCGCTTTCAAGCGCACCGTCATCGGAAATCCCTTGTCCGCAGAACGCGTGCTCACATCCGAAGCTCGCTGCGGGCCAATGGCGTCAGCGGCCAGGCGACAGTCGGGCCGGCGCTGACGGCGCGGGGCATGGCGACGACGCGGGGTGCGGCAGGCGTCGGTCCGCACGCCCGTCGCGCGGGTCCTGGCATCAGCCTGGCCCTGGCGATGGATCGGCGCGGGCGCTTCCTCTCTCCGGGCCCGAGCTTGCCCCCCGATCGATCGGCACTCCGATCCGCCCAGCCGCGGCGGCGATACGGTCGCGCAGCTCGGTGCTTGCGGGTAGAACCATGTAGCCATTCACCAGATCACCGAGGAGAATGGACTCCTCCCGCGGCCGTCGGCGCCAATGGAGGGCGATCAGGGTGCAAAGCGCCGCATCCAGTCGGTCCTGATCGGCCTTGCGAGGTTCCGGAAGCCGCGCCGTGCTGCTGCACCAGCGCGCCGCCTGGGCGCAACCAAGACGCTGAAAGCCTCTCGCGGCCGCTTCGGCAACGCGGACCCAGTCGTTCAGGCGGAAGGTCCGCCTGCGGCTTGGGTTGTATCGGGGGCCGGCGAGGCGCCCAAAGAAGCCGGCGTCGAACGAAGCAACGGCAAGAGCCGGAAAGACTTCCATGACGTAGTGGCCCGCGGTTGCGGTCCGGGCGGCCTCCGGGTCCTCGACGGCGCCGAGCGATGCGAGGAATGGCCAGATCGGGGCGGCATCGCAGAACATGCCCTTTCGCGTCCTGTTCGACGGCTGGACACCTCCGCCAAGCCAACTGACCAATGAGGCGGCCGCGCGCTCGACCGGCCGCATGCCAGTGGCATTGGGTACGATCGTCGGCTGATCGATCGCAAGAAGCGTCACGCCGCCAGGCGATCGGAGGCGCTCGAACGCCGAGCGCGCGCCGTCGAACGACACGAGGCGCGGGCTTTCGAAGGCGACCTCCCGGCCCTTTGCCATGGTGACGGCGCATATGGCGCCGGGTGCCTTCTGGTTGTCGGTCCAGGCCGAATCGAAGCCAATGTATGTGTCCATGCCACCTTCGCCTCGAAGGTTCCCGGGAAACGCCGTCACGCCACCGGCTGGCATCCACTGTCCACCAGCGACCATTGGTCGGTGGTGAAGAGGTTGTCCTCACGACATTGCGGGTCGCTGCAACGATGTTGGCGTGATCGCGTCTTCTGCCGCGATCAGCGATGGCGGAGGCGAGACATGACACGCATGCCGAAGCATGCAGTAATCATGGCTGTGGGTCTGATTGCGGGTTCCTGCTTGCCGTTGGCAGTGCAGGCCGAACCCCAGGTGCAGCGCGGGAAAGGCTCCTACTACGACGCAGACCGGTTTGAAGGCCGCCCCATGGCGAATGGCGACCGCTTCGACCCGCAGTCCAACGCGGCCGCCAGCAAGACCCTGCCGCTCGGCACCGTGGCGGATGTGACGAACCGGGAAACCGGTGAAACCCGCCGTGTCGTGATCGAGGACCGAGGTCCCTATGTCCAGGGCCGGGTCATCGACCTTTCGCCCAGGACGGCCGATGAGCTTGGCATGCGCCACGACGGTGTGGCACCGGTCGAGGTGAAGCCGGTCGGCCAGCTTCCCAACAAGGCACGGGATGGCAAGGCTGGGACAGAATAGCGCGCGCGTTCTCTCCGCTGCGCACCTGGTCGCAAGCCTCCCGCCTTGCGGACCGCACGAGACCGGAGACCGCTGGCTGGGACAAGCACGCCCAGCCTGTCACCCCCGACGCCCTTCACCGGATGCGGCTCGTGATCTGGACGATGAGCGCAGTCCCGCCCACGAGCGTGCGAGATGCCAGCGCCAAGGCACAGGGCCTGCAACCCGCCCGACCCCGGCTGGCCCAGGCGGCGGCCGTCAGCATACTTATGTTGGACCTGCGCGTCCCGAAGGTGCCGGTGGCCGTATGGGCGCGCAGCCGAGGCTGCCATGTCCGCGATGAATCTTGCCAAGGTAACGAACACTCTGGTTTCCGCGACTCGCTTCGACAAACCCGGCAAGCGGGGCGAACCAATATGCAGTACGCGTCCCGGCTGACCCCTGACCGGCTCACGGCGCAGAAGGCGGTAGTGCGGTCATGCGGCGGCGCGTCGTTCGCCCGACCATGAGGCCTCGTTGGCCGGCATCACCGACCTGGGCCCCACGGCCCCAACTATCCTCGGTGACCTCGCCGAGGCGAGGCGCTTCGGCTGCATTCCGTATGCCCGCTCGGCACTTGGGTACATGGTCGCGCCTGCCGCCAGATCCCGGCTGGCTGCCATGTCGTGCTTCGACGCTTGGCCGCTTCGGCAAGCATGCATCGCGCCCCGCCCGTCTCGCCGCCTGGCAAGCCCTTCTGGGCGGATTGGACCATGCGTATCATGGTGCTGCGCCACGATCTCCACCGTCGCCCCGGGATGGCGGAACAACAGTCGAGCCGGCACGCGTGGCTCCCCGGGCACCTTGATGCCGCCCAATATGGTTCGGCGGCCAGAAAGGCACGCCGCCAGGGCCTGGGCGCTGCGCCGCCACCCGGGCCGCAACATCACGCCGCCATCCGAGCCGCCACGGGCGGTAGGCCAAGGATGCGGCGCGCCGTGGCCACATCGGCGACACGCCGCCCAGCCTCGGCAACCAGTTCCGCCGTGCGACGCACCAGCGCGGCGTTGGACGGCGCCAGGGTATGCCGATCCAGGCGGATGTTGTCCTCGAGCCCGGTCCGGACATGGCCGCCCCTGGCCAGTGCCGCACGGGCGACGGAGAACTGATCCCGGCCGATGCCCGCTGCCGTCCAGGTGGCGCCGGGCAGGATCTCGCGCATCAGCTTCAACTCGAAGTCGAGGATGTCCTCGCGCGATGGCAAGGCATGCTTCACGCCGAAGACGAACTGCACATGCGGCGGCGGCAGGATCAGCCCTTCCTCGACCAGGATGCGGGTATTGGTCAGCATCGCCAGGTCGAAGATCTCGATCTCCGGCTTGATGCCAAGGTCGCGCATGCTGCCGGCCAGGCTGCGGACGAAGTCTGGCGGGTTCTCGTAGACGGTGGTCGGGAAGTTGACGCTGCCCGTCGCCAGGCTCGCCATGTCGGGCCGCAGATGCAGCATCGCGCCGCGCTGCTCCAGCGCCCGGCCACGACCGCCGGTCGAGAACTGGACGATGATGCCGGGACAGTGCCGGCGGATCCCGTCCAGGAAGGCGGCGAACTTGTCGGAGTCGCTGCTCGGCGTCTCGTCCGCGTTGCGGACATGGACATGCACCAGGCTGGCGCCGGCCTCGCAGGCGGCGTGGGTGCTCTCGACCTGCTCCGCCACGGTGACCGGCAGGGCGGGGTTGTCCTTCTTGCGCGGCACGGAGCCGGTGATCGCAACCGCGATGATGCAGGGGTCTGCCATGCTGTTCTCCCTTGGGCTCGATGGGGCACGGGCGGCGCCCGTGCCCCGTTGCTGCGTCGTTATTCCGCCGCCACGGGCACCGCGGCGGGCAATGGCCCGCGCACGAAGCCCTTGGCGAGCATCGCCAGCGCAGCGAGGAAGGCCGGCACGGCGGCCACCGTGAAGACGGTGGAAAGGTCCCAGCCCAGCGAGAGCAGCACGCCGCCGACCATCGAGCCTAGCACCGAGCCGGTGCGGCCCACCGCATTGGCCCAGGAGACGCCGGTGGCACGGCTGGCGGTCGGGTAGTAGGCCGCGGCCAGGGCATTCACCCCGACCTGCGCGCCGGCGACGCCGAAGCCCGCGCCGAAGATGGCGAAGACCAGCAGCCAGGGCTGCGCCGTGGCGCCGCCGAGCAGGACGACGAAGCCGCCGGCGAGCAGATAGGCGCCGGCCAGGACCCGGTGCGGGTCGAAGCGGTCCATCAGCCGGCCGATGACGACGGCGCCGATGGTGCCGCCGGTGGCCAGCGTGGCCGCCATCAGCGAGGCGTGCTTCAGCGAGAAGCCCGCGGTGGTGATCAGCGTCGGCAGCCAGCTGGACAGCAGGTAGAAGACCAGCAGGCTCATGAAGAAGGTCGTCCAGATCAGCAGCGTGCCGGTGGCCAAGCCGCCCTGGAAGAGCTGCAGCATCGGCGACCCCTTCGCCTTCCGCACGCCGGTGAAGCGCACGCCTTCGAGCGGCGCTGCCGGTGCGACGCGGCGCAGCACGGCGGCGATCCGGTCCGCCGGCGCGTCGCGCAGCGCGAGGTAGCGCGGGCTTTCCGGCAGCAGGACGAGCAGCGCCGGCACCAGCAGCAGCGGCAGCACGCCCCCCAGCACCAGCAGCCCGTGCCAGCCGAACGCCCCGACGATATGGGAAGCGGCGAGGCCGGCGGCGGCGGAACCGATGGTGAAGCCGCAGAACATCAGCGTCACCAGGCTGGACCGCCTGCGCTCCGGGCAGAATTCGGCGGTGAGGGTGATGGCCGCCGGCATGGCGCCGCCGAGGCCGATGCCGGTGACGAAGCGCAGCGCGACCAGCCATTCGATGTTCGGCGCGAAGGCCGAGGCGATGGTGGCGGCGCCGAAGAAGGCCGTGGTGGCGATCAGCACCGGCTTGCGTCCGGCCTTGTCGGCCAGGGGGCCGAAGACGAAGGCGCCGACCATCAGGCCGAACAGCCCGGCGGCGAAGAGCGGCGCAAGCTGCGCCGGCGTCACGCCCCATTCGGCCCGCAGTGCCGGGGCGATGAAGCCGATGGCGGCGGTGTCGAAGCCGTCGATCGCCACCACCAGGAAGCAGAGCGCGATGACGAGCCCCTGGAAGCGCGAGACGGGTTGGCTGTCGATGATCTCCTGGATGTCGACGCTGCGCGGTGATGGCATCGTGGGTCTCCCTCGGTCGGTTGCCGGCAGGCATGCGGAAGGCCGCCCGCCCCTGCCGGACGAGGGGCGGCCCG
This sequence comes from Paracraurococcus ruber, assembly GCF_004353985.1. Classification (GTDB taxonomy): domain Bacteria; phylum Pseudomonadota; class Alphaproteobacteria; order Acetobacterales; family Acetobacteraceae; genus Paracraurococcus; species Paracraurococcus ruber. The sequence continues at coordinate 25,919 of NZ_SMOA01000010.1, read as the reverse complement.
AAACGACGGATGGGTGGGGGCAGGCTCAGCCGATGGCGGAAGGATGCCGCGCCAGCGGCGTCACGGTGATCGCCATGAAGGGGAAGAGCGGCAGGGTGGACAGGATGGCGTGCAGCGCATCGTGGTTCGGCACGTCGAAGATGCTGACATTGGCGTACTCGCCGGCGATGCGCCACAGGTGGCGCCAGGTGCCCTCCCGCTGCAGCGCCTCGGCGCGCGCCTTCTCCGCGACCTTCAGTGCCTCGAAGCGGGCGGGGTCGAGGTCGTGCGGCACGCGCACATCCATCCGGACATGGTAGAGCATCGTTCCCTCCTCAGGCCCGCGCGTAGCGGCGCAGCTTGGCGTGATCGAGCCGCACGCCGATGCCCGGGCCCTCCGGCAGATGGACCTGGAAGTCGGCGAAGCGCAGCGGCTCCTCCACCAGATCGCCGACCAGGATCTGCGGGCCGAAATGCTCGCAGCCCCAGGCCAGCTCGCGGAAGCCGGCGAAGGCCTGCAGATGGGCGGCGGCGCCGACCGAACTTTCCAGCAGGCAGCCCCCATAGAGCGCAATGCCCGCCGCCTCGGCCACCGCGGCGACCTTCTTCAGGCCGAGCAGGCCCGCATGCTTGACCAGCTTGAGCGACACCGCGTCGGCAGCGGCGACGTTCGCCACCGCCAGCATGTCATGCGCGTCGAAGACGCATTCGTCGGCCAGCAGCGGCGGAGTTCCGGGTCGCGCCCGCAGGCGCGCCATGGCCGCGATGTTCCAGGCCGGTACCGGCTGCTCGACCAGCGCGATCCCGATCTCGGCGAGCTGCGGCAGGCAGCGGGCCGCGGTCGTCTCGTCCCATGCCTGGTTGGCATCGACGATCAGCGTCGCTCGGCCGCCCAGCGCTGCCGCAAGGCGGCGCAGCCGGGCCAGGTCGGCCGCCGGCGCCTGCGCGCCGATCTTCACCTTGAAGGTGTCGTGCAGCCGCGCTGCGAGCTTGCACTCTGCCTCCTCGATCTCCTGAACCGGGTCGCCGGAAGCGAGGGTCCAGAGCACCGGCACGCTGTCCCGCACCTTGCCGCCCAGCAGCAGGGCGACCGGTACGCCCAGGGTCTTGCCGACCGCATCGAACAGCGCGGTCTCGATCGCCGCCTTGGCGGCGTTGTTGCGCTTCGCCGCCGCATCCATGCGGGCGCCCGCCACCCCGAACCGGTCGGCCGGCAGGCCGATGAGGGCGGGGGCGAGATAGGTATCGATATTGGCCTTGATCGCCTCGACGCTCTCCTCGCTCCAGCGCGGGCCGCCGAGCGTCGCAGCCTCCCCGATGCCGGTTGCGCCATTGGCCAGGCGCAGCTCGACGATGACGTAGCTCTGCGCCGTGACCGAGGTATTGGAGAGCTTGTGGCGGCGCACCGTCGGCACATCCACGATCGTGCTGCGGATGGAGTGGACCGCGAGGTCGCGCCGGAGATCCGCGGGGATGGTGATGGTGCTGTCGGGCATCGCTGGGCTTCCGAGAAGGACGCAGAAGGGGTGGACGGCGCGCGAGGGCGCGCCGCCTGGTCTCCCGCCGGGGCGGGGCAGCGTGGGTGGGAGTGGCCTGGCGTCAGGCCGGCGCGTGCTCGCGGTTCACCAGCGTGGTCGGCGCGGCCGCGGTCTCGGCATGCAGGACGAAGTCGAAGTCGATCTCGGCATAGGGCGCGTTCAGGCCCCGGGCGTGGATCGCCGCCGCATCCGTCACGCGCCTCACCTCGGGGATCAGCCCGTCGCGGGTGGCGAAGGCGAAGTCGTCGTGCAGGTATTCGTCGCCGTCGATGTTGATCTGCGTCGTCAGCTTGCGGAAGCCGGCGGCGACGACGAAGAAATGGATATGCGCGGGCCGGTGGCCGTGGCGGCCGAGCGCGTCCAGCAGCTGCTGGGTCACGCCGTCCGGCGGGCAGGCATAGCCGTTCGGCAGGATGGAACGGAAGCGGTAGCGGCCCTCGGCATCCGTCTCGATCCGGCGGCGCAGGTTGTACTTCGACTGCGACGGGTCGAAGCCCGAATAGCCGCCCTTGGCATTGGCGTGCCAGACATCGATGACGGCGCCGGCGACCGGCCTGCCATCCACGTCACGCACCTGGCCCTGCATGAACAGCACCTCGCCTTCCTCGGTGCCGTCGTCCAGCCGCGCCTCGCCCGTCGAGAGCGGTGCCCCGGCCAGCCAGAGCGGGCCCTCGATCGTGCGCGGCGTGCCGCCTTCGATCCCGGCCATCCGCTCCGCCTGGTCGAGGCGCATGTCGAGGAAGGTCTCGAGGCCGAGCCCCGGCACCAGCAACCCGACCTCGTTCGCCTGGCCGAGGCGGGTCAGATAGCTCATCGCGGTCCAGAACTCGTCCGGCTGGATGTCGAATTCCTCGATGGTGCGGAAAAGATCGGACACCACACGGTGGACGATCCGCTTCAGGCGGAGATCGCCGCTGCCGTCGCCGAGGCCGCTGACCTTCATCAGCAGGTCCTTGACGTCCTTGGTCTCCATCAGGCTGTCAGTCATCACGCGTTCCTCCTTCAGGCGTTGCGGTTGCTCACCCGAGATCGCCGCCCGCGACGGGCAGGGTGACCCCGGTGATGTAGGCGGCCTCGTCCGAGGCCAGGAACAGGATCGCCGCCGCCTGCTCCGCGATGGTGCCGTAGCGCTTCAGCAGGCTGGAGGCGGTGGTCTGATCGACCACCTGCTGCCACCAGCCCTGTTCCCCCGCACTCGGCGGCGCGGCGTTGCGCGGGATGCGGCGCGGCGGCGCCTCCGTCCCGCCCGGCGCCGTGCCGCAGACGCGGATGCCGTACTCGGCATATTCCCAGGCGAGACAGGCGGTGATCGCGTTCACCCCGCCCTTCGCCGCCGCATAGGGCAAGCGGTTCAGCCCGCGCGTGGCGACCGAGGAGACGTTGACGATGACGCCCCCGCCAGCGGCGAGCATCGCCGGCAGCACCGCGCGGCAGCACCAGAGCGTGGGGTAGAGCGAGCGGCGGATCTCCGCTTCCACCTGATCCGGTGCATATTCGGCATAGGGCCTGGCCCAGATCGTGCCGCCGACATTGTTCACCAGGATGTCGATGCGGCCGAAGGCGCCCTGCGCCGTCGCCACCGCAGCCTGGGCCCCGGCGAAGGTCTCGAGGTCGGCCTGCACCGCGATCGCCTCGGCGCCGGCCTCGAACCGGACCTCCTCCACCAGTGGCGCGCGGTCCACGAGGGCGACCCGCGCGCCCTCGCGGGCCAGGCGCAATGCCACCTCCCGCCCGATGCCCTGGGCGGCGCCGGTGACGAGGGCGGTCTTGCCGGCGAACCGGCCCTGGAAGGTATTCATCGCCGCCTCACGCCGCCAGCTTCGCGCCGTCGGCCGGGCCGCTCGGCGAGAATTTCTCGTAGTGGAAGCTGGCCGGGGTCACGCCCTGCGCCTGCAGCCAGCCACGCACGGCGTCCACCATCGGCGGCGGGCCGCAGAGATAGACGTCGACCTCCCCGCCATGCAGGTGCTCGGGCGCGATATGCGCCGTGACATAGCCCTTGCGCGGGTGCCCGCTGGCCTCGTTCGCCACCACCGTGCTGAAGCTGAAGCTGTCGAGCCGCGCCGCGTAGTCCTCCAGCGCCTCGACCGCGACGAGGTCGGCATCGTTGGTCACGCCGTAGACCAGGTGGATCGGCTGGTCGCAGCCTTCCGCCGCGAGCCTGCCGAGCATGGACAGGAAGGGCGCGAGGCCAGTGCCGCCGGCCAGGAACAGCAGCGGCCGCGTCACGGTGCGCAGGTAGAAGCTGCCGGAGGGGCCGGAGAACTCCATCGCGGCGCCAGGCCTGGCCTGCTCCCGCAGCCAACCGCTCATCAGGCCCTGCGGGATGTCGCGCACCAGGAAGGACAGCGCCTCCGCCCCCGGGCCGGAGCTGAAGGAATAGGCGCGGCGCTGGTCGGTGCCGGGCACGCGCAGGGAGACATACTGGCCAGGCAGGAAATGGAGGCCGGCCGGCGCCTCCAGCGAGAAGGCCATGCTGGTATCGGACAGCCGCTCCACGCCGCGCAGCGCCACCGCGAAGTCCTGCGGCTTGGTCTTGCAGGCTGCCGAGGTGGTCGGGATGGCGACCACCAGGTCGGTCCGCGGACGTGCCTGGCAGGCCAGGGCGAAGCCCTCGGCGGCCTCCGCCTCGGTCAACGCATCCTCGATGTAGTCGCCACCGTCGTAGCGGCCGGCTTCCACGCGGCACTTGCAGGTGCCGCAGGCGCCGTCGCGGCAGTCCAGCGGGACGTTGATGCCGGCGCGGTAGGCGGCATCGGCAATGGTCTCGCCCTGCCGCGCCTCGACGAAGCGCGTGACGCCATCCTCGAAGCTGAGCGCGATGCGATGCGACATGTGCGTCTCCTCCCGCTCAGACGTGGTAGATGTCGACGACGTGGTGGATGTAGTCGTTCTTCAGCACCACCTTCTTCGCCCGGATCAGCGGCTGCCCGCCGGTGGTGTCCAGCGTGTAGAAGCTGGTGCCGAAATAGGTGTCGGTCGTCCGATAGCGGTAGCTGAGGGTTACCCAGTTGCAGCGCAGCCTCACCAGGCCGGCTGCCTGTTCCAGGATCTCGACATTCGAGATGGCGTGGCTGGTGCGCGGTTCCGGCAGCGACGTCGCGCTGCTGCGCTCCGTGCGGATACGGAAGACGCGGTCCTCCAGCCCGCCGCGGTTGCCGTACCAGATCAGCGAGATCTCGGTCTGCGGATCCTCCGTCAGCCGGTCGTCGTCGTCCCAGGCCGGCATCCAGAACTCGGCATCCTCGGCATAGAGCGCCAGCCAGGCGTCCCAGTCCTTGTCGTCCAGCGCGCGGGCCTCGCGGTAGAGGAAGGCCTCGGCGTCCTGGCGGGTGAAGCCGCTGTGCACGGGCGCTTCGATGGTGGTGGACATGCTGCGTTCCTCCTCAGACCCGGGCCTTGGCCTCGGCGGCCAGCGCGCACTGCATCGCCTCCTGCCAGTATTTGTGCTGGACGACGAAGAGGCCCTCGTCCTCGGTCTTCACGCCGCTCATCAGCGGCTTCAGGCCGATCGCATCGGCGGCCGCATCCGGTCCGTCGATCCAGTGCTTCGCCCCGCGCGAGAGGTCGTTCCAGCGCGCGGCGCCGGCGGCCATGGAGAACTGGCAGGCGCGGAATTCCTCGAGGTCGTCCGGCGTCGCCATCCCGGAGGCATTGAAGAAATCCTCGTACTGGCGGATGCGGCGTGCCCGCGCCTCCGGGGCCTCGCCTTTCGGCGCGATGCAGTAGATGGTGACCTCGGTCTTATCCACGGAGATCGGCCGGTAGGTGCGGATCTGCGAGGAGAACTGGTCCATCAGGTAGACATTCGGATAAAGGCAGAGGTTGCGGCTGCGCCCCACCATCCAGTCGGCGGTCGGCTGGCCGAACTGCGCCGCCAGCTCCGCGCGCCGGTCCCAGTTCGGCCGGTCCTCCGGGTTCGCCCAGTTGGTCCAGAGCAGCAGGTGGCCATTCTCGAAGCTGTAGAAGCCGCCGCCCTGCTTGGCCCAGCCGCCGGCGCTCATCGCCCGGGTGGTGTCCTCGCGCTGGGCTTCCTTGCGGCGGCTGGTCGTGGCGGCGTAGTTCCAGTGCACGGCGGTGACGTGGTACCCGTCCGCGCCATTCTCGGTCTGCAGCTTCCAGTTGCCGTCATAGACATAGGTCGAGGAGCCGCGCAGCACCTCCAGCCCCTCCGGCGACTGGTCCACGATCATGTCGATGATCTTCGCCGCCTCGCCCAGATGCTCGCGCAGCGGGGCGACGTCCGGGTTCAGGCTGCCGAACAGGAAGCCGCGATAGCTCTCGAACCGGGCGACCTTCGTCAGGTCGTGGCTGCCGGCCTTGTTGAACTGGTCCGGGTAGCCGGCGCCCTCCGGGTCCTTCACCTTCAGCAGCTTGCCGCTGTTGGCGAAGGTCCAGCCATGGAAGGGACAGGTATAGGTGGATTTGTTGCCGCGCTTGTGGCGGCACAGCATGGCGCCACGGTGGCTGCAGGCATTGATGAAGGCGTTCAGCTCGCCCTGGCGGTTGCGGGCGATGACGATGGGCTGCCGCCCCATCCAGCTGGTGAAGTAGTCGTTGGCATTCGGCACCTGGCTTTCGTGCGCCAGGTAGATCCAGTTGCCTTCGAAGATATGCTTCATCTCCAGCTCGAAGAGCGCGGGATCGGTGAAGATGTCGCGGGCGACGCGGAAGACGCCCTTCGCGGCGTCGTCCTCCAGCGCGGTTTCGATCGTGGTCTGGACGGTCTCGAGCATGGTGGCGTTCCTCAGGCTTCGGGATCTTGCTGGGCGGCGCTGGCGCCGCGGATGAGGGCGAGGACGGTCCCGGCGCAGCGGCCGCATTGCGCGCGGCAGCCGCAGGCGGCGTAGACCTCGGCCGGGCGGCGGGCGCCGCCGCGGATCGCCTGGTCGAGTTGCCGGTCGCTCAGGCCGTTGCAGAAGCAGAGATACATGGCGGCCGCCTCAACCGGCCTGGCCCGGGGCCGACGGCGTTCGTCCTGTTGCGTCGCGCGCTGGGTTGGGGACCATCTGTTTCCTCCGATGGCCCCTGGTCGCATCTTTCTTCGCTTGCGATCCAAGACTAAATAGGTGGCAACCATACCCGGGAGGTATCGACCTGGACTCGCGGCAGCTGCGCTACTTCGTCGCCGTGGCGCGCGAGCGGAACTTCACCCGCGCGGCGGAGACGCTGCGCATCGCCCAGCCGCCGCTCAGCCGCGCCATCCAGCAGCTGGAGGAGGAGTGCGGCCTGCCGCTGTTCGACCGCGCCAGCCGGCCGCTGTCGCTGACCGATGCCGGCAAGCTGCTGTTCGAGCAGGCGGTGCAGGTGCTCGACCGCATGGAGGAGATGCGCGCCATGGTGGCGCGCCTGCGTGAGGCGGAGCGCCAGCGTCTCGGCGTCGGCTTCGTCGCCTCCACGCTCTACGGCTACCTGCCGGAAGTGATCCGCCGCTACCGTGCGGTGCGCCCGGACGTCGAGCTGAGCCTGCAGGAGATGACGACGATCGAACAGCTGGCGGCGCTGAAGGAGGGGCGCATCGATGTCGGCTTCGGCCGCATCTCCTTCAACGACGCGGCCATCGAGCGCACGCTGCTGCGCAACGAGAAGCTCTGCGTCGCGCTGCCGCTGACGCATCCGCTCTCCTCGCGCACCGGCGCCCTCGGGCTCGCAGAGCTCGCCGGCGACACGCTGGTGGTCTATCCGCGGCTGCCGCGGCCGAGCTTCGCCGACCAGGTGCTGGCGCTGTTCCGCGACCGCGACGTGACGCCGGCCGCGGTGCAGGAGGTGCGGGAGCTGCAGACGGCACTCGGCCTCGTCGCGGCGGAGACCGGGATCTGCATCGTCCCCGGCTCGGTCGAGAGGCTGCGGCGCGACAACGTCGTGTACCGGCCGCTCGATGAGCCCGACGCGGTCTCCCCCATCATCATGAGCACGCGGCGGGGCGATCCCTCGCCGGAGATCGACCTGATCCTGCGGCTGGTGAAGGAGATGTACAGGAAGGAGAGGATCGAGTTCGGGGTCTGACGGCCCGGTCGGGCCGGCCTATCGACACGCTGACCCTTTTGGTCGGCGCAGGGCGCAGGATCCCAGGGTCGCCGCCACCCTGGTGGCGCAAGGGCGCAGGGGGATGGGAACGACCGATGCCCTTCGATGAGGCGTTCCGCGCCGCGAACCTGGCTGCGATGCTGGGCTGGGCGGCGCTGATCCTGCTGCCGCGCCATCCCTGGGTACTGCTCGGCATCCGCTGGGGCGTGGCAACGACGCTGTCGCTGCTCTACGCGGTGCTGATCGCCGTCTTCTTCCGTGCGGAGGACGGCTTCTCCTCGCTGGCCGAGGTGCAGGCGCTGTTCGCCTCGCCCGGCGTGGCGCTGGCGGGCTGGGTCCACTACCTGGCCTTCGATCTGCTGGTCGGGCTGTGGATCGCGCATCGCGCCGACGCGATCGCGCTGCATCGCATGTTGCAGGCGCCCATCCTGGCGGCGACCTTCCTGGTCGGGCCGATCGGCTTCCTGCTGTTCCAGGCCGTGCTGGCGACGCGTGCCGGGCTGGCGGGCGTGCAGGCAAGGCGGTGAGGCATGCGCCGGGCGCGTCCTTGCGCCCGCGGCGATGGCCTGTGCCGCCACGGGTCTCTCCGCTGGTGGGCGACTGGGTGCCTGCGACGCCGATTTCCGGGCGACGCCGGCGAGATGCAGCCTGCGGTGCGGCACCCGGTCACGCCGGTCTGGCGCGTCTCACCGCACGCGCAGGGCGGGCTGTTCTCGGCGGCGATCCTGGCCGTCGGGGCCGATGCGCGCGACGGCGAAAGGGCGGGGGATCGCTCCCCCGCGCCGTTGCGCGCCGCCGGTCAGAGCAGGTCGGCGAAAGACGCGCCGTTGAAGGCCATGGCCGTCCCGCCGATCGCCGAGATCTCGATGGTGTCGAAGATGACGCCGCCGAAATCCGGGGTCTTGTCCGCGCCGTCGAGGTCGTAGCCGTCGGCGAAGACCTCTTTCCCGTCCTTGAGCAGGCGGATCAGCACGTCGTCGCCGGCGCCGGTGTTCTCGATGCGGCTGAAGCTGACGGAGCCCTTGGTGGCCAAGCCCTTGTCCAGCGACATCAGCAGCGTCTCATCGCCGTCGATGCGCTTGCGCAGCATGGAGTTCGCGCGGTCGTCGGCACCATCCATGATGCCCAGGCCCTCGCCAAAATCGGCCCAGGTCCGGTCCGCCGTGCTCGTGAAGCGGTCGAGGCGACCATCGAAGCGCCCATCCGGGCTGTCCACCGCCGAGATGCTGACGATGTTGCCATCCGGCAGCGTGCCGTTCTGGGACGCGCGCAGCGTCTCCGATGCGATCACCCTGTTGCCGTCCATGGCCTTGACGGTGAAGGTCAGCCCGCTGCGCACGACATCCACGGCGCCGGCCGCGATGCCGCCGAGGGAATCGCCATCCAGCGCATCCGAATCGAAATCCACCGAGCGGAAGGTGAAGCGCGTGTCGTTGTCGCCAGCCTGGATCTGGATGCCGTCGAAGACCTTCCAGCCGAAATCGGCGGCGGTGAAGTCCAGCACGACCCGGCCATTCACGAGGCCAAGGTCGAAGGTCTTGGACGCGACGATGACCTGCTCCCCCTCCGCGTTGGTGTCGTAGGCGTGCAGCGTGACCTTGGCCGTGCTGCCGTCGAGCGAGGCGACGCGGTCCAGCACCAGCTTGCCTTCGCGGATCAGGTCGTCCTGCGCGCCGAGCCCGACGAACATCCGCTCATCGCTGTCGAGCCGCTTGCGGTCGGCCGAATTGCGCGCCTCGTCCTGGCCGTCGCGCACGCCGATGCCCTCGCCCTGGTCGACGAAGAAGCGGTCGGTATAGGTGGCCCAGCGGCCGGTCCCGGCGTCGCAGCTATTTACCACGCCGAAGCGCACCAGGCTCGTCCAGCCCTGATCAATGTCGCCGTTCTGGCCGGCGCGGAAATCGTCGAACCTGGCGGAGCCACGCTCATTGGCGTCGAGCAGGTTGTCGCCGTCGATATCGGTGTAGGAGGTCGCGCGGACCGTCAGGCTGTTCTGGACGAGTTCGAAGCGGACATTGGACATGAATTGCACTTCCCGACTTTGTCGATCGGCTCGTCGCGTCGGCTTTGGCGGTTAGGCGCCCCTGCCAGCGCTCGGCCTTAACGCCCGTTTAATTTCCTGGATTACAAGACGCAATCTTGAAAATGAGAAATTAACCATTTTTCCAATCATTCCGGGGACGGAGAACTCAGCCACGGGATTGCCGCCCCGACGACCATGGGCCGGTTGGCCGTCCAACCTGGGAGGTTGCAAGGTCATGGTCAGGGAAAACCGTCCACGCTCGCCGTCGGGGCCGCGTCCCGGCCCGGCAGCACGGGCCGGCACCGTGGCGAAGCCGGGCCTCCCCACCGCCGATCGGCCGGCAAGGGCGGGTGCGGGGGCACGATGAGCCCAGGATGCGGGCCACGCCCGTCCCGCATCCGGGGCGCGACCGCCGCGGTTTCGTGCCTTGCCGGCATCCCGGCCGGCGGCGACCCTGGCGCCCGGGCTTTACGCCACGGACCTCGCCCTGCCCCCGATGACCGCTGGCCGCGCGACCGGGCCGGGGCGCGTCCCCGGGCGACGACCGGCGCCGCCCGGCCGAAGCGTCGCCCGCGCGACGCCCTGGTGCCTCGGCCGGCCGGTGGCGGTTTCGCCGCACCGGCCAGCGACCGGACCCGGGCCGCTGCGACGCCTCAGCGCTGCAGCCTGGCGATGGCCTGTCCGGCCGGATCGAAATTGCCGTCCTCGAGCCAGGTTGCGATCGCCGCCCGCCGCAGCGGCCATTCCGATGCGAGCAGCCCGAAATAGGCAGTGTCGCGCCGGTGGCCGCGGATGATCATGTGGGCCCGCAGGATGCCTTCCAGGCGGAAGCCGAGCCGCTCCGCCGCGCGCCGCGACGCCAGGTTGAGCGCGTTGCATTTCCAGCCGACCCGCAGATAGCCCAGGTCGAAGGCCTGCCGGAGCAGCAGGAACATCGCCTCGGTCGCCGCCCGCGTGCGGGCCAGGCCAGGCGGGAACCAGACATTGCCGAGCTCGATGGCCGCATCCCCCGGCCGGATGTCGAGCAGCGCGATCCAGCCGGCGGGCGCCCCGGCGACGCCCTGCCGGTCATGCGGCCGCACCGCCCAGACGATCTCGTCCTCGCTGGCCGCCATCAACCGGACGAGGCCGGCGAAGGCCGCCTGCCGCGCGAAGGGCCCATGGGGCAGCCAGGCCCAGCTGTCCGGCGCGTCGCTGGCAGGCTGCCAGAGCGCTGCCGCATGCTCGGCCCGCAACGGTTCGAGCGTGACGCTGCGGCCCGCCAGCACCTGTCGCCCCGGCCGCGGCCGGGGCGTGGCATCCACCGGGTCGCCCGCCTGCGGCCAGGCCGGCGCGGCATCCCGGGGCGCGGAGGCGGCGGCGCCGATCATGCGAGGCGCCGCCCGCCGGCGAGGAAGGCATAGAGCGTGGGCGAGAGGCGGAAGACCAGGACGGCGCCGGCGCCGACGATGCCGATGGTCAGGGCCACGCTCGCCACGTAATGCGCGATCATCCAGCCATCGGTCTCGACCGGCACCAGCCGCCAGAGGGCGAATTTGGCGAAGGCGATGGTCGGGAAATGCGCCGCGTGCAGGAAGAAGGCGAAGCCGCCATAGCGGCCGACCGCCTCACCGAGCGGCGTTTCCGCCAGGCGCAGGCAGGCGCCCCAGCAGGCCACCACGCCGAGCGGCCGGGCGAGCCGCGTGGCCAGGTCCAGCATCTCCCGCTGCTGCGGATCCGTCAGGTCGAACCAGGCCGGCGCCAGCGCCCGCGCCGCCATCAGCAGCGCGTAGCCGAGCAGGAGCCAGCGCGCCGTCCGCCAGGCGATCCGCAGGTCGGTGCCGCGCACCCGCGCCAGGCCGCCGAGATAGAAGAAGAACAGCACGTCGGTGCGGATGAAGATGCCGAAGGTCGCCTCGGCCAGCCAGGCGGCGCAGAGCCCGACGGCGCCGAGCAAGGGTGCGTGCCGCAGCAGTAGCCAGAGCAGCGGGCTGACCAGCACCGTCAGGAAGAGGTCGTGCACGAACCAGAATTGGAAGGCGATCGGCAGGCGGGTCAGCCCCAGCACCGCATCCAGCACGCCGAAGGCGTCGGCCGCCGCGAAATCGAAGCCGAATTCGCCGCGCAGGCCGCTGGTCGGCACGGCCAGGTACAGAAGGTAGCCCGCCAGCAGGGTCAGCAGGTTCCAGGTGACCAGGGGCAGCAGCAGGGAGCTGACTCGGCCGCGGATGCGGCGGCCGATGGTCGCCATCGGCCGGGCGGAGAGGTTGAAGAAGAGCCAGCCGGAAATGGCGCTCAGCAGCGGCACCGCGCTGAAGAAGAACAGCAGGACGAAGCTGTTGACGAAGGTGGCGAACGGGTGGTGCACCGGGTCGTAGCCCAGGAAGGGCGAGGTGCGGCTGTTCGGGTAGGCGAAGTAGTGCAGGAACACCAGGCCGATCACCAGCAGCACGCGCGCCACCTCGATCGTCAGCGGCAGCTCCGCCCCGCGGCTGACACGGGCCGGGGCGGCCTGGGACGCCGCCTGGTCGAAGGGTGTCTGAAGCGTCGTCATGCGGCGGTGTCCTCGATCTCGCGGGCTACGGGCTGGGGACGCCGCGCCTCCGCCCGGTCGCGCGGCGGGGCGTCCAGGCCGTGATGCTGGCGAAGCTGCGCGTCCAGATGGCCGATGAACTCGTCCTGCATCGCACGCGGGGTCAGCGAATGCTCGGTGCCGGAGAGGATGACGCAGCGCATCGGCGCGGCCCGCGGCAGGGTTCGGCCATGCCGGCCGAAATGCGCCCGCAGCTCGCGCAGCGACCGGTCGTCGCGGCTGTAGGCCAGCAGCAGGGTGACGCCGCGCCGCTGCAGCCGGCGCAGCCAGGACCGGGCGCGGTCCGGGCCGCCGGCCCGGCCCAGCCGATCCGCCGCAAGCCGGTCGAATTCGGCGACCAGCCGCCGCAGCAGCATCCGCGGCCGGCGCAGCAGCGGGTGTTCGCCCGGCGGCGGCCCGCCATCCAGCGCCGGCGCGCCGCCGGCGGCGCGATCGAAGGCCGGCAGGTTGGCCAGGGCGAGGCCGGCGATGCGCGCATCCCGCAGCGCCGCCTGGAACGCGTTGTGCGCGCCCGAGCAGATGCCCACGGCGATGCAGCGCGCATGGCCGCGCGCCTCCAGCGCGTCGAGCGCGGCGGCGACATCGGCGATGGCGGCATCGCCGAACAGCGCGGCCTCCAGCGGCGCGGCGGCGGCATCCTCGCCGTCGCTGTCGCCGATGCCGTGCGCATCCATCCGCAAGGATGCGATGCCCAGTGCCGCGGCATGGCGCGCCAGGCGGACCGCGAAGCGGCCATTGCCGGCATGCGGGTTGGCGCCGGCATTCAGGATCAGCAGCGCGGGGGCGTCCGGCCGTCGCCAGCCCGGCTCGCAGAGGATGCCGGCCAGCGCGCCCCCGGGTCCGAACCGCAGGGCGGTCTCCTCGCCGGTGCCGGGCAGGGCGAGCCGTGCCGCGGCCGCCGGCTGCACCGCGCGCGCGCAGGGGGGCGCGCCGCAGGCGGCCCAGCGGGCCATGGCCCGGAAATCCGCCAGCGGCGTCACGCTTTCATGCGCCGGGCGCAGGAAGCCATCGCATCCCTGGAAGGGCATGTGGTCGAATTCCAGGTGCCGGGCGCCGAGCCGCGCCGCCGCCTGGTCCGCCCGCCCGGCCGCCCGGAAGGGCGTGGCGAGCAACAGCCGCTGCGCCTGGGCCGCGGCCGCCGCCTCGCCCAGGTCGACCGTGGCGAGGCGGGCGCAATCGGCCTCGTGCAGCCGGAAGCCGGCCACCTCGATGCCGTCGAAGCCGATGGCCGCGCCATCCGCCGCGCTGCCCGCGGCCATGGCCAGTTCGCGGGCATGCACCCGGCCGGAGGCCGGCGGGGCGAGGAGCATCAGCCCATGCACCAGCCCCGGCTGCCGGCCCGCCGCCGTGGCGGCGAGCAGGGCGCCGAGCCGGAGGCCGCAGAGCATGACCTGCGCCAGGCCGGCTTCCCGTTGCAGCCAGGCGGCGGCGGCCAGGGTCGCGTCCGTCCAGGCGTCCAGGCAGGGCTGCCCGTCATCCCCGGCGGAATCGCCGGCGCCCGGATAGTCGAAGCGCAGCGCCGCCAGGCCGGCCGCGGCCAGCGCCTCGGCCAGGGCGCGCCAACCGCGATGGGTGGCCAGCGCTTCCTGCCCGAAGGGCGCGCAGAGCACCACGCCGCGGTCGAGCGGCGTGCCGCGCGGCGGGTGGAACCAGCCGCGGCACGCCCCGATGGTGACCGGAATCATGCCCGGCGTCAGGGCCAGAGGACGCGGCGCAGGGCCGCCGACCAGTCCGCGGGGACGAAGCCGTGGTGCCGCAGCAGGGCGAGCGCGATGCGTTCCAGCCCGAAGCCGGCGCAGCCGGTATGCGCCACCTCCCCCGCCGCGTCCTGGATGCCGTAGGCCTGGGCGAAATGCTGCACATGGTAGTTGAAGCTGCCGCAGGCGCTCGGCCGCCCGGGGTCGGAGACGGGCACGAGGATCTCGAACTTCAGCCGCTGGCTGCGCTGGCCGGTCGCCATCAGCTCGCCAGGCCGGCCGAAGAAGGGATCGTTGGCGAGGTCGGTGGCCGCCGGCAGGCCCAGGCTGGCGAACATGTCCATGGCGCGCTGCATCCAGCGGGCCTGGAAGGCGCGGATGCCCTCGGGGGACCCGAAGCAAACTTGCTCCCGCTGGCGGAACATCTGCATCCGCGCCGGGTCGACCGACGGTTCGCGCCGGAAGCAGTAGGAGGAGGAATCGACCAGCCAGCCATCCTCCGGCAGGCGGCCGCGCGCCGCGACCACCGGATAGACCGGGTAGCAGGAGGCCGGCGTCATGACGATGTCGGTGGGCGCCTGCGCCGCGGTCCAGCCGCCCTCCTCCGCCGTGCAGGACAGCACGCGCCGGTGCTCGCGGTCGTCGCCGCAGAAGCAGTGGATGGTCGCGCTGAGCTGCGGGAAGTTGCGGAAATAGCCGCTCGCCTCGAAGCCCTGGCGCGTCATCACCGGCGGGAAGCGCATGATCTCGGCGCCGTCCCCGGCGGCCAGCCGGCCGATCAGCGCGTCCACGGCGGCGACGAGGCCTTCGAAGGTCTCGCTGCGGCCATAGAGGCCGTCCACCCCGGTCGGGATCAGCAGGCCGCGGGCCAGCAGCTCGGCGCGGAAATCCTGCGGCCGAAGCGTGACGGCCGCGCTCATCGCCCGGCGCCCATGGCGGCATCCGCCGGCGCGGCGGCCCGCAGCTCGGCGATGGCCGCAGCGATGGCGTCGATGCTGCCGAAGGTGTCGCGCGACAGCATGCGGCGCGGGAATTCGATCCCGAAGGCGGCTTCCAGCTCGATCATCAGCTCGGCCGCACCGAAGGATGAAAGGCCCGCATCGTAGAGATTGCTGTCGTCGCGCAGCGTCGCCGCGCGGGCGGACAAGTCGTTCAGCGAACCGACCACTTGCCTGACGATGTCCTTGTCCAAGGCGGTGCCCCCTGCGATTGCGGTGCGCAGTCTTGGCACGACGGGGACCATGCCCGACCAATAACAAGCGGCTGAAGCAGAATGCCGACCGAGCATCTCCGCCAAGCGTGAAGCCGATCGTCCAGACCTCGTACCGCCGGCTGCGACACGCCCTGGCTTTCATTGGACTCATGCCAGAAAAGAACACACGCCCGCTCGCGAGTTGTCGGATTTCGGCAAGATTAACAGTTGTACAGGCCGATATCCTTGCTGTGCGATGCAGGACAATGCCGCACGTGCGCGTATGACACCCGCTTGTTACTGTCGTCGCACGGCGAGGCGGGCGAGCAAGCAGGCAGGACCGTCGCTGCGCCATCCGCAGGCCGCATCGACGCGCCGATGCCGGAGCAGCGCGTGACACCGACCTCGATCACCACCCCGGCAAGCGCCGGCCGTCGCACCGCCATGGTGACCGTGTGCATCTGCACCCACGGGCGGCCGGACTACCTGCGCAACTGCCTCGACAGCCTCCGCTGGCAGACGGTGGACTCCGAATCCTTCGAGGTGGTGGTGGTCGACAGCAACTCGCCGGCCGAGGCGGCTGCCGAGATCCGGCGCCTGGTGCGCGGCCTGTCGCGGGCCGTGCTGGTGCGCGTGGACCGGCCGGGGCTGAGCCACGCGCGCAATGCCGGCGCCGCCGCGGCGCGCGGCGACTACATCGCGTATATCGACGACGACGCGCTGGCGGCCCCGGACTGGATCGAGCGGATCCAGCAGGCGGTCGGCGAAGGCCACCGGCGCCCCGCCGTGCTGAGCGGCCGCATCCTGCCGGTGTGGGAGGCCCCGCTGCCCGGCTGGTGGCCGGCCAGCCTGCGCGGCGTGCTGTCGATCGAGGAATGGCAGGGCCGCGGCGAATACCGCACGCCCGCGGTGCCGCGCCACCTGGAGCCCTATGGCGTCAACTTCATCGTCGAGCGCGAGGCCCTTCTCGCGGTCGACGGCTTCGAGGAGCGCCTGGGCCGGCATGCCGGCCTGCTGCTGTCGGACGAGGAGGTGCATCTGGCCTGGCGGCTGCAGGACCGCGGCCGCTCGGTCTACTACGACTCGCGCATCGCGGTTTACCACTGCATCCAGGCGCAGCGCCTGTCGCCGGCCTGGCTGCTGCAGAGGCTCTACTGGCAGGCCGGGTCCAGCGTGATGACCCACCGGCTGCTCGGCCGCGACCGGCTTGTCTGGCGCACCATGCCGCGGCGGCTCCTGCTCGCCATCCTGCTGCGCCCGATGGGCGTCGTGCCGCTGGCGAGCACCCGCTTCCTCGGGCTGCGCTGGCGCCTGGCCTATGCGCGCGGCTTCGTCCGCATGGCGCTGGGCCGCGGCCTGTGACCCGCCGTCAGGCCGGCCGCGGCAGCCGGACCTGCACCAGCGCCGCCGGCAGCCGGCGGCCGAGCGCGAGCCACAGCACCACGGCATAGCCGGCGCCGCCGGCCAGGACAGCGCCGGCCAGGCGAAGCAGCGGGGCGGTGAGCGCCGCCTGCACGACGGCGACGATCAGCGCCATGGCAAGGCTGGCCAGCAGGGCCGGGGCGATGCGCCGCAGCAGCCAGCCGGGGCCGCGCTGCAGGTGATGCAGCACGGTCCAGCCGATCACGGGCGCCAGCAGCACGCCCGGCACGGACCAGGCCAGGGCGGCGCCCACGGGTGTCTGCGGCCGCAGCAGCAGCAGCGCCGCGACCGGCAGCAGCAGCATGGCGCAGGCGATCCAGAAATTGACCCGGGTGCGGCCGAGGGCGACGAACAGGCTGACTTGGTCGCCATAGAGGAAGCCGGCAATCGCCGCCATGCTGGCGACCCGCACGGCGTCCCCGGTGCCCGCCCAGGCGGGCCCGAGCAGGACATGCGTGAGATCCGGCCCGACCAGGGCCAGGCCGAGGGCGAGCGGCAGGCCGATCACCGCCTGCAGCTGGGCGATCTCCCCATAGATCTCGGCCAGGGCGGCGCGATCCGCTTGGGCGGCGCAGAGCCGCGGCAAGGCCAGGCGCCCGGTCGCATGCCACACGACGGAGGACGCGGCATCGAGCAGGCGGAAGGCGAAATGCGACAGCGCCAGCACGGCCTGCGGGACCATGAGGCCGAGCAGCAGCAGGAAGATGCGATAGCGCCCCGCCAGCAGCGCCACGCCGGCCACCTGCGGCCCGGCGACCGGCCATAACTCGCGCAGGGCGCCGCGGTGCAGGCGCGGCCGCAGCGGCACCCCGCCGCCGGTCGCCAGCAGGATGAAGGTGACCAGCGTCGCCACCGCCTGCGCGCCGATCATCGCCCAGGGCCCGCAGCCCGCCAGGCCGAGCAGCAGCCCGGTGCCGAGGGCGAGCGGCTGGCCGAGCAGGAGGCGGAGCGCGAGGATGCGATACCGCTGCCGTCGCAGCAGCAGCCCCGCCGCCGTGCCGCAGACGGCCGAGAGCGGCATCAGCGGGGCAAGGGCCAGCGCCAGCCAGGCGACCTGCGGCGCGCCGGAGCCCGCCGCCAGGACGGGCCCGGCGCCGGCGAGGAGGAGCCCGAGCACGCAGCCGGCCAGTGCCGAGGCGGTCGCCGCGCTCTCGCCATGCCGCCGCCGCAGGCCGGGCAGCTGCACCACCGCATCGGAGAAGAGCGTGGCGCCGAAGACGTCGAGCAGCAGGAAGGCGGCGATCGCCACCGTCCCCGTGCCGGCATCCTGCGGCCCGATGACGCGGCCGATCGCCAGCATGGAGACGAAGGAGAACAGCGCGGCGCCGAGGCTTTCGGCAATCACCCAGGCGGGGGCGTGCGGTCCGGGAAGGCGGATGCGCAAGGCGGCGACGTCTCCGATGCATGAGCCGCGGCGCCGTTCCTTCGCCGCCGCAGCTTGGCGCCGTTGTAGGGGCGCCGCGCGCCTGGCGCGCCGCTGCACCGAATACCCGCGCGGCCTTGTGACCGGAACACGGAACGGTGCCGCAGGGGAGTGTGAGGAGACAGGCCGCGTCGCCGCGCATAAGGCTTGCGGCCGTGACCTTGAGGGGTTCTCGCGCGTGCCGTCCGATCCGCTGTGCCGGCTGCCAGATGGCCTGACGCTCATCGGCCCGCCGCCCAGGGTGCAGCCGGGCGAGGTGGTCGGCGTCGTCGTCGCGCGGAACGAGGAATTGCGGCTTGGCGCCGCGCTGCGGCACTACCGGCAGCTCGGCATCGGGCCGATCCTGCTGCTCGACAACGGCTCGACCGATGGCACGCGCGCCATCGCCGCCGGCGTCCCGCGCGTGCATGTGGTGGCGGCCTCCGGCCGCTATGCCGACTCAGGCTTCGGCATTGCCTGGATCAACGCCGTGCTGGACCGCTTCGCCCGCGACCATTGGGCGCTGATGTTCGATGCCGACGAGCTGCTGGTGTTTCCCGGCGCCGACGCCGCCGGGTCCCTGCCGGCGCTGTGCGCGCATCTCGATCGGGTCGGATCCGAATGCCTGCAGGCGTTCATGCTCGACCTCTTCCCGCGGGAGCCGCTGCACAGCGTGGCCTACCGCGCGGGGCAGGATCTGCTGCAGGCCGCGCCCTGGTTCGAACCCCCGCGGCTGCGGCGGGAAGCGATCCCGGACTTCCCGCATGTCGCGGAATATGGCGGCATACGCCAGCGCATCTTCTTCCCGCACACGCAGCCCGACCGGCCGCTTCGCTTCCTGCATGAGAAGCTCTACAACCTTGGCTTCCGCCTAGCCGTCCTGCGGGATGCGGCGTGGTTCGGCCGCCTCGCCCCGCCCTTTCCGCCCAACCTGACCAAGGTGCCGCTGCTGCGCTGGCGCGCGGGCGTGCGCTTCCTGTCGGCGCACGCCACCACCGCCCTGCGGCGCGCCGCGCAGCAGCCCACCGGCGTGCTGCTGCATTTCAAGTTCCTGCAGGACTTCCACGAGCGCGCGATGGATGCCGTCGCGCGCAATGCGCATTATGCCGGGTCGATCGAATACCGCGAGTATCTGCGCGCGCTGACGCGCGATCCGGACCTGACGCTGTTCGGCCCCGCCAGCCAGCGATACGGCGGTCCGGAGCACCTCACTCGCCTCGGGCTCATGGCCGACAGCACGGGCTGGCGGGCCGAGCGCCTGGCGCAGTCGTCCGCCCTGGTGGATTGAGCCTTTCCTGTCCGGTCGCCGTCGGGGCAACCAGCCCGGGGTTGCGGAACCCCGGGCGCGTCAGCCGCCGAGGGCCGCCAAGCTCAACGCCCCAGCCCGTCCCAGAATTCCTTCACCTTGGCGAAGAAGCCCTCGGCCTCCGGGCTGGTCTTGCCGGCGCTGGCGCCCTCGGTCTCGAACTGCTCCAGCAGCTCGCGCTGCTTCGCGGTCAGGTTCTGCGGCGTCTCGACCGAAACCTGCACGAACATGTCGCCGCGCACCGTGCTGCGCAGGACGGAGAAGCCCTTGCCGCGCAGCCGGAACTGGTCGCCCGCCTGGGTGCCGGCCGGGATGGTCACCCGCGCCCGGCCGCCATCGATGCTCGGCACCTCCACGGCCCCGCCCAGGGCAGCCTGCGTCATGCGCAGCGGCACTCTCACGAAGATGTTCGCCCCGTCCCGCTGGAAGATCGGGTGCGGGCGGATGGTGACGTCGACATAGAGGTCGCCGGCCGGCGCGCTCCGGAGCCCCGCCTCCCCCTCCCCGGCCAGGCGGATGCGGGTGCCGTCCTCGACGCCGGCCGGGATGGAAACGTTCAGCGTTCGGTCGCGCTGCACCCGGCCGGCGCCCTGGCAGACCTTGCAGGGGTTCTTGATGACGCGGCCCTGGCCGCCGCAGGTGGGGCAGGTCCGCTCGATCAGGAAGAAGCCCTGCTGCGCCCGCACCTTGCCCGCGCCCTGGCAGGTGGCGCAGGTGGTGGCGGACGCGCTGCCGCCTTCCGCCCCGGTGCCGGAACAGGCCTCGCAGGCGACCGAGGACGGCACGCGCACCGTCTTCTTGGTGCCGTGATAGGCTTCCTCCAGCCCGATCTCGATCATGGTGCGCAGGTCGGCGCCGCGGCCGCTGGCCTGGCGCCGGCCGCCGCGCCCCTGGCCGCCGCCGAAGCGACCGAACATCTCCTCGAAGATGTCCTCGAAGCCCGCGCCGAAGGGATTGCCGCCGGCGCCGAAGGGGTTGCCGCCCGGGCCGCCGCCGCCCTGCTCGAAGGCGGCATGGCCGAAGCGGTCATAGGCGGCGCGCTTCTCGCCGTCCTTCAGGACGTCATAGGCCTCGTTCAGCTCCTTGAACTTGGCCTCGGCTTCCTTGTCACCCTGGTTGCGGTCAGGGTGGTACTTCATCGCCTGCTTGCGATAGGCCTTCTTCAGGTCGTCCTCGGTCGCCTCGCGCGAGACTCCCAGGACCTCGTAGTAATCCCGCTTCGCCATGGCCGAGCCCTGTATCACGGACCCGCCAGCCAAGGCCCGTGCAAATGCTGCCCCGGGCCGGCGGCGGTCCATCCCAACGGAACGCCCCCGGGCCAGGCCTGCGCCTGCGGCCGCGGGGGATGCGACGGAAGCCAGGCCCCGGACGGATCCGGGGCGGTGCCGGGGAACGCCGGGCCGCGGACGACACGGCGCCCGGCCCCGCCGCCCCGGCCCATCCCGGGCCAGGGGGCGATCACCGGGCGCCCTGTCCCAACCGGAGCGTCCCTGGGGGCGGAGAGGTCAGCCGCGGCGGCACGCCCCGGAGTCCTGCCCGCCCCGCGCGGCGTCAGCCGGGCTTCTTCTTGTTGGGGTCCACTTCCTCGAAGTCGGCGTCGACCACCTTCTCGCCGCCCGGCTGCGGGCCGGCGCCGCCGGCGGCGCCCGCGCCCGCAGCACCCGCCGCCTGCTCGCTCGCCGCCTGCGCCTTGTAGAGCGCCTCGCCCATCTTCATCGCGGCCTGGGACAGCTTCTCCCCCGCGCCGCGGATGGTGTCGGGGTCGGAGCCCTCGAGCGCGCCGCGTGCCTCGGTCAGGGCCGCCTCGACCTCGGACTTCTCCGCCGCGCCGACCTTCTCGCCATTCTCCTTCAGCGTCTTGTCGGTGCTGTGGATCAGCGCCTCGAGCTGGTTGCGGGCCTCGACCGTCTCGCGGCGCTTGCGGTCCGCCTCGGCATTGGCCTCGGCGTCCTTGACCATCCGCTCGATGTCGGAATCCGACAGGCCGGAGCGGGCCTGGATGCGGATCTGCTGCTCCTTGCCCGTCGCCTTGTCCTTCGCCGACACCGACACGATGCCGTTGGCGTCGATGTCGAAGGTCACCTCGATCTGCGGCACGCCGCGCGGCGCGGGCGGGATGCCCTGAAGGTCGAAATTGCCCAGCAGCTTGTTGTCCGCCGCCATCTCCCGCTCACCCTGGAACACCTTGATGGTGACCGCGGTCTGGTTGTCGTCGGCGGTGGAGAAGGTCTGCGACTTCTTGGTCGGGATGGTGGTGTTGCGATCGATCAGCCGGGTGAAGACGCCGCCCAGCGTCTCGATGCCGAGCGACAGCGGCGTGACGTCGAGCAGCAGGACGTCCTTCACCTCGCCCTTGAGGACGCCGCCCTGGATGGCGGCGCCGATGGCCACGACCTCGTCCGGGTTGACGTTGCGGGCCGGCTCCTTGCCGAAGAAGGACTTCACCGTGTCGATGACCTTCGGCATGCGGGTCATGCCGCCGACCAGGATCACCTCGTCGATCTCGCCGGCGGACAGGCCGGCATCCTTGAGCGCCATCTTGCAGGGCTCGAGCGTCTTGGCGATCAGGTCGTCCACCAGGCTCTCGAGCTTCGCCCGCGTCAGCGTCATCACCAGGTGCTTCGGCCCGGAGGCGTCGGCGGTGATGAAGGGCAGGTTGATCTCGGTCTGCTTGGAGCTGGACAGCTCAATCTTCGCCTTCTCGGCGGCTTCCTTCAGGCGCTGCAGGGCCAGCTTGTCGCCGCGCAGGTCGATCCCCTGCTCCTTGCGGAACTCGTCGGCCAAGTAGTCGATGACGCGGGCATCGAAATCCTCGCCGCCCAGGAAGGTGTCGCCATTGGTCGACTTCACCTCGAAGACGCCGTCGCCGATCTCGAGCACAGAGATGTCGAAGGTGCCGCCGCCGAGGTCGTAGACCGCGATGGTGCCGCCCTTCTTCTGGTCCATGCCGTAGGCGAGCGCGGCCGCCGTCGGCTCGTTGATGATGCGCAGCACCTCGAGGCCGGCGATGGCGCCGGCTTCCTTGGTCGACTGCCGCTGGGCGTCGTTGAAGTAGGCGGGGACGGTGATGACGGCCTGCGTCACCTTCTCGCCCAGATAGGCCTCGGCCGTCTCCTTCATCTTGGTCAGGACGTTGGCGCTGATCTGCTGCGGCGCGTATTTCTGGCCGTCCACCTGCACCCAGGCATCGCCGTTGTCGGCGCGGGTGATCTGGTAGGGGACGAGGCCGATGTCCTTCTTGACCATCGGGTCGTCGAAGCGGCGGCCGATCAGGCGCTTCACGGCATAGAGGGTGTTGGAGGGGTTGGTGACGGCCTGGCGCTTGGCGCTCTGGCCCACCAGCCTTTCCCCGTTCTTGGCGAAGGCGACCATCGAAGGCGTGGTGCGCGCGCCCTCGGCGTTCTCGACCACCCTGACGTCCTTGCCTTCCATGATGGCGACGCAGGAGTTGGTGGTGCCGAGGTCGATGCCGATAACCTTGCTCATCCGGTGCTTGCTCCTCTGCGGCGGTCGGGGGCGGCCCGGCGGCGCCGATGCCGGCCGCCTGCGCGTCCGGCCCGGGCCCCCTGAGTGGCACCGCGCCCTTCCCCTGAACTGAACCCCTTGCCGGGGTCCTACGGGTTCGGATGGGATCCTGGCCGCCATCGCGGCGGCCACGCGACCGATGTATTGGCGGGGTGGGGGCGGAACAAGGGTCCGCCCCGCATGTGATGAATTTTTAGGCGGTAGTGGTCCCGCCAGCGGCCACAACCACCATGGCCGGCTTCAGCAGCCGGCCATTCAGCGTCCAGGCCGGAGTCCAGGCCTGCAGCACCGTGCCCGGTGCCACGCCCGCCGGCGCCGGCTGCTCGGCCATCGCCTGGTGCAGCTCGGGGTCGAAGGGCTTCCCCTGCGCATCCTGCCGGGCGATGCCATGGCGTTCCAGGATGCCGACGAAGCTGCGCTCCACGCCCTCGAAGCCGTCGCGCAGCTTGGTCAGCAGCTCAGGCTCGCCATCCTGCTTGGCCGGCAGCGCCTCCAGCCCGCGGCGCAGGTTCTGCGCCGCCTCCACCACGTCGCCGGCGAATTTCTGGATGGCGTATTGCCGCGCGTCGGTGACCTCCCGCTGGGTGCGGCTGCGGAGGTTCTGCATCTCCGCCTCCGCCCGCAGCCAGCGGTCGCGGAACTGCGTCACCTCGGCCTCCAGCGCGGCGATGCGCTCCTCCGGGGTGGGGTCCTGGGCCGGCGTGGCGCCGGCCTGGTCCGTCTTGGTCTGCTCCGCCGGCGCGGTGTCCGGCGGCGTCTCGGCTGGGTCGGTCATCAATCCGATCGGGTCTTGCAATGGCGGGCGGCCCCAGGCGAGGGGCCGGACCCACGGTCAGGTAGTCGCTGGCATGGCCGAGGGCAACCGCGACCTGCCGGGCGCCATGGCCGCAGCCGCGAGGACGGGGCGTCAGGCCGGGACCGGGAGCGGATCGCGGAGCGACATGCGGGCCGGGCCGCGCGCATCCCCGCCCCACCACGGCCCGGAGCGGCCCGCATCTGGGGTTGGAGGCGCGAACCGTCCTGGCGCGGCCCGCGCCGTCGCCGGACAGGCAAGCCGCTCCACCCCTTCGCCCGAAGGGCGGCTCCCGGCGTCAGGCCGGGCACGCCCCCTCCGCGATCCGCCCTATCCGCGCCGGCGGAACCGCGCCGCCAGGCCCCCCGGCCGCTCCATCGCGCAGCGCCGGCCGATGCCGGCCACCCAGGGCAGCAGCGGGCGCGCCGGGTCGTAGACATGCCGCAGCGCATGGATCACCCGCAGCATGGCCTGCACCCGCGCTTCCCGCTCGGCCGCCTCGGTGGTGCCGGCCAGGCCGCGCAGCACCGGCAGCAACTCGGTCAGCAGCGTGGCATAGGCGGCGCGGTCGCCGGCCTGGGCCTGGGCCATCAACCGTTCCCAGCGCCCGGGTTCGGACGCCAGGGCAAGGTCGGGCGAGTCCCAGCCCAGGCGGGCCGGTCGCCTCACCGGCAGCATGGCGCAGCTGCGACGGCCCGGCCGGCCTGCGCGGGCTCCAGGCGCGCCGGAAAGCGACAGGTGCCGGGATCCAGCCTGACGGCGCCGGCCTGGGGGGCGCCCCCAAGGGTTCCGGCCGGCGCGGCACCAGGCCTCGCCGCCACCGCGACAGCGCCCTTCGCCCGGCCAAGCGATGCCGCCGCAGCCCGGCTTGGCGCACGCGGACAGGCGGCCGGCCCGCTCGGGCAGCCATGGGTGGCGACGCGCGGTCCGGCGGTGCTCCCCGGCCCCCGCCCGTCCGGGGTCCTGCCCTGCCCGCCCGCCCCGGCGGCCGCCTCCGGCACAGGCCAGGCCAGGATTAGGCCCACCGACGCCGCCAGGATCCCGGCCGTCATTCCCGCCCCGATCCGCATCCGGCCCCTCCGCCGCGGCGCAGCTTGCGGCGGCCGGGACGGTGCGTCCTGGATCGGCTTGCGCCGGTTTTTTCGGTTTCTGCCATGCCGTGGCAGCCAGCACACGCCACGGTTGCCGTTCGCGCCAGGACCGGCGATCCTGCCGGCAACCGGGTCAAGCGACATCGAGGTCAGGGGCGGTGCAGCCGCAAGCGGACACCTATCGCAGCCTGGCCGAGGTCTATGGGCACGGCGCCTATGCGGCCTATGCCAGCGCCATCGCCCTCGCCGGGTCCGGCGGCGCGGCGCTGGTGCGGTTCGCCCAGCCGGCCGGCGAGTTCCCCGACCCGCCGACACCCGACTACACCCTGGCCATCAACGAGGCCGGCGGCGGGCGCATGCGCCTCGACCTGGGCGCCGGGCGGTGGGAGACGGCTTTCCGGCCGGGCGACCTGGCGCTGAAGCCGCCCGACGCCACCACCTTCGCCGCCGCCGATACGCCGCACCGCAAGAGCTTCCTCTCCCTGCCGGCCGGGCTGGTGGCGGGCATCCTGGCCGGCGGCGGCCTGCCCGGTCTGGCCGGGACGGCGCCGGATTTCCGCCGGCTGCATGCCGGGCCGTTCCGTTGCGGCCAATTGACCGCCCTGCTGGATGCGCTGTGGCGCGAGCCTTCGCTCGGCACGCCGCAGGGCCGGCTGTTCGGCGACGGCATCCTGCTGGCGGTGGTGGCGACCCTGGCGCGGCATGCCCGGCCGGACCTCGCCCCGGCCCCGCGCGGGCCGGCCCTGTCGCGCGGCCGGATCGACCGGGTGCGGGCCTATGTGGACGCGCATCTGGCGGAGGCGTTCGGGATCGGCGACCTCGCGGCGGTGGTCGGCCTCTCGCCCTGGCATTTCAGCCGGGCCTTCAAGGCCGCCACCGGCCGGACCCCGCGCGCCTTCGTCACCGCGCGGCGGGTCGAGCGCGCCAAGGCGCTGCTGGCGGATGGGGATTTGCCGCTGTCGGAAGTGGCGCAGGCCTGCGGCTTCGCCGACCAGGCGCATTTCTCCACCATCTTCCGGCGGCATGCCGGCCTGCCCCCCGGGGCCTGGCGCCGGGCGCTGTGACGGCGCTCGGCGCCGCCATCCGCGCCCTCGCCGCCCAGATGCCGATGGCCGAGCCGCCCGCGGCCGCCCTGGCGGCGGAGGCCTGGAGGCTGGCCTGGCGGCCCGCCCGGCTGCGCCTGCTGCTCCTCGCCGAAAGCCACATGGCCACCGCGGCGGCCGAACTCGCCTGCCCTGTGCGCATCCCCGCCGGGCTGGACTGGCCACTGCCCGAACTGCCGATGGCAGGCTGGCCGCTGCCCGGCGCGCCCCCGCCGGGGCCGCCGCTGGCGGACGGCCCGGCGCCGCCCG
>NZ_SMOA01000109.1 GCF_004353985.1 Paracraurococcus ruber | reverse complement strand
CCGCGCCCGCCGGCGACGACGCGGGCCGACCCGCCGGGCGAAGGCGGGCGCGGGCCGGCCGCCGCCGGGGCGAACCCGGCCGGACTACGCCCGCCCTACAGCGCCGGCGCCTTCCGGTGCCAGTCCGTGACCTGCTGGAAGGCATCCGCGGCCCGCAGCAGCGTCGCCTCGGCGAAGGGCCGGGCGGCGAGCTGCAGCCCGATCGGCAGCCCCCGGTCGTCCAGGCCGCAGGGGATGCTGACGGTCGGCAGGCCCAGGTAGTTGAAGGGCCGGGTGTTGGCCGAGACCGCCATGAAGCGTGCCCAGTTCGCCGGGTCGGCGTCGATATCGGTCTCCGCCAGGGTCGGCACCCTCGTGCGCAAGGTCGGCGTCGCCACCACGTCGAAGCCGGTCAGCGTCTCCGCCACGAACTGCCTGAGGAGGGCGCCGCGGCGCGACAGCGCCTCCACATACAGGTGCCCCGGGATGGCATAGCCGCCATAGAGGCGGGAGGAGAGGTGGATGGCATAGTCGCCCGGATGCTCCCGCATCCAGTTGGCATGGATGGTCGCGCCCTCCACCCGGCTGACCAGCGCGACATAGGCGTTGATGGCGCGGAGCGAGGGCGCCTTCACCCGCGTGACCTCCGCCCCGGCCTCGCGCAGCGCGGCCAGTGCCGCCTCGAAGCCCGCCACCACCGGCGCATCGGCGCCGTCGAGGAAATAGGTCTCGCAGACCGCGACCTTCAGCCCCTTGGCATGGCCGGTCAGCGCCGCCTCGTAGTCCGGCACCGCTTCCGGCGCGCTGGTCGGGTCCTTCGGGTCGTGCCCGGCCGTCACCGCCAGGAAGCGCGCGGCGTCGCGGGCGGTGCGGACCAGCGGGCCGACATTGTCGCAGGAGAAGGACAGCGGCATGACGCCGTGGCGGGAGACCCGCGTCTGCGTCGCCTTCAGCCCGGTGACGCCGCAGAGCGTCGCCGGCAGCCGGATGGACCCGCCGGTGTCGCTGCCGAGCGCCGCGGTGACGAAGCGCGCCGCGACCGCGGCGCCGGAGCCCGAGGAGGAGCCGCCGGTGCAATAGGCTGGGTTCCAGGGATTGTGGCAGTCGCCGAAATGCGCGTTGTGGCCGGTGGGGTTCTGCGCGAACTCCGCCATGTTCAGCGTGCCCATGTCGATCGCGCCGGCGGCGTCCAGCCGCTGCAGCACGGTCGCCGTGACCTTGGGGACGAAGTCCTTGCGGATCTTCGACCCGCAGCTGCTCACCTTGCCGGCACGGTAGTACATGTCCTTGTGCATCATCGGCGCGCCGGCGAGCTTCCCGGGCGCCTGGCCGGCAGCCCGCGCCTTGTCCTGCGCCGCCGCCTGGTCCAGCGCCGCGTCCCGGTCCAGGCGGATGACGCTGTTGACCTTGCCGTCATGCGCCTCGATGCGGGCGAGGCTGGCGCGGACCATCGCCTCGGCCGTCACCTCGCCCCGGGCGAAGGCATCGGCGGCCTCGGTCATGGAAAGCGTGGTCAGGTCGCTCATTGGCCGGACTCCTTGCAGGCGCGCAGCGCCGCCTCGAAGCCGCTCGGCTCCTCCTCGAATTGCAGGGTGCCGCGCAGCGCCTCGATCTCGGCGATCAGGGCGGCATGGTCGGCCAGGCCGGCGCGGGCGGCGGCATTCGGCAGGTCGACGCCGCTCCAACGGCGGATCGCCTCCATGGTCGGCACGACGAGCTCGGGTTCGGTCGGCATCCTGTGTGTCCCCCCTTCGGGTGTGGCGCCGGGCAAGCAAGGCGCATGCCCCGGGATGGACTGGTCTTGCAACGAATCGCCCGCGCATCCTATGCAGTATGCATTGAACGATGACGGCCGGCGCCCTGGCGCCCCGCACCGCCATCGCCGGCCGGAGGAGGATCCGCCATGCGCCGCGCCACCCTTGCCCTTGCCCTGCTGGCCGGCACCACGCTGCCGGCCATCGCCGCCGATGCCAAGCCGCGGCGGGAGCCGAGCGCGGCGCAGCAGGCGCAGCAGGAGCGGATGCGCCAGTGCAGCGCCAATGCCCGGCAGCAGAGCCTGCATGGCGACCCGCGCAAGGCCTTCATGAAGGACTGCCTGTCGAAGCGCGCCACCGGCTGAGGCCGGAGCGGGCGACCGGGCGCGCCGCCGATGCGCGCGCCGACCCGCCCGAAGCGCCTCCCGGTCCGCACCGACCGCGTCGCCGCGGTGGCCTTGCCGGGGTCCGGTCCGCCGGGGCCTGCGCGGACCTCCCGCGACCCGTCCTCGAGCAGATCCCGATCAGGTGGAAGGACCTGGTCGGGCGACGATGCTCGTCGAATCGAAAGACCGGAGCGGTTGCCGTGAGCCATGGCGAACGGAAACCGATCTATCCGGTGCGGCGCAGCACCAGCGTGGTCCAGGGGCCGACATCGATGCGGCGTTCCAGCCGCAGACCCTGCCGGCGATGCGCCGCCAGCACCATCCGCGCCTGGGTGCCGAGCAGGCCGGCCAGGATCGCCGTGCCGCCGGGCCGCAGATGCGCCGCGAGGTCGCGCGCCATGGCGCAGAGCGGCCGGGCCAGGATATTGGCGAAGATCAGGTCGTAGCGCCCGCGGCGTACCACCGGATGCCGCCAGCCATCAGCGAGCCGCGCCGCGACCAGCCGCCCGACGCCGTTCAGCCCTGCATTCTCCTGCGCCACGCGCACCGACCAGGGCTCGATATCGGTCGCCAGCACCGGCCGGCGCAGCAGCTTCGCCGCGGCGATGGCCAGGATTGCGCTGCCGGTGCCGAGATCGAGGATGGTCCGCGGCGCCCGGTGGGCCACGGCTTCGAAGGCGCGCAGGCAGCCCTGGGTCGAGGCATGCTCGCCGCTGCCGAAGGCAAGCCCGGCATCGAGGCGGAGCACGACGCGGCCGAAGCTGACCGGGTCCGGCACATGCGTCGGCCGCACCAGGAAGCGGCGGCCGATCGGCGCCTCGGGGAAGGATTGCACGGTGCGGGCAAGCCAGCCCTCGGCCTCGATCGGCCCGGACAGCAGCGCCGGCGGGTCGATTCCGGCCACCGCCGCGGCCAGCGCCAGCGCGCCTTCCAGCTCCGCCTCGCCCCAGCCAGCCTCCCGCACGCCTTCCACGCGCCAGGTGTCGGTCGGCTCGTCGCGGAAATAGGAGACGGCGACACAGACCGTCTGCAGCGCCGCCTCGAAGGCCGGCACCGCCTCCTCCGGCAGGGCATCGAGGACCAGCAGTTCAAGCGGCTCGGTCCGGCGGCGGGACAGGGGCGTGGGCCAGGCGGCCGCCCCGGCCGGCCGGCTCAGCCCTGCGCGCGCATCCGCGCCCCGGTCATCGGATGGCGGGTTCGCCGGCCGATCCAGGCCTGCGCGCATGGCCGCGTTCCGGTCATCGGACGGCGGGTTCGCCGGCCGATCCAGGCCTGCGCGCGTGGCCGCGCTCCGGTCATCGGACGGCCCGCCCGCATCGGAGGGCGCGCTCACGACACCAGCTCCAGGAAGCTGTCCAGCACGCGCTTGGGGTCGGACTTCTCGAAGGCGACGTCCACCCGGTTCTCCTCGACGCCCGTCACCCGGCCATAGCCGAATTTCTGGTGGAAGACGCGGTCGCCCACGCGCAGCGCCGAGGACCGGGCGGGGCGCGCCTGCACCTCCCAGGCGGCGGATTCGATGCTGCGCGGCTTGCGCGCCGTGAGGCCCGAGGCACCGGTGAAGACCGACGGCATGTCCACCACGCGGTTGCGCGCCATGCCGGCGCTGCCCTCCCGCTGGATGTGCTCGATCGGCAACTCGTCGAGGAAGCGCGACGGGATGCTGCTGGACCAGTTGCCGTACATCCGGCGATTGGCGGCGCAGGAGACGATGGCCTGCTTGCGCGCCCGCGTCAGCCCGACATAGGCGAGGCGGCGTTCCTCCTCGAGGCCCTTCTCCCCGCCCTCCTCCATGGCGCGGCTGTGCGGGAACAGCCCTTCCTCCCAGCCCGGCAGGAAGACCATGTCGAATTCCAGCCCTTTCGCCGCATGCAGCGTCATGAGCGAGAGGCGGTCGCCCTGGCTGTTCTCGTCATTCTCCATCACGAGGGCGACGTGTTCGAGGAAGCCGTTCAGGCTCTCGAACTCGCCCAGCGCGCGGACGAATTCCTTGAGGTTCTCGAGCCGTCCCGGCGCCTCCGGCGATTTGTCCTGCTTCCACATCTCGGTGTAGCCGCTCTCGTCCAGCAGGGTCGCAGCGGTGACCACATGGCCCTCGCGCCCCAGCTGCTCGCGCCAGCGGGCGAAGCCGTGCAGCAGCTCGGACAGCGCCATGCGCGCCTTGCCCGCCAGGCCGCCGCCCTGGACCAGCTTGCCGGCGGCGAGCGCCAGCGGGATGCGCTCGGCCCGCGCGATCTCGTGCATCTTGCGGAGCGCGGTGTCGCCCAGGCCGCGCTTCGGGGTGTTCACGATGCGCTCGAAGGCCAAGTCGTCCGATGGCTGGGCGAGGACGCGCAGATAGGCCATGGCGTCGCGGATCTCGGCCCGCTCGTAGAATTTCAGCCCGCCGACCACGCGATAGGGCACACCGAGGGTGATCAGCCTTTCCTCGAAGGCGCGGGTCTGGAAGCCGGCGCGGACCAGGATGGCGATCTCGGCCAGCGGGTGGCCGCTGCGCTGCGCCGCCTCGATCCGCTCGCCCACCATGCGCGCCTCCTCCTCGGAGTCCCACAGCGCGACGACGCGCACCTTCTCGCCATCCGCGTCGTTGCGGCCGGCGCGCAGCGTCTTGCCCAGCCGGCCGCTGTTGTGCGCGATCAGCCCGCTGGCGGCGGCGAGGATGGGGCGTGTGGAGCGATAGTTGGATTCCAGGCGCACGACTTTTGCGTTCGGGAAATCCTTCTCGAAGCGCAGGATGTTCTCGATCTCGGCGCCGCGCCAGGAATAGATCGACTGGTCGTCGTCGCCGACGCAGCAGATGTTGCGATGGCCCTGCGCCAGCAGCCGCAGCCACAGGTACTGCACCAGGTTGGTGTCCTGGTACTCGTCCACCAGGATGTAGCGGAAGCGGCGGTGCCAGTCGGCCAGCACCTCGGGGTGGTCGCGAAGGATCTCCACCATGTGCAGCATCAGGTCGCCGAAATCGGCGCAGTTGAGGTCCTTCAGCCGCTCCTGGTAGGCGGCGTAGAGGGCGCGGGCGCGGCCGCCGGCATAATCGGTGTCCTCGGCCGGCGTCACCCGCGCCGGGGTGATGCCGCGGTCCTTCCAGCGCTGCACCTGCGCCATGAGGCCCGGCGCCGGCCAGCGCTTGGCATCGATCCCGGCCGCGTCCATCACCTGCTTCAGCAGCCGCATCTGGTCGTCGGTGTCGAGGATGGTGAAGGCGCTGGTCAGCCCGACCAGCTCGGCATGCCGGCGCAGCATGCGGGCGCAGAGCGCGTGGAAGGTGCCGAGCCAGAGGCCCTCCACCGGCCGCTGGATGATGGCGGCGACGCGTTCCCGCATCTCGCGCGCCGCCTTGTTGGTGAAGGTGACGGAGAGCACCTGCCCCGGGAAGGCGCGCTGCGTCATGATCAGGTGGGCGAAGCGCGTGGTCAGCACCCGCGTCTTGCCGGTCCCGGCGCCGGCCAGGACCAGCAGCGGCCCGTCCAGCGCCTCCACCGCCTCCCGCTGCTCGGGGTTCAGGCGCGTCAGGTAGTCCGGTTGCGGCGCGGCGGCGCTCACTGGCAGGCCCCCACGGACCCGGCGGCGCAGATGCGCGCGCCGTCGATCCAGCGCGCGCCTTCCAGCTGGGCGTTCAGCAGATCCGCCCCGTCCAGCCGCGCCCGGGTCAGGTCGGCGCCGCGCAGGTCGGCGCCGAAGAAGCGAGTGCGCCGCAGGTCGGCCGCCACCAGCCGCGCCCCGGTGAGGTCGGCGCTGGTGAAATCGGCCGAAAGCAGGTTGGCGCCGCTGAGGTCGGCGCCGCGCAGGTCGGTGGCGATGAAGCGGGCATTGCGGCCATCGGCGCGCGCCAGGTCGGCCTCGGCCAGGACGCTGCGGGTCAGCGACGCCTCCCGCAGCAGCGCGCCCGCCAGCTTCGCGCCGGCGTATTCCCGCTGTTCAAGAAAGCAGCGGCGCCAGTCGATACCGGGCTGCGGCGGCTGCGAGCAGGCAGCGGCGGTCGCCGGGCCGGCGAGCGCCAGGGGGGCGAGGGACAGCAGGGCGAGGGACAGGATCACGGTGCGCACGGTCCCGGGTATAGAACGGGATGCGAACTCATCCAATCGCCGGCGGCGGACTTGCCTGCCGCCATGCGGCATGGGATGGGCGGGGCCCTACAGGCGAAACGAGCAGCCGCATGACGACGGGGATCAGGTTCGCGCTCGGGAGGCTGCGCAGCCTGGTGCTGGGCGGCGCCCCCGGCGTGTCCCGGCGCGACATCGTCGCGGCGCATGAGCTGCTGCTGGGCCGCCTGCCGGAGAGCGAGGCGGCGATCCGCCAGTTCAGCGACCTGCCGGACCGGGCCGCCCTCGGCACCTCGCTCATCCGCTCCCCCGCCTTCCGCGCCCGGCTGGCGACCGAGGGCGTGCTGGACACGCTCTACCACCGCCGCCAGACGGTCTATCTGGGCGACCGCATCCTGGCCTACACCCATGCCGGCGCGCGGATGTTCCTGCTGCCGGACGATGTGGACCTGACGCCGCATCTGCTGGAATCGGGCCAGTGGGAAGCGCATGTGGAGGCGGCGATCCGCCGCCTGCTCCGCCCCGGCCAGGCCGCCGCCGATATCGGCGCCAATGTCGGCTATCACAGCCTGGCGATCGCCCAGTCCATCGGGCCCGCCGGCCGGCTGGAGGCGCTGGAGGCGAATCCGGCGGTGGCGCGGCTGCTGCGCGCCACGCTGGCCAGCAACGGCTTCCTCGACCGGGCGCGGGTGCATGCGGTGGCGGCGCTGGACCGCCCCGGCCAGGTCACGCTGGCGGCGGCGCAGGACCATCACGGCAGCGGCCATGTCGCCACCGGCCTGCCCGATGGCTGGGCGGACCGCTACCCGGTGCAGTGGGAGGTGCCGGCCCGCCGCCTCGACGACCTGCTGCCCGAAGCGGCGCGGCTCGACCTCATCCGGCTCGACATCGAAGGGGCGGAACCGCTGGCGCTGCGCGGGGCGGAGGGAGTCATCCGCCGATCGCCCGGGCTGCGCATCATCGCCGAATGGTCTGTCCCCATGATGGCGCCACGGACCGACCTGCCGGGCTTCGTGGCCTGGCTGTCCGGGCTGGGCTTCGGCTTCTGGCGCATCGGCGACGGCGGGGCGCTGGATCCCGTGCATCCGGCGGCCACGCTGGAGCTGCCGCATTGCGACCTTCTGCTCTCGCGCGGCGGGGTGGACTGACGCCCGGTCGAAGCGATCCGGGCTCGGCGCCTGCCGCCCTGCCAGGCCTGCGCATCGCCCGCGCCGGACCTGCGCGGCCGGGCATGGTCCCCTGCCCGGGCGGTTCCGTGCGACACTGGCCGGCTCTCGCCCCGCCGCAACGACACGGACCCCTGGCCATGGCCGACACGCCTGCCATCACCTGGTATTTCGACACCGTCTCGCCCTTCGCCTGGATCGCCTGGCCGCGGATCGAGGCGCTGGCGGCGACGCATGCGGTCGCCCTGCGGCCGGTGGTGCTGGGGGCGGTGCTGTCACACTGGGGCACGGTGGGGCCGGCGGAACTGCCGCCGAAGCGGCTGCACACCTACCGGCTGAGCGCCTTCCTGGCCGCGCAGCGGGGCGTGCCGCTGCGCTTTCCGCCGCGGCATCCCTTCCGCTCGCTCGAGGTGCTGCGGCTGCTGCAGGCGCTGGGGTCGTCGCCAGGGGCGGTGCGGACGGCCTTCGAGTTCACCTGGCGCGAGGGGCGGGACGCGAGCGACCCGCAGGGATTCGCCGCGCTCTGCGGCCGGCTGGGAGTGGCGGACCCCGTGGCGCTGGTCGAGGCGCGCGGCGCGAAGGCGGCGCTGCGGGCAGGGACGGAGGCGGCGGTGGCGGCCGGCGTCTTCGGCGTGCCGACGTTGCGCATCGCGGAGGAGTTGTTCTGGGGCGTGGACGCGCTGCCGATGGCGGAGGCGTATCTGGCGGACCCGGCGCTGTTCGAGGGCGGCGAGATGGCGCGGCTGCGCGACCTGCCGGTGGGGGCGGCGCGCAAGCTCTGAGAAGAAGGAGGGTTGCGGGGGTATCGCGGGGAAGGGAGTTCCCTCCCTTCCCCCCGGGCCGCGTGGCGCGTTACTCGGCCGCCTGCCTGTACCGGCGCGCATATTGCGCCAGCGCATCATCCGGCACCGGCTCGATCGGCGTGAAGTCGGTATGGGCGATCCATTCCGGCCGGGTCGGCTTGCGGATGTGGTTCGAGACCGCGTTCAGCGTCAGGTAGACGATCTTGCGCGGATAGGGCGTGATGTTCGGCGCGCTGCCATGCACCAGGTTGCCGTGGAACATCAGCAGCCCGCCCGGCTTGCCGGTGGGCGCGACGATGCCGCCATCCTGCACCAGCTTCGTCACCACCTCGTCCGTGATGGTCCAGAGCGGGTAGGAGGTGGTGCTGGTGTCGTGCCCGGCCGCCAGGTTGCCGTGCTTCTGGCTGCGCGGGATGAGCATGAGCGGGCCGTTGATCGGCATCACCTCATCGAGGAAGACGGCGATGTTCATCGCCCGCGGCTCCGGCATGCCGTCGTCCCGCAGCCAGGTGCCGTAGTCCTGGTGCCACTGCCAGACATCGCCGGTGAAGGCGGCCTTCGCGTTGATCTTGAACTGGTGCATGTAGAGCTTCTCGCCGAACACCTGCTCGATCGGCTCGATCATGCGGGGATGCGCACCCAGCAGCCGGAAGGCCTCGTTGAAGGTATGGGCGGCGAAGGCGGTGCGCGGCGCGCCGGACTTCTCGCGCCAGATCTCCGGCCGGTGCTCGCGGTAGATCGCGTCCGCTTCCTCCCGCAGGCAGGCGACCTCCTCGGGCGTGAAGGTCTCCGGCAGGAAGAGCCAGCCTTCCTCGTGGAAATGGCGGATCTGCGCGTCGGACAGCTTCATGGCCGTTCCTTCCCTTCCTCGGACATCGCCGCATCCTAGGGCCGGACGGGCCGCCGCCCAAGGCTTTCCCGGCCGTGGCGGCAGGGGCAGGATGGCGGCCGACGCTCACGGGGAGGCATGCCTTGGCCATACGCATGGGGGCCGCACGCATCGGCCGCCGTCCACTCCTCGCCACCGCGCTGGCGCTGCCGCATGCGGCGCGCGCCCAGGCCGGCTGGCCGACGCGACCGGTGCGCGTCGTCATCTCCTGGCCACCGGGCGGCGGCGCCGATGTGCCGATGCGGCTGGCGGCGCCGGCGATGCAGCAGGTGCTGGGCCAGCCGCTGGTGCTGGAGAACCGGGCGGGCGCGAGCGGGTCGGTCGGCGCCGGCGTGGTCGCGCAGGCGGCGCCGGATGGCTACACCACGCTGGCCGATACCGCCGGCGGGTCGGTCAACCACCTGCTGATCCCCGGCCTGCCCTACGACTTCCAGCGCAGTTTCAGCATGGTCAGCCAGATGGTGCGCTCCCCGCTGCTGTGCGTGGTGCGGGCGGACCATCCGGCGAAGGACCTGCACGGGCTGCTGGAACGCTGCCGGTCCCTGCCAGGGCAGGTGCCCTTCGGCTCCTCCGGCGTCGGGACGATGACGCATCTGGCCCCGGCGCTGCTGCTGCGGCGGGCGGGGGTGACGGCGAACCACATCCCCTACCGGGGCGGCGCCGCCTCCATCACCGGCATCCTCTCGGGCGATGCGGAGTTCGTCTTCTCCACCCTGCCCTCCGCGACGCCGCTGGTGCTCGAAGGCAAATTGCGCGGCCTGGCGGTGTCCATCGGCCATCGCCTCGGCAACCTGCCGGACATCCCGACGGTGCAGGAACAGGGCTTCGCCGGGTTCGACATCGCGGACTGGCTGGGGTTCTACACCCCCGCCGGCACGCCGGAGCACGCCGTGGCCCGGCTGGCCGAGGCGGCGCAGGCCGGCATGCGCGACCCCAATGCGGTGAAGCGGCTGGGCGAGATCGGCATGATCCCGGTCGGCAGCCCGCCGGCGGAATTCGCCGCCTTCTTCGCCGAGCAGCGCCGCACCCTGGGCGCCATCATCCAGGAGAACGGCATCAAGGTGGAATGATCGCGCCGCCGGCCGCGGGCCGGTGCGGGGCAGGCCCACGGCGCCGCCGCCGGGCTCCTCGCGCGCCCATGCCCAGCCTGGCCGGCAGGGGTGGCCTGCGGCGCAGGGGCGGCCGGCTGGCGACGGCCCGCGCCGATCACCTCGGCTTGACCGGCCGCGGCGGCGCCCCGCATGCTGCAACGCAACAACGTTCCGGGCTGCCGCATGAGACCCTTCCGCCGCGCCGTGCTGCGCATCCCCCTCGCGCTTCTCGCCGCCCCGGCCCTGGCCCGGGCACAGCCGGCCTGGTCGCCGAGCCAGCCGGTGCGGGTGCTGATCCCCTTCCCCGCCGGCGGCACCATGGACCCGGTGGTGCGGATCGCGCAGCAGGCGGTGCAGGAGGATCTGGGCCAGCCCGTGGTCATCGACTACCGGCCGGGCGGCGCGACCGTGGTCGGCACCACGGAACTGCAGCGGGCCGCGCCGGATGGCCATACGCTGCTGATGGTGGCCAACAGCTTCGCCGCCAACATCACCCTGCGGCCGAACACGCCCTACAACGCGCTGCGCGACTTCGCGCCGCTGGTCCTGGCGACGGTGGTGCCGCATGTGCTGGTGGCGAACCCGGCGGTGGCGCGGGACTTTCCCGGCTTCCTCGAGGCCGGGCGGAAGCCGGGCGGCGGGCTCACCTACGGGTCCTACGGGATCGGCACCTCCAACCACCTCGGCGGCGACCAGTTCAAGGGGCTGGCGCGGCTGAACGCCATCCATGTCCCCTATACCGGCACCACCCAGGCCTATCCGGACCTGACCAGCGGGCGGCTGGACTTCATGTTCGCCAACCTGCCGGACGTGCTGCAGCCGGTCGCGGCCGGGCAGCTGCGGGCCCTGGCGATTTCGGCCGAGGCGCGGGCGAAGGAACTGCCCAACCTGCCGACCATGGCGGAGCTGGGCTTTCCCCTGGTTCTGTCGGACAGCTGGTTCGGCCTGATCTGCCGCGCCGAGGTGCCGGCGCCAGCCCGCGCCCGGCTGGAAGCCGCCTGGCGCGCCGCCCTGCTGCGGCCGGACATCCGCGGCCGGCTGGAGGAGCAGGCCTTCACCGTCCTGGCGAAGCCGGGCGAGGACTTCGGGGCGGATATCCGCCGCTATGCCCGGACCTATGCCGAGGTGATCCAGGCCAACGGCATCAAGGTCGAGTAGCGGCCGCCGGGGCGCCGAGAGGGGCCTTGCCCCCCCGAACCCCTTCCACCAGGGGTCGGGTAACCTGAGGACCGGCCTGCGCCATCGCCGGCCAGCGATGCAACCGGGCGGGGGGCCGGGGGCCGGTTTGGTCCCCGGCGGGCGGGTGCGGGAGGGTCAGGGGCACCCCAAGACGATGCGCCGCATCGTCACGGGAACCCGGCAGCCCCCTCCCGCGGCGTCACGTCCTGGCCGGCCGCGCGCCCAGGATATGGGCGATGGCATAGACCAGGTCCGGCCGGTTCAGCGTGTAGAAGTGGAACTCGTCCACGCCATTGGCCTGCAGCAGCCGCACCTGCTCGGCCGCCACCACGGCGGCGACCATGCGGCGGGTCTCGACGTCGTCCTCCAGCCCCTCGAACAGCGCGGCCATCCAGTCCGGCACGCCGGCGCCGCACATGGCGGAGAATTTCCGCATCTGGGTGAAGTTGGAGACGGGCATGATCCCCGGCACGATCGGCACGGTGATCCCGGCCGACAGCGCCCGGTCGAGGAACCGCAGGAAGGTGTCGCTGTCGAAGAAGTACTGCGTGATGGCGCGGGTGGCGCCGGCATCGATCTTGCGCTTCAGGTTGTCCAGGTCATGGTCGGCCGACAGCGCAGTCGGGTGCACCTCGGGGTAGGCGGCGACGCTCACCTCGAAGGGCGCGATGCGGCGCAGCCCGGCCACCAGGTCGGCGGCATAGGCATAGCCCTCCGGATGCGGCTCATAGCGGTCCGACCCGGCGGGCGGGTCGCCGCGCAGGGCGACCACATGCCGCACCCCGGCATCCCAGTAGGCCCGGGCGACATCGTCCACCTCGCCCTTCGAGGCGCCGACGCAGGTCAGGTGGGCCGCCGGGGTCAGGGCGGTTTCCTTGACGATTCTTGCCACCGTCGCATGGGTGCGGGCCTGGGTGGTCCCGCCCGCGCCATAGGTGACGGACACGAAGCGCGGCGCCAGCGGCTCCAGCCGCCGGATGCAGGTCCAGAGCTGGGCGTCCAGCGCATCGGTCTTCGGCGGGAAGAATTCGAAGGAGAGCGCCGGGGCGGGCGCGCAGGCCAGCGGCGGCAGGCCGCCGATCCGCGGCCCCGTCAGCCAGCGCTGCAGCGTCCCGGCTGTCGGGCCGGACCGCGGCAGGCCGGCGGCGTCGGGCATGGTCTGGTCCATCATCCACCTGTGCACGGGTCAAGGCTTCGGAAGCTCGGCACCGGATACCGTTTGTGGCGTTGCAGCGCCACCCCAAGGGCCATAATGCCGTTTCCGGTTGCGTGGCTTGCCTACCCCCGTCCCGGGGGCAAGGTGGTACGCGACTTACTGTTGCGTTAAGCAGACGCAAGAGGGCCCGCCGTCGATGCCATTCCTTTCGTCCACCCCATCCCGGCCGGGACGCGGCCGCCTGCTTCCCGCGCTCGCGCTGCTGCTGCCGGTCCTGGCCGCCTGCGCGCCGCGGCCGGACCCCGCGGACCCCGATGCGGTGGCCGAGTTCCGCCAGGTCAACGACCCGATCGAGCCCTTCAACCGCGCCATGTTCTCGGTGCACCAGGGGATCGACCGCTTCGTGCTGCGGCCGGTCGCGGTGGGCTACCGCGACGTGGTGCCGCAGCCGGTGCGGACCGGGGTCCGGAACGTGCTGGGCAACCTGCGCACGCCGGTGATCCTGGCCAACGACATGCTGCAGGGCGAACCGCGGCGCGCCGGGGACACGCTGGGCCGCTTCCTGATCAACTCGACGCTGGGCGTCGGCGGCATCTTCGACGTCGCCTCCTCCTGGTTCGGGGTGCGCGGCCATACCGAGGATTACGGCCAGACCCTGGCGGTCTGGGGCCTCGGCGAGGGCGCCTACCTGTTCATCCCGGTGCTCGGCCCGTCCAACCCGCGCGACCTCGCCGGCTTCGGCCTCGGCATCGCCTCCGACCCGCTGACCTGGGTCGGCCAGGGCGCGGCGGTGGATGCGCTGACCGGCACCCGCGCCGGCGCCACGGTGGTGGACACCCGCGAATCGCTGATCGAGCCGCTGGATGCGGTGAACCGGGACTCCCTCGACCCCTATGCGACGCTGCGCAGCGCCTACCGCCAGCGCCGCAACGCCGAGATCCGCAACACCAACGACAGCGTGGCGCCGTCGGCCGCCGGCAGCACCGGCTTCGGCACTGGCACCGGCATCCAGCCGCCGCGCCGATCGGACCGGGAGTAGAGAGCATGACCGCATTCGACCGCCGCCTGCTGCTGGGCGTGGCGCTGGGCGCCCCCCTGGCCGCCGCCATGCCGGCGCGGGCGCAGCAGGATATCGGCCGCGCCGCCAGCTTCATCCAGGCCACGGGGCAGGAGCTGGTGGCGGCCATCAACGACACGCGGGCCGATGCCGCGACGCGGCGGCAGCGCGTCGCCGCGGTGCTGCGCCGGGCGGTGGACATCGAGGGCGTCGGCCGCTTCATCCTCGGCCGCTGGTGGCGCCAGGCCAGCGCCGCCGAGCAGCAGGAATACATGAAGCTGTTCGAGGAGACGCTGATCCGCAACCTCTCGGCCCGCTTCGGGGAATACCAGGGGGTGCGCTTCTCGCTCGGCCGCAGCCAGCAGCGGACCGAGGACGACGTGCTGGTGAACACGATCATCGAGCGGCCGAACAGCGCGCCCTTCGCGCTGGACTGGCGGGTCGGCGACGTGAACGGCCAGCCCAAGGTGGTGGACGTGATCGCCGAGGGGACGTCGCTGCGGCTGACCCAGCGCAGCGAGTATTCCAGCGTCATCCAGCAGAATGGCGGCCGCGTCGCGGCCCTGCTGGACGCGATGAAGCGGCAGATCCAGCAGCTGGCGGCGCGCGAGGGCGGCACGCGGTAGTGCCGGGAGGGGCGCCGCCCCCTCCGACCCCACCCCGCCGAGGACCGGACCGGCCCCCGGTCCCCCGCATGGCTTGATCGCCGGGGGGAAGCCCCCAGGCGATGAACCCGCGGGGTCCAGGGGCCCTTCGGCCCCTGGCGGATGGCGCTCGGGGAGGGTGGCGCCCGCCTCGATCCCGCCGCGCCCGTCAGCCGCTGCTGAGCGCCACCTCCTGCCCGTCCGCCCGTTTCAGCCTGGCCACCAGCCGGGCATGCGGGCTTCGCCGGACCCGCAGCACCTCCTCCAGCCCGCGCTCGGCGAGCGCCGACTTCACCGCATCGGCATCCGGGTGCTCCGCCTCCAGCGCCAGCAGCCGGACATGGCTGTCCGGCAGGCGGGAGGACGCGCCCTCCCCCTTCCACTCGATCAGCGCCGGGATCAGGTTGTTCATGTCCTGCCGCTGCGGCGGGAAGGCCATGCGCCAGTGCAGGTCGCCGCGCGACATGGCCTGCATCTCCCCCGCCCGGTGGCCGAGCCGGGCCACCACCGCGTCCAGCACCGGCGTCCGCGCCACCCAGGCGATCAGCCGCGGCTCGGCCTCCAGCGCCACCTTCAGGGACGGGTCGTCCAGGTCGAACAGCCGCGGATGCGCCGGCTCCGGCTGCGCCGGGTCGGGCGCGATCACCTCCAGATAGGTGCCGCGGCCGAGGCCGAGCAGCATGTTGTGCGTGCCGAAGCCCTCGTGCACGCCGCCCTTGCGCGGCTTCACGCCCAGATGCTGCTCGACGAAGGCGGCGCCTTCCTCCAGCGTCCGGGCGCCCAGCACGATGTGGTCGATCTCGGCCATGTCCTCCCCCTTGGTTCCAGGCCCGGGTCAGCCCCGGGCCGCGGCTGCGGCGTCGCGCCCGCTGCGGCGCCGCAGCGGTCCGCGTTCGACCATGAACGCAGGCCGCCGCGGCCTGGTGTCGCCGGAGAGGTTTCACGCGTCCGGGCGTTCACGCCCCGCCGCGATCCGCCCCGGGCCCCCGGGCGCCGAACCCGCCGCGCTCAGCGCGCGGCGAACTGGGTCTTCCCGAACATCACCTCGCGCTCCGCATCGGTGATCGGGCCCTTGCGCTGGCGCTCCGCCAGGACCTCCACGCCGCGCTGCACCGCGGGGCGCGCCGCCACCGCATCATGCCAGCGTCGCACATTGGGGTAATGCGCCAGATCAATTCCGCGGCGTTCCGGCAGCCGCACCCAGGGGAAGGTGCAGA
The DNA here is from genome assembly GCF_004353985.1 of Paracraurococcus ruber. Classification (GTDB taxonomy): domain Bacteria; phylum Pseudomonadota; class Alphaproteobacteria; order Acetobacterales; family Acetobacteraceae; genus Paracraurococcus; species Paracraurococcus ruber. Next base: position 1,361 of record NZ_SMOA01000109.1, on the reverse strand, counting down.
TATCGGCGATGGAGTAGTCCGCCCCGGCCAGGAAGGGGCTGTCGGCCAGGCGCTTGTCCAGCACCCGGTGCAGCCGCGCAACCTCGTTGCCGTAGCGCTCGATGGCGTAGGGGATTTTCTCGGCGGCATAGTTGGCGAAATGGCCGTACTGGCCGAACATCGGGCCCACCCCGCCCATCTGGAACATCACCCATTCCAGGCAGCGGTAGCGCGCCGCCGGGTCCTTCGGCAGCAGGCCGGACCCGGTCTTCTCCGCTAGGTAGACCAGGATCGCCGCGCTCTCGAACAGCGTCAGGGGCACGCCGCCCGGCCCGTCGGGATCGACGATCGCCGGGATGCGGTGGTTGGGGGTGATGGCGAGGAATTCCGGGCGGAACTGCTCCCCCTGCCCGATATTCACCGGCACCACCTCATAGGGCAGCCCCAGTTCCTCGAGCATGATGTGGACCTTGTGGCCGTTCGGCGTCGGCCAGGTCCAGACCTGGATGGGCGCGGGCATGGCGGGGCTCCTCCTGCGGGGCGGGCAGCATGGGGCGCGGCGCCCGGGCGGCACAATCCATCGCCGCGGCGGGCACGGCCCCGGCCGAAATTAAGCAGGGCAGCGAAATCATCTTCGTCTTGTGCGGCGCAACACAGTAAACTCTGCTGCAGCGCGGCATCCTGCCCGTGCCCTTCGGAGGTCCGCATGTCGAAGACCCTGTTCCCGATGCTGCCGGCCATGCCGGCCGGCACCGTGGTCGCCGCGCTGATGACGATCCAGATGAAGAACCTCGATGCCCTGGCCGCCGCGCAGAAGGCGGCCATGGACGGCATCGGCACCATCGCCCGGCAGCAGCAGGACATGCTGGCGGCGCGGCTGCAGGACGTGGCGGGCCTGCCGGCGACGCTGGAAAGCGACCCGCAGCAGGCGGTGGCCAAGCCCTTCGACGCGCTGCGCACCGCCATCCTGGACGGCAGCGCCCGGTCGAACATGCTGAGCGAGCTGACCGCGCGCACCGCCGCCTCGGTCTCCGGCATCCTGCAGGCCCGCCTCCTGGCGGCGCTGGACGAGACCAAGGCGGCGCTGCTCCAGGCCCTGCCCGCCGGCAAGGCTTGAGCATCCGTGACGGCAGGCCCGCCGGCGCGCGGCCGCGGCGCCGCCGCGCCGTGACGGGTCCGCCCCCGCCCTGACGCCAGGGGGCCGTCCCGCCGGGGCGGCCCGCCTTCGCCCCGACTGCCCTTTCCCCTGCCCTCCAGGACGGAGATGCCCCGATGCGGCTCCGCATGCGCCTGCCTGCCCACGCCCCCGCCGAAGCCCGCCACACCCGCCCTGCGCCACAGCGGCCCGGCGGCCGCCGCGCCGCGCTGCTGGCCGGGCCGCT
>NZ_SMOA01000108.1 GCF_004353985.1 Paracraurococcus ruber | reverse complement strand
GGCGCGCCGCGCCTCGGCCAGGCGCCCGGCGGCGCCGTTGACCGCCTGCACCACGCGGTCGAGGTCGCGCTGGCCGGTCGGGGCCAGGCGCGGCAGGTCCTCCGCCCCGGCGCCGGCCAGCGCCGCCTCGATGCGGCGCAGGCGGCCCGCCCAGCCCCAGAGCAGCCAGCCGAGCCAGGCGGCCGAGCCGAGCAGCACGGCGGTGAGCACGGCCAGCGCCACGGCCGCCCGCACATAGGCGGGGCCGCCGAACAGGATCACCCGGTCCATCACCCAGGCGGCGAGGTTGAGCGAGGGCCCCGGCAGCGGGCAGGCGCGCAGCAACAGGGCCTGGGTCCGCGCGTCGTAGCGCCTGCCCACCGGCAGGCCGCGCAGGATGGCGGCCTCGGCCGCCTCGCCGATCCGGGGCAGCTCCGCCGCCGGCACATCCGTCTTCGGCCCGGCGCCCTCATAGGTCGGGTAGGCATAGGCCAGCGGCCCGGCGCCGGCGCGCCAGAGGCCGCCTTCGACGCCGGGCAGGTCCCGCAGGGCGACCAGGGTGGCGGCGGTGAGGGTGCGCAGCACCTCCGGATCCTCCCAGTCGATCCGGGCCGCGCCGGCGGTGGCGAAGCGGTAGCGCTCGGCGATGGCGTCGCAGCCGCGGGCCAGCGCCGCCTCCGCCCGGCGCATCCGTTCGGTGGTGCCGTCGCGGTACAGCGAGACCAGCGCCGCGCCGGCGACGATGGCGGCAAGCAGGAACAGGCCCCAGCAGGCGGCGAACCAGCCGGCCAGCGATCGCGGAATGAACCAGCGCGCCGCGCGTCCCATCCTGGTCGATCACCCCTGCTGCCGACCGTCAGAGTGGAAGCTTCGGCCCGCCTGTCGAGACAACGCGCCGCGTCATCGCCGAAGCCTGATGTTTGGTGCGCGAATCCTTGCGCGCGCGAAGCCGTGACATCCCCTGCCGGACAACCCGCCCGGCGGCCGGGCCTTTCTCCCCGGGATGGCAGGACCGGCGGCGCGCCGCCGCGCGAGGAAAGGGATGCGAGCATGCAGGATGCCGAGGAGGCGCAATTCCCCACCCGGCACCAGGCGGACCACCGCCAGCTGCAGCAGCTCGTCACCGCCCTGACCGAGGGCGTCATCCTGGTCAACCCGGACGAGACCATCGCCTGGGCGAATCCGCGCAGCCTGGAGATGCATGGCGTGGCGAGCGTCGCGGCGCTTGGCCATACGGTGTCCGAGTACCGGGCGCGCTTCGAGCTGCGCTACCGCAACCAGCACCGCCTGCCCGCCGGCGCCTATCCGATGGAGCGCATCCTCGCCGGCGAGGCCTTCGACGAGGTGGTGGTGCAAGTGGCGCCGGCCGGGGAGGAGGAACCGCGCTGGACGCACCGCATCCGCAGCCTTGCCCTGACGGATGCGGAGGGGAAGCCGGACTGCCTGGCGGTGATCCTGTCCGACGAGACGGAGCGCTACGACGCCGAGGAGCGGTTCGAGCGGACCTTCAACGCCAACCCGGCGCCGGCCGTCATCCTGCGGCTCGGCGACTTCCGCTACGTCAAGGTGAATGCCGGCTTCCTCGAGCTCACCGGCCTGGGGCGGGAGGAGGTCGTCGGCCGCTCGCTCTACGAGCGCGACGTGCTGGAGGGGGCGGACCGGCGCGACCTGGCGATCGAGCGGCTGGGCGAGGGCCGCACCATCCCGCAGATGGAGGCCTCGCTGCGGCTGGCCGATGGCGGCAGCAAGCTGGTCATCGTCGCGGGCCAGCCGATCGAGATCGGCGAGGCGCCCTGCATGCTGTTCACCTTCGCCGATCTCGAGCCGCGGCGGCGCGCGGAGGCCCTGCTGCGGCAGAGCGAGGAGCGCTTCGCCAAGGCCTTCCGCCTGTCCCCCGTGCCCATGGCCGTCGCCGAGGCGGGCGCGGCCGGCCCGCGCTTCGTGCTGGTGAACGACGCCTTCCGGCAGGTGCTCGGCCATGCCGAGGCGGAGATCCTCGGCCGCACCGCCGCCGAGCACCGGCTGTGGGAGGACCAGGGGGCGCGGCGGGACTTCGAGCGGCTCCTGGCCGAGACCGGCCATGTGCGGAATTTCGCGGCGCGGCTCTGCCCGAAGGAGGGCGGCGCGCTGGACTGCCTGGTCTCGGCCGAGGCGGTGGACATCCAAGACCGCCCGCATGCCCTCCTCGCCATCCGCGACGTGACGGAGCAGCGGCGGACCGAAGCCGACATCGTTGCCGCGCTGGAGGCGGTGATGCGCGACACCTCCTGGTTCAGCCACACCGTGCTGGAGGCGCTGGCGCGGCTGCGCCGGCCCGGCCGCCCGGGCGAGAAGCCGGGCGCCGCGCTGGCCGACATCACGGGACGGCGGCGGGAAGTGCTGGGGCTGGTCTGCGACGGCCTGGACAACCGGGAGATCGCCCGGCAGCTCGGCCTCTCCCTCGCCACCGTGCGCAACCACGTCAACGCGCTCTACGCCCATACCGATGTGCACAGCCGCGCCGCCCTCGTCGTCTGGGCGCGGGAACGCGGCTTCACGGGGACGTCACCGCCGGTGCCGCGGCGAAAATCCGCCGGATGATGCGGATGGCCCAGCCGGACTGATGCATCCGGCTCTGTTTGCGCGAGCGCTGCCGGCCAAACTCCTGCCCCTGCCGGGCGGATCCCGCGTCCTTAGGTCGTGTGCCGCACCGGCCCAGTCACGGGCAAGAGGAGTTCGACCATGGACAAGGATCGCATCGCCGGCGTCGCCAAGCAGGTAAAGGGCGCGGTGAAGGAAACCATCGGCAAGGTCACCGGCGACACGGCGACGCAGGCCGAGGGCGCCGCGGAGAAGGCGGAGGGCAAGGTGCAGAACAGCGTCGGCGGGGCGAAGGACGCCGTGCGCGACGCCACCGGGCGCTAATGCGGATCGCAGCCGGGCGCGGCTTCCGCCGCGCCCGCCCTGCCACACCCCTTGGCCGCCGGGCGCGGATCGCGGAGCGGCGTGCGCGCCGCGCCGCCCGCCTCCGCCCGGCAACCAGGGCGCTGCCGCGGTGCGGCGCGCATCCATGAGCGCTTCCCGCAGCCGCCCTTGCGGCGTCCCTGCCGACAGGACCTTGCAATCGATGTCAGCCACCAGTTCCGGCCCGCTGGCCGGTCCAACCCTTGCCGCGCGCGCGGCCCGGCCCGGAGAGATGCTTCAACTGCGCCGCGTCTCCTGGGGCGCCGTGCTGGCGGGCGTCGTCGTTGCGCTCGCCGCCGGCCTCACCCTCAACCTGCTCGGCCTCGGCATCGGCGCCACCACCATCGACGCGGCGGCGCGCGACACGCCGGATGCCGGCAGCCTCGGCATCGGCGCCGCGGCGTGGGTTCTCGTCGCCAACCTGCTGGCGCTCGCCCTCGGCGGCTATGTCGCGGCGACGCTGTCGGGCGTGGCGGTTCGCCTGGATGCCGCCCTGCACGGGCTTGCCGTCTGGGGAACCTGCGCCCTCCTCTCGGTCGCGCTGCTCGGCAATGTCGCGGTCGGCCTCGCCTTCTCCGCGGCGCGCGGCGCCTCCAACCTCCTGGGCGGCGTGGCGAGCGGCGTCGGCTCGATCGCCTCGGCGGCAGGGCGCGAGGCGTCCGAGCGCACGGATACCGGCAGCCTGCAGGCCGGCGCGCAATCGGCCCTGCGCCGGATCCAGGATGCCATGGCCAGCGGCGGCGATCCGGCGCGCATGACGCCGGACCAGCGCAAGGCGGAGATCGGCAGCCTGCTCGCCCGGCGGTTGGCGGCGACGAATTTCGGCCAGGCGGAACGCGACCGGCTGACCCAGCTTGCCGCCACGGAGTTCGGCCTGACCCAGCCGGAGGCCGAGGCGCGCATCCGGCAGGTGGAGCAGCAGGCGCAGCAGGCGCTGGCCGAGGCCGAGCAGCGGGCGCGGCAGGTCGCCGATGCCTCCGCCCAGGCGGCGTCGGTCGCGGCCTTCACCGGCTTCCTCGCGCTGCTGCTGGGCGCCGCCGCGGCGGTGACTGGCGCGCGGCGCGGCACCCGCGGGACCGGCGTGGCCTGACCCGGCCGGCATGGCCGGCAACCGAAACCATGAAACGACATTCCTGAACGGAGATTGCAGATGAACGACGACAGCATCGGCGGCGCCGCGCGCGACGCCGCGGGGAAGGCGCAGGACGCCGCCGGCAGGCTCGCCGAGGGCGCCGGCGAGCGCGCCCAGAGCATCGCCCGGCAGGTCGCCGATCGGGCCGGGGATGCGCTGGACGAGGCGCAGCAGGTCACGGACAGGGCGACCCACCACGTCGGGAAGGCGGTGCGGGACCAGCCGGTGATCTCCCTGCTCGTGTCCGCCGTGGTCGGCTACGCGCTCGGCCTCCTCACGCTGGGGCTTGGCGGCGGCGCGCGGCACCGCGGCTGGTAGCGGTGGCCGGCCGGGGCATGTCGCCCCGGCCGGCAGCGCGCCGGCGGCGCGATCCGCGCCCGGTGCGGCCCGGGGCGCCAGGCCCCGGGCGGGTGGAGGCTTCGACGCGGAGGCCGGTGGGAACGGCCGCCTTCGGGATGGAGGCGCGGCGGGCATCGCGGCAGGATGGCGCGTCCTGCCCGCGGCCGCCGCGGCGCAGGCCCCTGCGGAAGGCGTCCCACGCATCATGTTCTACGAACCCCGGCTCGGCCACGGCCTGCCCCATGACCCCTTCAAGGCCATCGTCGCGCCGCGCCCGATCGGCTGGATCTCGACCCTCGGGCCGGGCGGCGCCCCCAACCTGGCGCCCTACAGCTTCTTCAACGCGGTCCATTCCCGCCCGCCCATGCTGGCCTTCACCAGCGAGACGCTGAAGCACAGCGCGGCGAATGCCATCGCCACCGGCGAGTTCGTCTTCAACCTCTGCAGCCGCGCCCTGTTCGAGGCGATGAACATCTCCTCCGGCGACTTCCCCGAGGGGGTGAACGAGTTCGAGGCGGCGGGGCTGGAGATGGCGCCCTGCCGCATCGTCGGCGCGCCGCGGGTCGCCGCGGCGCCGGCCGCCCTGGAATGCAAGCTGGCCAGCAGCATGCAGCTGAAGGATGCGGAGGGCACGAGCCTGTCCGGCTGGATCATCATCGGCGAGGTCGTCGGCGTGCATATCGACGCGGCGTATCTGCGCGACGGCCGCTTCGACACCGTGGCGGCCGAGCCGCTGGCCCGCTGCGGCTACCGCGACTACGCCGCGCTGGGCCAGGTGTTCGAGGCGCTGCGGCCCACCGATGGCGGCACCTACGCCGCCGGGCAACGCGACCGATAGGCACCGGCCGCCGCCGCTCCTGCGGCACCCCGCGCCGCGCGGCGGCGGCCCGATGCGCCCGGCGGAAGGCCGCGCCGCCGGCCGGCCCTGGCGGCGCGGCAACAGCCCTGTCTCGGCACTGTCATCGATCCGCAACCAGACCGTGCGGGATGGCCCAGCAAACCTGCGATTAACAGACCGCCACGTTTTGCCCCGCGCAGGTGACCAATGGCTGGCTACGACATCGCCGCATCCCTGGTTTTCGGTCTGAACACCACCGCGTCCACCCCGGGCAGCGTGGCCGGAGGCGCCGAGGTCACCGCCTACGACCCCATCCGCAAGCTGTCCCTCGTCATGGGACCGAACGGCGTCGACGCCATCGATGCCGCGACCGGCGCCATCCGCTTCGGCATCCCGAAGACGGCGGTCCTCGCACCCGATGGCACCGGGCCGCTCGCCCTCGGTTCGGCGAACAGCATCGCGGTCAAGGGCGACATCCTCGCCATCGCGCTCGATGGGCCTGCCGCCGCGACCAATGGCGCCGTCGCCTTCTTCCAGATGAACGCCGCCGGGACGGGTGCCACCTGGCTGCGTACCGTGACGGTGGACCCGGCCAGCACCCCCGGCCGCGTCACCTTCGCGGTGCCGGACATGGTCACCTTCACGCCGGACGGCACGACGCTGCTGGTGGCGATCGAGGGCGAGCCCGCCTCCAATTACTCGGTCGACCCCGAGGGCGGCATCGGCGTCATCGACGTCGCCACCGGCAGCCTGCAGATCGCCGGCTTCGGCGCCTTCGATGCGCAGAAGACCGCGCTGAAGGCGGCCGGGGTGCGGCTGAACGCCCCCTCCGCAGGCGCGACGCCGGTGGCTGGCGCCGCCACCGTCAGCCAGGACCTGGAGCCGGAATACATCACGGTCTCGGCCGATGGCGGCACCGCCTATGTCACTCTCCAGGAGGCGAACGCGATCGCGGTGGTGAGCCTGGCGGGGACGCCTTCGGTCACCGCCATCCTGCCGATGGGCCTGAAGGACTGGAACCAGCCCGGCGGCCCGCGGCTGGACCCGACCGACCAGGATGGCGGGGTGCGCTTCGCCAACTGGCCGATCCAGGCGCTCTACATGCCGGACGCCATCGCCAGCTTCGCCTGGGGCGGCAAGACCTATCTGGTGACGGCGAATGAGGGCGACTGGCGGGAATACAGCGCCTTCACCGACGTCATCCGCGCCGGCAATGCCGGCTATGCACTGGATCCCGGCACCTTCCCGGATGCCGCGACGCTGAAGCAGGCGGCCGCCCTCGGCCGGCTCAACGTCTCCCGCACCGATGGCGACACGGACAACGACGGCGACTACGACGTCATCGTCACCGGCGGCGGCCGCAGCCTGTCCATCTGGGCGGTCGAGGGCGACAGGCTGGTCCGCACCTGGGACAGCGCCGACATCCTGGACAAGGCACTGACCCAGCTCAGCCCGCCCCGCTACGACGACGGCCGATCCGACGACAAGGGATCGGAGCCCGAGCATGTCACGCTCGGCCGCATCGGCGATACGCTCTTCGCCTTCGTCGGCCTGGAACGGACCTCGGCGCCGAGCAGCGTCGTCATGGCCTTCCAGATCGACTCGCCGACCGATGTCAGCTTCGCCGGCAGCATCGTGACGACCGGCACCGGGTCGCAGCAGCCCGAAGCCTTCACCTTCGTCCCGCAGGCCGACGCGCCGGGCGCCGTCGCCCAGCCCCTGCTGGTCATTCCTAACGAGTCCGCCGGCAATGTCCGGGAGGTATCGGTGAGCACGACCTATACCCTGCAGATCCTGCACGCCTCGGACTTCGAGGCCGGCGTCGAGGCGGTCAGGCGCGCGCCGAATTTCGCCGCCGTGGTGGATGCGCTGGCGCCGCAATACGCCAACACGCTGATCCTGTCCTCCGGCGACAATTTCATCCCCGGCCCCTTCACCGCGGCGGGCACCGATCCCTCGGTCCGCCCCGCGCTGGCCGCCTTCTATGAGCAGCTCTTCGGCCTGGCGAATGGCAGCCTGGCCGGCATCCGCAACGGCACCCTGCCCTTCAACGCGCTCGACATCGCCGTCCTCAACGCCATCGGCGTCCAGGCGAGCGTCCTCGGCAACCACGACTTCGACCTCGGCCCCAGCGCGCTGGCCGCGGCCTTCGACTTCACCACCTCGGGCGGCAACGCCCTCTCGAACATCACCAATATCGGCGCGCAGTTCCCCTATCTCTCGGCGAACCTGAATTTCGCCCGCGAGGGCGCGCTGAGCGGCCTTTTCACCGGCGACCTGCGCGACATCAACACCTACCGCACCACCGCCGCCGACCTGGCGACCCTGGCAGGCATCGCGGCCGAGGCCGCCGGGCGAGAGCTGTCGCCATGGAGCACGGCGACCGTGAATGGCGAGGTCATCGGCATCCTCGGCGTCACCACGCAGATCCTCGCCGCCATCTCCTCGATCGGCAATGTCCAGGTCCTCGACCCCGCCGGCGACGGCGGCGTGGACAACATGGACGAGCTGGCATCGATCCTGCAGCCCTATGTCGACCAGATGCAGGCGCAGGGCATCGACAAGATCGTCCTGCTGAGCCACCTGCAGCTGAACCAGAACGAGCTGCTGCTGGCCACCAGGCTCTCGGGCGTGGACGTCATCATCGCCGGCGGCAGCCATGAGCTGTTCGCCGACGCCACCGACCCGATCGAGCCGGGCACTACCGCCACGAATTCCTACCCGGTGATCCGCACCGGCGCGGACGGCAAGCCGGTGCTGGTGGTGAACACCAGCGCCAACTACACCGATGTCGGCCGGCTGGTGGTGGGCTTCGACGCCAGCGGCGTCATCGACCTGTCCTCCATCGACCCGGCCGTCTCGGGCGCTTACATCACCAGCGATGCCGGCATGGACCGTGTGGCGGGCGACAATGACGGCGTGCTGTCGGCCGCCGAGCGGGCGACGATCTTCGCCGACGGCACCCGCGCCGGCGAGGTGCAGCAGCTGGTCGCGCCGGTGGCGGAGGTGATCCGCGTGAAGGACGGCAACGTCCTCGGCTTCTCCGACGTCTTCCTCGAGGGCCGGCGCAATTTCGTGCGCGGGCAGGAGACCAATCTCGGCGACCTGACGGCGGACGCCAACCTGGCCGTCGCCAAATCCTACGACCTGACCACCCTGGTGAGCGTGAAGAATGGCGGCGGCATCCGCGCCGAGATCGGTCGCCTGGGCGTCGGCGCGACGCCGGAACTGCTGCCGACCGCGGCCAACCCCGAAGCCGGCAAGCCGGCCGGCGGCATAAGCCAGCTCGACATCGAGAATTCGCTGCGCTTCAACAATGCCCTCTCGCTCGTCACCCTGACGCGCCAGGGGATCCTGAACCTGGTCGAGAACGGCCTGGCGCAGGCCGGGCCCGGCCTGACGCCGGGCGCCTTCCCGCAGATCTCCGGCCTCGCCTTCTCCTGGGATCCGACGCGCCCCGCGCTCGACCGGGTAAAGAGCCTGGTGATCACCGACCAGCAGAACAACGTCGTCGACGTCATCGCCCGGGACTACTCCCTGGTCGGCGGCGCCACCGACACCGTCCGCATCGTCACGCTGAACTTCATCGCCCCGGCCAATGCCGCGGCGACCGGTGGCGGCGACAACCTGATCGTCCGCGGCGCCACCGTGTCCGACACCGCGGCCGGCTTGGTTAACGGCCGGCTCGCCGTCTATTCCGACTACGCTGCGCTGAACCGCGTGGATCTCTACGAAGGCTCGGTCACCGGCTTCACCTCGGTCGGCAGCGAGCAGGCGGCCTTCGCGGATTACCTCCGCGCGGTCCACGGCACCCCGGCCACCGCCTTCAGGACGGCCGAGACCAGCCCGGCCCTGGATGCGCGGGTGCAGACCCTGAGCGCGCGGGCGGACGGCCTGGCCGGCGTGACGGCCGTGGCGAATGCCGGCAACGACCTCATCGTCGGCACCTCCGCCAGCCAGTCCGTCAGCAGCGGCGCCGGCAACGACACCATCGCCAGCTCCGGCGGCAACGACACCATCGATGGTGGCGCGGGCTTCGACGTCGCGGCCTTCTCGGTGGCCCGCGCGACGGCGACGGTGGCGCGCAGCGGCCCCGGCAGCTGGACGGTGGCCACGCCGGACGGCACCAGCCAGCTGACCGGCATCGAGCAGGTCCGCTTCGCCGACGGCTCGCTCTACACCACCAGCCAGACGCCCTATATCGTGTCGTCGCAGCCGAATGTCCGCTTCGGCTCGGTGCTCTCGGTCGGCGATGTCGCCGGCACCAAGGCGAATGGCGATCCCTGGCGCCTGGTCGGCATCCCGGACGGGCTGGGTGCCTTCGACAATGGCGACGGCACCATCACGGTGCTGGTGAACCACGAGATCGGCGCGACCGCCGGGGTGGTGCGCGACCACGGCTCGGCCGGCGCCTTCGTCTCCGCCCTGGTCATCGACAAGGCGACGCTCGCCGTGGTCTCGGGCAGCGACCTGGCCAAGACGATGTATCTCTGGGACGGTACGGGCTACACCCAGGCCACCTCGGCGCTGGCACGGCTGTGCTCGGCCGACCTGCCGCCGATCTCGGCCTTCTACGACGCGGCGAGCGGCCTCGGCACCACCGCCCGCGTCTACATGAATGGCGAGGAAAGCGGCGCCGAGGGCCGAGCCTTCGCCTGGGTGGCGAGCGGCGCCGAGGCCGGCACGGTCTGGCAGTTGCCGAAGCTCGGCCGCTTCTCCTGGGAGAACTCGGTCGCCAATGCCAGCACCGGCAGCAAGACGGTGGTGATCGGCACCGACGATGCGTCCGGTGGTCAGGTCTATGTCTATATCGGCGACAAGCAGGCGACCGGCACGACGATCGAGCGCGCCGGCCTGACCAATGGGCAGCTCTACGGCATCCGGGCCGATTTTGCGGCGGAGGCAAGCAGCGGCCAGTCGCTGACCGGCAGCTTCAGCCTCGCGGCGCTGGGCGACGTGGCGAACACCAGCGGCGCCGCGCTGCAGACCGCGAGCGTGACGGCCGGCGTGACCGGCTGGCTGCGGCCGGAGGACGGCGCCTGGGACACGCTGAACCCGAACCGGTTCTACTTCGTGACCACCAACGCCTTCAACGCGCCGAGCCGGCTCTGGGCGCTCGACTTCGCGGATGCGCGGGATCCGGCCAAGGGCGGCACCTACACCGCCCTGCTGGACGGCACCGAAGGCCAGCAGATGTTCGACAACATCACGGTCTCGGCAGATGGCACGCTGATCCTGCTCGAGGATGTGGGCAACCAGCCGCGCTCCGGGCGGGTCTATCACTACGACCCGAAGACCGACATCCTGACGCAGGTCGCGGCGTATGACGTCGCCCGGTTCGGCAATGAGAACACGCCGGCGACCGCGCCCTTCACCCAGGACGAGGAGGCGTCGGGCGTCATCGACGTGACCGACCTTCTGGGCAGCGCCAGCACCCGCGCCTTCCTGCTGGACACCCAGGCGCACTACCCCTTCGGCGCTGCCGGCAGCGCCGACCGCACCGAATTGGTCGAGGGCGGCCAGCTGCAGGTGATGTATATCGACACGCTGGTGACCGGCACCGCCGGCAACGATAATCTCACCGGCACCTTCGTCGGCGAGACGATCGAGGCCCTGGGCGGCAACGACACTGGCCTGGGCGGCGGCGGCGGCGACAGCATCGCCGGCGGCGAGGGCAATGATTCGCTGGATGGCGGCGTCGGCGACGACCTGCTGGATGGCGGCCCGGGCCGCGACACCCTGCTGGGCGCGGCCGGCGACGACACCCTGGTCGGCACCGGCGGCGGCGAGATGATCGATGGCGGCAGCGGCACCGACCTGCTGCGCTTCGCCGCCTCCGGCCAGGGCGTGGTCAGCCTCGTCGCCGCGGGCTCCGGCGACTGGGCCATCCGCCAGGGCGCAGCGACCGAGGCCACGGTGCGCAACGTCGAGCGGATCGACGTCACCGGCGGCCCGCTCGGCGACCGGCTGGATGCCGCGGCCCTGTCCGGCGGCGCGACCCTGCTGGGCGGCGCCGGCAATGATACGCTGATCGGCGGCGCCGGCGACGACCGGCTGGTGACGGGGAATGGCCTCGACAGGCTGGTGGGTGGCGGCGGCGCCGATGCCTTCGTGCTCGCGCCGGCCAATGCGACCCCGGGCCTGCTGGTAGATACGCGTACCACGATCGCGGATTTCGTCTCCGGCACCGACCGGATCGAGATCCTGCTCTTGGCCTTCGACGCGACCGAAGGGCTGCGGCTGGGCAGCCTGGCGGACCAGCCTGGCCGCTTCGCCGCCAACTCCACCGGCCTCGCCACCGGGGCCGGGCCGCAATTCGTCTTCGAGACGGATGTGCGCGCCCTGTGGTGGGACCTGGATGGCACCGGCCCGGCCGCCCGTCAGCTGCTGGCGAGCCTGCCCGCTGCCCAGCTGGTCGCCGGGGATATCTGGCTGGTGTGATGCGGGATGGCGGGGCGGGGCGCCCGCCCCGCCCGGTCAGGGACCCGGGCGCGCCAGGTTCCGCAGCGTCGCGCCCGCTTCCCAGCGCAGCAGGTTGTCGCAGAAGATCGCCGCCACGCGGTCCGGCAGGCCGTCCGAGGCGGCGGCGCTGTGCGGCGAGACGATGACGTTCGGCAGGTCCCAGAAGGGGCTCTCGGCCGGCAGCGGCTCCAGCGCGAAGACATCGAGAAAGGCGCCGGCCAGATGGCCGGACCGCAGCGCGTCCAGCAGCGCCGTCTCCTCCACCACCCCGCCGCGGGAGATGTTCACCAGGTGCCGGTCCGGCGGCAGCAACGCCAGGGCGCGGGCATCCACCAGGCCGCGCGTCGTCTCCGTCAGCGGGCAGGCGAGGATGAGCCAGTCCGTCCGCGGCAGCAGTTCCGGCAGCGCGGCGAAGCCCGCCACCGCGTCGAAGCCGGGCGGGATGCCGGCCGCCGCATCCCGGCGCACGCCCAGGCTGCGCAGGCCGAAGGCGCGGCAGAGCCGGCCGATCTCCTGCCCGATTGGGCCGGTGCCGATGATCAGCGCCGTCTGCCCGGTGACGTCGCGCGGCTCCGGCGCGGCATAGAGCGGTTCCCAGGCGTGGCGACGCTGCGCCGCGGCGATGCGGGGGAATTGCCGCGCCAGGGCCATCAGGCCGGTCACCGCAGTCTGCGCCACCGCCGGCGCGCTGGCGCCGGTGCTGTTGGTGACAAGCAGGCCGCGCGCCAGCATGTCCTGGTACACATGCAGGTCGGTGCCGGCGGAGAAGGTCTGCACCCAGCGCAGCGCCGGCGCGGCGGCGAGGAATTCCACGAAGCGCAGGAAACGCGGGTTCAGCCGGTGCCGCGTGCCGCCGACGAAGAGATCGCGCGTGACGAAGGCGATCTCGGCGCCGACGGGATCGGGCAGCGGTCCCTCCGGCGGCACGGGGACCAGCACGGCATGCGCCGCCGCCTCGCGGATGCGGGGGCCGTGGCGCAGCGCCGCGATGTCGGACAGCAGGATGCGCATCAGCGCCTCCCCGGGGCCGCTGCGCGCATCTGCCGCCTCAGTCGCGGTAGCTGGGGTCGATCCGGTCCAGCTTGCGCAGCAGGGCCGGCCAGTCGAGCACGCCGAAGGGCCGCCGGACATGCGGCTGGTAGTTCATGTAGGTCTTCTCGACCACGTCCTTCGGCACCTGGATCATCGGGCTGTTGCAGGACATCGCCGCGATCTGCGTCCGGCAGCTCAGCTCCAGCCGATGCAGGGCGTTGAACGCCTCGGGGATCGTGTGGCCCACGGTCAGCAGCCCGTGGTTGCGCAGGATCATCGCGTTGTTGTCGCCGAGGTCGCGGACCAGCCGCTCCTGCTCCGACAGGTCCAGCACCACGCCGGAGAAATCATGGTAGCTGACATGGGCGAAGCGCATGCTGGTCTGGGTGTTCGGCAGCAGGCCGCATTCCAGGGTGGAGACGGCCATGCCCGCCCAGGTATGGGTGTGCGCGACGCAATGGATGTCCGGCTTGGCGCGGTGGATCGCCGAATGGATGACGAAGCCGGCGCGGTTCACGCCGTACTGCGTCTCTCCCGGGAAGTCCGGCGCCAGCAGCACATTGCCGTCGTAGTCGATCTTCATGAGCGAGGAGGCGGTGATCTCCTCGTACAGCATGCCATAGGCGTTGATCAGGAAGGCGTCCTCGCCCGGCACGCGGACGGAGACGTGGTTCGCGATCAGGTCGCTCATCTCGTACAGGTCGACCAGGCGGTAGCAGGCGGCAAGGTCGACCCGCGCCTGCCATTCCACCGCGCTGACCTTGTGCCGCATCGAGGGTACGCGCCAGGTGGTGCCGTCGAGCATGGATGATCCTCCGTCTCAGAAACCGTAGAGCCGCGCCGGGTTGTCCACCAGCACGGCGCGCAGCACCGCCGCATCCGGGCACCAGCGGCCCAGCGTGTCGGCCAGGGCCGCATCCTCCGACATCGGCCGGTCGAAATAGGCGATGTGCGGCCAGTCCGTGCCCCAGACGCAGCGGGCCGCATTGGCGGCCAGCAGGGCGTGGGCGAAGGGGTCGGCCGCGGCCCAGGGCGCCTCGGCATGGGTGATGCGGTCGGCGCCGGAGATCTTGGTCCAGGCGCGGCCATCCCGCAGCAGGTCGCAGAGCAGGCGGAAGCCGGGATGGTCCAGGCCGTCCCGCCGCGTGTCGATGCGGCCCATATGGTCGACCACCAGGTCCATCCCATGCGGCTCCAGCAGCGGCAAGGCCTCCGCCAGGTCGCGGGCGTGGATCCAGACCTGCAGGTGCCAGCCCCGCTCGCGGATGCGGGGGCCGAGCGCCGCCAGGCTCTCCAGCCCGACGCCGTTGCGGTAGGTGCGCTCGCCGCCCTCCCCGCGCAGCAGGTTCAACCGCAGGGCCTTCACGCCGGCCGCGGTCATCGCATCCAGGTCGCGGTCGGCGGTTTCCGGCCCCAGCACGGCGACGCCGCGCAGCCGGGCCGGGTGGCGGCGCAGCGCGTCCAGCATGGCGCCGTTGTCGGTGCCCTGGGCGCTGGCGGTCACGATCACCCCGCGGTCGAAGCCCAGCGCGTCGAGATGCGCGAGGAAGGCCTCCACCGGCGCTGCCACCGGCGTGTAGCTGCGGTCCTCGGCCAGCGGGAAGCGGTCATAGGGGCCGAAGACATGCACATGGCAGTCGCAGGCCCCGGGCGGCACCGCGAAGGCCGGGCCGCGGCCGGGCGGCAGGAAGGGGACGCAGGGCCGCGTCACCGGGTCAGCGCCCCTTGAAGGCGGGCTTGCGCTTCTCGGCGAAGGCCGCCGTCGCCTCGCGGTAATCCTCCGTCCCGCTCACCACGCCGACGCAGGCGGCGGCGTAGGTCAGCGCCTCGGGGAAGCTGGACTGCGCGCCCTGGCGGACCATGCGCTTCATCAGCCGGATCGCCACGGTCGGGCCGTTCGCCAGCCGCTCCGCCACCGCCATGGTGTGCGCCATCAGTTGGTCGTCCGGGACCATCTTGTTCACCAGGCCGATGCGCTCCGCTTCCTCGGCGCCGACGAAGTCGCCCAGCCACAGCATCTCCAGCGCCTTCGGCGTGCCGACCAGGCGCGGCAGCATCCAGGCGCCGCCATCGCCGGCGACGAAGCCCACCTTGATGTAGCTCTCGGCGAAGCGCGCCGACTGCGCGGCGAAGCGCAGGTCGCCCATCAGCGCCATGTCCATCCCGGCGCCGGTGGCGGCGCCGTTCACCGCGACGATGTAGGGCTTGTCGAGTTCCTGCAGGGTCAGCGGGATGCGGTGGACATGGTCGACCAGGTACTGCCCGCGCTCCCAGGCCGTCTGCCCGCCGGCGGCGTTCTTCGCCATGCGCTTGACGTCGCCGCCCGAGCAGAAGATGCGCCCCGCCCCGGTCAGCACCACCGCCCGGATGGCATCGTCGCGGATGCATTCGCGCAGCGCCCGCTCCCATGCCTCCAGCATCTCGGTCGTGAAGGCGTTGCCGCTGTCCGGCCGGTTCAAGGTGATGGTGGCGATGCCACCCGTCGTCTCGAACAGCAACTCGCTCATTGCGCTTCCCCCGCCTTGGCGGGAAGCTTAGGGGCGGCTCGCCATCCCCTCAACCCAGGGCGTGGACTGGGCGGCGCGCACGGCGCGGCGCAGCTTGGCGATGCCGGTCCGGACATGGCCGTTGCCGCACAGCTTCTCGCCCTCCGCCGCCAGGCTGCGG
Organism: Paracraurococcus ruber; assembly: GCF_004353985.1. Taxonomy (GTDB): domain Bacteria; phylum Pseudomonadota; class Alphaproteobacteria; order Acetobacterales; family Acetobacteraceae; genus Paracraurococcus; species Paracraurococcus ruber. Next base: position 1,708 of record NZ_SMOA01000108.1, on the reverse strand, counting down.
GAAGGCTCCTGCCGCGCCGCCGGCAGGGACGCCAGCCGCGTCAGCAGGGATGTGCAGTATTCCGGGCTGTCGCTGGTCACGCGCGGGCCCTGGTCCGCAGATGCGGACACCACCAGGGCAAGCAGCAGGGCCGGGGCGGTCAGGACAGGAGACATCGCGCGGACAGAGTGGCGCCAACGGGGTCAAACCGCGGTTGGCGGAACATGACGCTTCGGTCATACCGACAGGCGAGGCGCCGGCCCGCCCCTGCCGCCGGGCGCCGGCGCCCTGCGCCGGCCGGGCCTCAGGCCCGCGGCAGGCTGATCGTCACGCGCAGGCCGGGCGGAACGCGGTCCGGCACCGCATCCTCCAGGACGATCTCCCCGGCATGCAGATGCGCCACCGCGCGGACCAGCGAGAGGCCGAGGCCGGAGCCGGGCGTGGCGCGCGACCGGTCGGCGCGGAAGAAGCGTTCGCCGGCATGGCTGCGGTCCTCGGGCGACACGCCCGGCCCATCATCCGCGACCGAGACCAGCACCGCCCCCGGCAGCGCCGCCGCGGCCAGCTGCACGGTGCCGCCGGGCGGGGTGAATTTGATGGCGTTGTCCAGCAGGTTGGCCACCGCCTGGAACAGCAGGTCGCGGTCGCCCACCAGGTCCAGGTCCGGCGGCAGGTCGGTCAGCAGCCGCTGGCCGCGCGCCTCGGCCGCCGCCTCGTAGATCTCCGCCGCATCGGCCAGCAGCGCGCCGAGGTCGAGCGGCGCAAAGGCGGCGCGCCGCGCCCCTGCCTCGGCCTCGGCGATGCGCAGCAGCGCCTGGAAGATGCGGCTGATGCCGTCGAGATCGGCGATGCCCTGCTCCACCGCCGCGCGGAGCGAGTCCTCGTCCTCGGAGGTCGCCAGCGCATCCTCCAGCTTGGCGCGGGCGCGGGCGATCGGCGTGCGCAGGTCATGCGCGATGGCGTCGGAAACGCCGCGCACGCCTTCCATCAGGGTGCCGATGCGGTCCAGCATGGCGTTCAGCACCTGCGCCAGCCGGTCGAATTCGTCGCCGCGGCCGGACAGCGGGACGCGGGAGGAGAGGTCGCCGCCGGCGATCGCCGCCGTGGTCACGAAGGTCGGCCGCATGCGCGCCTGCAGCGCGTTGCGGATCAGCGAGGCGCCGAGGAAGGCGAAGAAGATCACCGCGCCGAAGGACCAGAACACGCCTTCGGTCAGCAGGCGGCGCAGCTCGCTCCGCTCGGTCTCGTCGCGGCCGACCAGCAGGCGCAGCCCCGGCAGGTCGATCCGGTGGGCGCGCGCTTCCACCGACAGCCCGTCATGCACCACGCGCGTGCGGAACCAGGGGCCGCTGCCGTTCTCGGCCTTCGGCCAGCTGTCGAGGTTGCCGGCCAGGCGCCGGTCGGTCTCCGCCTCCAGCAGCAGGTAGATGGAATCGCCGGCGACATCGACCGCCAGGCGCTCCTCGATCGACTCGACCAGGCCGGTGGTGCCGGCCTCCCGGAAGCGCTCGGCCAGCGCGATGGCATCGGCGCGGATGGCGGCGTCGGTCTGCCGGTCCAGCGCGCCGGCGGTCGCCCACCACAGCACCGCCACCAGCGCCACGGCGGCGGAGGTGAACATGGCCGCGAAGAGCACCGCGAAGCGGAAGCCGGCGCTCTTCAGCAGGCGCGGCGGGCCGATGCCGGGCGGCCCGCCCGGCCGCAGGCCGGGGCGGCGCAGGCCCGCCGG
>NZ_SMOA01000107.1 GCF_004353985.1 Paracraurococcus ruber | reverse complement strand
CACGGCGGCCTGCGGCGAGGGCAGGATCGCCGGGCCTGTCCCGCGCCGGGCCGCCCGCTGCCGTCCGCGCCGGGACGGGTCGCGCCGCCCGGCCAGGCGGGCGCCGCCGCGCTTTGCGTTCGGCGCCGCGCGCGAAGCGGGGTAGCCTGCCGCGGTCCCGGTGCAGGAGATCCCGCCGATGACACATGACCTGCCGCGCCGCGAGGCGCTCGCGGCGCTTGCCGCCACCACGCTCGTCCCCGCCGCCAGCGCGCAGACACGGAGCCCCGCCATGGCCGGACTCGTCCCCGACCCCGCTACCGACATCCTCGGCATCATCGATGTGCAGCCCACCTTCATGCCGGGCGGCGAGCTGGCGGTGGAAGGCGGCGACCAGGTGGTGCCCGCCATCAACCGGCTGCTGGGCGGGCCCTTCGCGCATGCCTTCGCCACGCAGGATTGGCATCCGGCCGGGCACTCCTCCTTCGCGTCCTCGCATCCCGGGAAGAAGCCCTTCGAGGTGGTGCAGATGCCCTATGGCCAGCAGGTGCTGTGGCCGGACCACGGCATCCAGGGCAGCCCGAATGCCGAGCTGCACAAGGACCTGGCGCAGGCGCGGATCGAGCTGATCGTCCGCAAGGGATTCCGGCGCGAGATCGACAGCTATTCCGCCTTCTTCGAGAACGACCGCCGCACCACCACCGGCCTGCATGGCTGGCTGCAGGCGCGCGGGCTGCGGCGCCTCTTCCTCGCCGGCCTCGCCACCGACTACTGCGTCGCCTATTCGGCCGAGGATGCGGCGCGGCTGGGCTACCAGGTCTTCGTCATCGAGGATGCCTGCCGCGGCATCGGCCTGCCGGCCGAGGGCGGCACGACGATCGACCTGGCCAAGCGCAACCTCGCCGCCGCCGGCGTGCAATTCGTGACCAGCGCCGCCTTCGGCTGAGGCGGGGCGAAGGACGGCGCGGCAGCGCCCGGGCGGGGCGGAGGCGCCGCGTGCCCCGGGTATCGGCCCGCCGGGAGCGGCGACCCACCGGCCCCGCCGAGGGCAGGCGGCGCCGGCCATGCTGCGATGCCGCCGTGCGGACCGGCCGCCCTGCGCGGATCGCCTTCGCGGCTGCGCGCCGGACCCGATGATCCTGCGGGCCGGCATCGCCCGGCCGCGCCCGGCCGGACGCCGCCGCACCGTTCCGTTGCCGCCGCGCCTCCCCGCTCCCGCCGCTCACCATGCGGCGCAGGCCCGACATGGCGGTTTGCCGCGCGGCCATTCTCTGGGACGATGGGCGGCAAGGAAGGGCGCGGCGCCACGGCACCACGATGCCGCCGCCCCGGGGGGAAACCAATGGAACGCCATTATGGCTGGGTGATCGTCGCCGTCGGGGCGCTGATGAGCTGCGTCGGCATGGGATCGATGTTCTCCCTCGCCGTCTTCCTCGACCCCATCGCCGCCGGCACCGGCTGGTCCCGCGCCGGCCTCTCCGGCTCGATGACCGTCGCCTTCCTGGCCATGGGGCTGGGGGCCTTCGGCTGGGGCGCGGTCAGCGACCGCTACGGCCCGCGCCTTGTCGGCCTGGCCGGCGGCCTGCTGCTCGGCGCCGGGCTGGTGCTGGCCAGCCGGGCGGAGAGCCTGCTGGCCTTCCAGCTCGCCTATGGGCTGTTCCTCGGCGCCGCGGTCGGCGCCTTCTTCGCGCCGATGATGGCCGCGGCCAGCGCCTGGTTCGACCGGCAGCGGGCGCTCGCGGTGTCGCTGGTCTCGGCCGGGCTGGGCATGGCGCCGCTGACCGTGGCGCCCTTCGCGCAATGGCTGCTCTCCGGCCATGACTGGCGGGAGGCGATGCTGGTCATCGGCCTGGTCGCCTGGGCAGTGCTGCTGCCAGCGGCGCTGCTGCTGCGGCGGGCCCCGTCGATGGTCGCCGGCAGCCCTGCGGCGGCGGCCGGCCGGGACCTGACCGCGCGGCAGGCCCTGGGCACGCGGCAATTCGCGGTGCTGGCCGCGACCTTCTTCGCCTGCTGCCTGGCGCATTCCGGGCCGATCTTCCACGTCGTCAGCTACGCCATGGTCTGCGGCCTGTCGGCGATGACCGCGGTCAGCGTCTACAGCCTGCAGGGGCTGGCCGGCCTCGGCGGGCGGCTGCTGCTGGGCGTGCTGGCGGACCGGCACGGCGCCAAGCCGGTGCTGATCGGCGGGCTGCTGCTGCAGGCGCTGGCGATCGGCGCCTTCCTGCCGGCCCGCAGCCTGGGCGAGTTCTACGGCGTCGCCGCCGTCTTCGGCCTGGCCTATGGCGGCGTCATGCCGCTCTATGCGGTGCTGGCGCGCGACTATTTCGGGCCGCGCATCATGGGCACGGTGTTCGGCGCCGCGACGATGATCTCCTGCCTCGGCATGGCGGCCGGGCCGGCGGTGGGCGGCTGGATCTTCGACCGCTTCGGCAGCTATGCCGGCATGCACTTGGCCTCGCTGGCGGTAGGGCTCGGCGCTGTGGCCATCGCCTTCACCTTCCCGCCGCTGCCGCGGCTGCGCGCGCCGGGGCTGAGGCCGGCCTGACGGCCCCGCCGGCGCGCGGTCCGGTGCCCGGCCTCAGAAATTCCGCGACAGGCCGGCGAAGACGCCGCGCCGGGCGCCGTATTGCGGCGCCCCGACCCCGACGCCGGAGCCGTCGCGCAGCAGGTAGGCGCGGTCGGCGATGTTCAGCACGTCGAGGCGCGCCGTCCAGGTGCCGCCGTCCGGCAGCACCAGGTCCTGCTGCACGCCGAGATTGGCGGTGACGTAGGGCGTCACGCTCTCGGTGCTGGCGAAGCCCTTCCGCAGCCCGCTGCCGTAGAGCAGGCTGGCCGACAGCCGCCCGCCTTCCCAGGCGCGCCAGACCGCGCCGGCGCTGCCGGTCAGCAGCTGGTCGTGGTCGGTGCGGATGTACTTGCGGGAGATATAGGCCAGCTCCTCCGGCTCGATGTTGAACTGGGCGGAGCGGATGTCGCGGCCGGTCGAGCGGCTGATCGCCAGGTTGCCGTAGAGCAGGAGGTTGTCCAGGCGGTAGCTGGTGCTGAACTCGGTGCCGTAGATGCGGCCCTGGCGGTAGTTGATCGGCGTGAAGATCAGGGCGCCGCCGAACTGGCCGAAATCCAGCAGGTCCTGCACCGACTTGTAGTAGGCATCGACGCCGATGGTCCATGCCGGCGTGACGCGGTGGGAGATGCCGGCGTCGAAGCGGTGGGCGCGCTCCGGCCGCGGGGTGCCGTTCTCCAGGCTGAAGGGCTCGTTGGTGGTGCCGACGAAGCGCGCCAGCGTGCCGCCGGCGATCAGTTCCTGCTGCACCGGGGTGAAGGTGCGGGCATAGCCGGCATGCAGCGTGGTCGCGTCGGTCGCGCGCCAGACCAGGTTGGCGCGCGGCGAGACCTGGCCGTTCGTGGTGTACTGCTCGATCCGGTCGGCGCGGACGCCCAGGTTGAGGGTCAGCCGGTCGGTCAGCCGCCACTCGTCCTGCACATAGACGCCGTATTGCCAGCCGGTCCGCCCCTGGCGGTCCTGCAGGAGGAAGGGATCGGTGCCGGCCTCGCCATTGCCGTCCAGGGCGAAGACCGCGGTCCGGGCGCTGTAGCGGCTGCGCTCGCCGGTGAACTGGACGCCGGCGCGCAGCGTGTGGCGCTCGGCGACGCGCCAGGAGGCGTCGGTCTGCAGCCCGGCGGCGAAGCTCTGCCGCACCACGTCGGAGGCGACGCCGTTGAAGGCCAGCTCGTTCACCGCATCCGGCAGGTAGTGCAGGGAGGAGTAGCGGATGAAGGGCGCGACCTGGATGTCGATATCGGCCGTCACCGCCTTCTGCAGGGCGGCGACGCCGTACCAGCTCCGCTCCCATTGCCGGCTGCGCAGGCCCTGGCTGCTGAAATCCTCCCGCCCGAAGGGGTTGAAGGCGTTCTGCACGGCGCCCGGCGCCGGGATGCCGAAGCGGTTCAGCGCCGTGCCGCCGATGAGGGACAGGCGCGTGGTCGCGTCGATCTGCCGCGCCGCATAGACCAGGCCGCGCAACTGCTCCGTCTCGTTGTTCGCCACGGTGCGGCCGCGCGTCGGGTTCTCGACCCCGCGGTCGGATTGCAGCCAGGTGCCGGTGGCGAAGACATCCCAGCCGCCGAGGAAGCCGGCCCAGCTGGCATGCGGCTGGATGGTGCCGAAGCTGCCGCCATAGACGCCGACGGACCCGCCGGGATCCAGCGCGCCGCTCCGCGTCTCGAGCGCGATGACAGCGTTGGTGCGGAAGCCGAATTGCGCCGGCAGCGCGCCGGTCAGCACGCTCGCGCTGCGCAGGCCGCGGGCATCGAAGACCTGGCCGAAGCCCTGCAGCCCTTCGGGCAGGGCGACGCCGTTCAGCCGGTACTGCAGGTTCCGGTGCTCGCCGCGGATATGGATGTCGCCAAAGCTGTCCTGCGCGACGCCGGGCGTCTGCAGCAGCACCTGGTTCAGCGGCTGGTTGGCGCCGCCGGGCAGCGCCTCGATCGTCTCGCGGTCCACCACCACCTCCCGCGCGCCGAAGCGGGCCAGGATGCCCTGGCGCGCGGCTTCGGCCTGGCGGGCCTGGACGACGAGTTCGGGCAGTTCGTCCTGCGCCGCGGCGGGAAGGACGAGGAGGAAGGGCAGGGCGGGCAGGAGGCGATGCAACATAACGTCACGTTATGTTATAACATAACTCTCGTAAAGCCCGCCTCGTGCGCGCCGCCTCGTGCCCGCCGCCTCGGCCGCCTCACCAGGGCAGGGCGAAGACCCGGCCATGCCGGGCCAGCGGCGCCGCATCGCCGCCCGCCACGCCGATCGCGCCCCACAGCGCGACGGCGACGCTGTCCAGCACCGGGATGCCGAGCTCCGCCTCCAGCGCCGGGGCGATGCGGCCGCCGCGGAAATTGGTGCAGTGGATGGCGATGGCCTGCGGGCCCGCCGCCGCCACCGCCCGCACCATGGCGGCGATGGTCGCCTCGTCATGCTCGCAGAAGCTGTAATTGCCGGGATCCTCCAGGTGGCGCTCGGCGACGCAGGCGATGCCTTCCGCCGCCATGCGCCCGGCGATGGCGGTCTGCACCTCCGCCAGATAGGGCGTGACGAGGCCGAGCCGCGTCGCGCCCAGCGCCGACAGCGCCCGCAGCAGCGCCAGGGTCGCGGTGATGGCGGGAAGGCCGGTCGCCGCCGTGATGGCGGCGCAGAGCGCTCGATCCTGGTCGAGCCCGAGCCACGAGCCGCTGGTGCCGTTCCAGCAGATGCTGTGCACCCTGGCATCCGCCAGCAGCTCCGCCGCCGCCAGCACCGGCGCGGGATCGAATTGCGCGCGCGATCCCTCGCCCAGGTTGATCGCCACAACCCGGAGGCGCGCGGCATGCGCCGTCACGCCCGGCAGGTCGGCCAGCATGGCGGCCGTCAGCGGCTCCAGCACGGTGTTCGAGGACGGCGTGAGCATGCCGAGGCGCAGCGTCTGGGTCATGCGCCGTTGTCAACGATTGCGCCGTTGCCGGTCAACCGGACCGGCCCGCGGATCCGCCAGGCGACGCGATCCGCTGATGCCAGCGCAATTTGGGGCCTCCGCGCGCGCTCGCCGTCCCGCCCGCCGCTCGGCCCGCGCTGTGTTGCAGGACACAGGCGGGACCGACATGGTTGCACCACACTGCGCTGCAGCAGGCGGCGACGTGGAGGCGGCTCGATGACCGGCAGGACCCTTGTCCGCATGCAGCCCTGGCGGCGGCTGGCCGCGCTGGCCCTGATGCTGCCGGCCCTGCTGGCCGGCCCGGCCGGCGCCGCCACGCCCCACCCGGCGGTCGAGGATACCGAACTGCTCGCGCTCGGCGATGGCGAGGTCGGGCTGCTGACCCTGCCGCAGGCGCCACGGCCGGGCCGTCCCGCCCCGGTGGTGCTGCTGCTGCCGGACCAGGACGGGGCCGGGCCGCGCAGCGCGGTCTATGGCCAGCGCGTGCTGGAGAACGGCTACGCGGTGCTGGAAGCCCATTTCGGCGCCGGGGCGGAGGACGCGGAGCCGCCGCCGCCGCCGATGCGGCTGGCCATCCTGCTGGCGGCGGTCGCCGCCGATCCGCGGCTGGACGCGGCCCGCATCGCCGTGATCGGCCTGGGGGAGGGGGCGCGGGCGGCGCTGCTCGGGCTCGGCAGCCTCCGGCCGGGCGAAGCCACGGTGGCTGGCCTCGCCCTGCTCTATCCCGGCTGCGACCAGGCCCTGGCGCGGGCGGCGGGGGCGGTGGCCGCGAACACGACGCAGCGGCCGCAGGTGCTGCTGCTGCATGGCGACGAGGATGCGGTGAACGACACCGCCGCCTGCACCGCGGTGGCCGCCGGCCTCCCGGCGCAGGATCGCGTGCGGCACCGGGTGCTGACCGGCGCCAGCTATGGCTGGGACGCCTATGGCATGGTCCGGCCGGGCGGCGTGGCGCTGCTGCCCGACCCGACCCAGCCGGGCCGCCGCGCCTGGGTGCAGCCCGACCCGGGGGTGACCATGGTGGCGGCCGACCGGGTGCTGGGGCTGGTGGTGACCGCGCTCGGCCAGCCCTGACCGCGCCCGGTCGATCGGCGCATTGCCCATCCGCCGCCGGCATCCCAGGATGCCGGCGGACGAGACGATGGAGCGAGAGCGCATGGCAGGCGTGCCCGATATCAGCCCCGCCGAGACCTGGGAGGCGCTGAAGGCCGACCCCGACGCCGTGCTGATCGATGTCCGCACCGATGCCGAGTGGAATTTCGTCGGCCTGCCGGACATCGCCGACCTGGCGAAGCAGCCGCTGCTGATCCCCTGGCAGATGTACCCGTCGATGGAGGTGAACCGCGCCTTCGCCGAGCATCTGCGCAAGGCCGGGCTGACCGAGGCGAACAGCCTCTATTTCATCTGCCGCTCCGGCGCGCGCAGCCTGTCGGCCGGGATGGCGGCGCAGGCGGCTGGCTTCCCGCGGGCCTTCAACGTCGCAGACGGGTTCGAGGGGCCGGTGGATGCCGAGGGGCATCGCGGCAGCATCGCCGGCTGGAAGGCCAGCGGCCTGCCCTGGCGGCAGCGCTGATCCGAGGCAAGGGAGGACAACAGCCATGGCCATCGCGCCGCTGCCGCTGCGCAGCGAATTCCTGTTCCGCATGGTGCTGCAGGCCGGCACCCCGCAGATGGCCGCCGCCGGCCCGGGGCAGGAGCTGCGGGTGATCCCGGTGATAGGCGGCACCTTCGAGGGGCCGTCGCTGCAGGGCACGCTGGTGCCCGGCACCACCGCCGACTGGCTGCGGGTGGAGCCGGACGGCACCGCGCATATGGATGTGCGCCTGGTGATGCGGACCGCGGCGGGGCAGCATTTCTTCATGTCCTACAGCGGCGTGCGCAGCGGCCCGCCCGAGGTGCTGGCACGGCTCGGCCGCGGCGAGGCGGTGGACCCCGCCGACTACTATTTCCGCATCGCCATCCGCTTCGAGACGAGCGACCCGGACCTCGCCTGGCTCAATCGCGTGCTGGCGGTGGGCATCGGCCAGCGCCCGCCGGCCGGCCCGACCTACGACGTCTACGCGATCCGCTGACGCGGGACGGCGCTGACCGCCGGCGCGGCGGGAGGGAGAGAACCCTCCCGCCGCCGCTCACTCCGGCGTCACGCCCAGCCTTGCGAACAGCGCCAGGTGCCGGTCGCGTTCGCGCCGCGCGAATTCCTGCAGCGCCGCGCCATCCAGCGCGAAAGGGGCGAAGCCGGCGGCGGTCAGCCGGTCCTGCACGGCCGGGTCGGGCCGCACCGCCTCCACCGCCGCGATCAGCCGCGCCTGCAGCGGCGGCGGCACGGCGCGGTGCACGGTCACGGCGAACCAGGCGGCGATCTCCACCGCCGGCAGGCCAAGCTCGGCGAAGCAGGGGATCTCCGGCAGCAGCGGCGACCGCGCCGGCGTCGTGACCGCCAGCCCCACCAGCTTGCCGGCGCGGATCTGCGGCACCGCGTCGTGCAGGAAGCCGAAGGCGCAGTCCACGTCCCCGGACAGCAACGGCTGCACGGTGTTGCGGAAGGCCACGCCCATCGGGCGGATGCCGGTCGCCTCGGCCAGCAGCGCCATGGCGAGGTTCGGCACCCCGGCATGGCCGGCATGGGCGAAGGACAGCGCCTCGCCGCGCGTCCGCGCCAGCGCCAGGAAGCCGGGCAGGTCGGCGACGCCCAGCCTCGGCGGCACCACCAGCACCAGGGGCGCCTGCGCGGTGCCGGCCAGCGGCAGCAGGTCGGCCACGTCGAAGCCGCTGACGCGCTGCACCGCCGGCAGGGCGGGGACGAATTGCGGCATCGTCATCAGCGTGTGGCCGTCCGGCGGGGCGCGCAGCAGCGCCTCCGTCGCCAGGGCGGTGTTGGCGCCCGGGCGGTTCTCCACCAGCACGGGCTGGCCCAGGCGGTCCGCCATCCCGGGGCCGAAGAGCCGGCTGATCAGGTCGGGCGGGCTGCCGGGCGGGTAGCCGACCAGCATCCGCAGCGGCCGCGCCGGCCAGGCCTGCGCCCGGGCGGGACCGGGCGCGGCCGCCGGCGCCGCGAGCGGGGCGAGCAGCAGGGTGCGACGCCCGGGCAGCGGCGTCATTCCGGCTGCACGCCCAGGCGCCGGAACAGGCCAAGCTGGCGGTCGCGCTCGGCGGCGGTGAAGGCGAGGAGGGGCTCGCCCTCGAGGTCGAGCGGCAGGGCGCCGGCGGATTGCAGCCGGGCGCGGGTCTCGGGCAGGGCGCGCACCTGGGTGACGGCGGCGGCGATGCGCGCCTGGATGCCGGCCGGCGTCGCGCGCGGCACCGCCACCGCCCACCAAGCGCCGATCCGCACCGCGGGATGGCCAAGCTCGGCGAAGCTCGGGATCTCCGGCAGCAGCGCGGCGCGCTCGGCGGTGGTGATGCCGAGGCCGCGCAGCCGCCCGCCGCCGATCTGCGCCGCGGCACCGGGAAGGAAGCCGAAGCCGCAGCGCACCGCGCCGGTCAGCAACCCGTTCAGGATCTCCGGCTCCCCCCGGTAGCCGACGGCCAGCGGCGCGATGCCGGCGCTGTCGCGCAGCAGCGCCATGGCGAGGTTGGGCGCGCTGGCCAGGCCGGAATGGCCATAGGCCAGCGCCTCCCCCTGCCGCCGCGCCAGGGCCAGGAAGCCATCGAGGTCCCGCACGTCGAGATCGGGCGTCGCCAACAGCACCAGCGGCGCCTGGGCGGTGCCGGCCAGCGGCAGGACCTCGGCGACATCGAAGGGAACGTGGCGCTGCACCGCGGGCAGCGCCGGCAGGTACTGGGCCATCATCATCAGGGTCTGGCCATCGGCGGGGGCGCGCAGCAGCGCCTCGGCGGCCAGGGCGCCGCCGGCGCCGGGACGGTTCTCCACCACCACCGGCTGGCCAAGCGCCTCGGACAGGGCGGGGGCGAAGAGGCGGGAGACGAGGTCGGGGATGGCGGAGGGCGGGAAGCCGACCAGCAGGCGGACGGGCCGGCCCGCCTGGGCGCGCAGGGGGCGGGGCAGGGCGGGCGCGAGCAGGGGCGCCGCCAGCAGGGCGCGGCGGGGGAGGCGGTGAGGGTAGGGCATTCGCTTGGTCCGTTTCCGCCGCCAGCCTGCGCCCGGCCGCCCGGCCCGGGCAACCGCCCGAGCGAGGTCGGCGGGACCCCGCGCCGCCAGAGGTCGGGCGGCGGGGGGAGGGGCAGGGGCAGCGGCAGGGCCGCACGGGTGCGGCGCGAATCGCGGCTTCGGGGAAAGGCGGCTCACCCGGTAGGATGGCCGCAGGCGGCGGAGGAGGAGCGGATGGCGGAGACATGGCGGCACCAGGTCCGGGTCTACCTGCCGGAACCGCTGGCGGAGCTGGCGCGGGCGGCGCCCGATGCACCGGCGCTGCGGCCGCTGATGGACCTGCTGGCGCGGCACGACGCCAGGCCGGTCAGCCAGCTCGATGCCTTCGAGGCCTATTGCGCCGAGGCCGAGCGGCGCGGCGACCAGGCGGATCCGCTCTATCGCTGGACCCAGGCGACGCTGGCGGACCCGGCGAAGCGGCGGGTGCATCTCTGCGCCTTCGCGCTGCGGGTGGCGGGGCAGGAGGTTTATCCGCAGGCGGCTGCCGATGAACTGGAAGCGGCGCTGCGGCCCCTGGTCGGCGGCGGCGTGGTGGAGCGCCTGTCGCGGCACGACACCAACCCGGCGACCAACATGCCGGTCCCGGCGGAATACCGCGGCTGAGCCGCGGCGCCCGCCCGGCCGAAGGAGTAGCCCATGAACAGCCTGTCCCGCCTCCGGGTGCTGGCCGACATCCCGCTGCAGCCGGCGCTGCCCGCGGCCCTGGCGCGGTTCGAGGCCGTGACCGGCCTCCCGGTCGATGCCGGCTTCGATCCCTCGCCGACGGTGCTGGCGCGCCTCGCATCCGGCGAGGCGGCCGATCTCGTCATCGTCCAGCCGGATTTCCTGGCGCGGCTTGCCGCGTCCGGGCAGGTGCGGGCGGCGACGGGGCCGGTGATCGGCGAGGTCGGCGTCGGCCTCGGCAACCGGCCCGATTCGCCGGCGCACGACGTCTCGACGCCCGCGGCGCTGAAGGCGGCGCTGCTCGGCGCCGACCTGATCGTGTTCAACCGCGTCGCCTCCGGCGAGGTCTTCGCCGGCGTGCTGGAACGGCTGGGCATCGCCGAGGCGCTGGCGCCGCGCATCCGCCGCACCGCGCCGATGGACATCTTCGCCCCCGTCCTGGCCGGGCAGGGCGACGACATCCTGGCCGGGACCATGACGCTGCTGGCGACGGCCCCGGGCATCCGCGTGTTGGGGCCGTTGCCCCCGCCGCTGCAGCGGCCGCTGACCTACATGGCGGTGCCGATGGCGGCGACCCCGCAGGCGGAGGCGGCGGCGCGGATGGTGGAGTTCCTGGCCTCGGCCGAGGCGCGGGCGCTGCTGGCGGCGCGCGGCGTGGCGCCGGGCTGACTGCGCCGGGCCGTGCCCCCATGCCGCATCCGCCGGGAAGCCGGACGTCGCGCTGCCCTGCAGGCGCCCGGTCAGGCCCGCGCCACGGGGCAGCCCGGCGCGGCGACACGGAAGGCACGCCGATGCTGATCCGCGGCGCGCGGGCGGCGGATGCCGGCCCGGCCTGCGACCTCGCCCGCCGGTCGATCACCGAGCTTTGCGTGGCCGACTGGCGCGGCGACCCGCAGGTGCTGGCCGCCTGGCTGGCGAACAAGGTGCCGGCGGAATTCCGCCGCTGGATCGGCCGCGCCGACCGCGCGGTCTGCGTCGCGGAACGCGAGGATGGCCGGCTGGCCGGGGTGGGCATGGTCGCCTGGCGCGGCGAGATCCAGCTGAACTACGTAGCGCCGGAGGCGCGCTTCCAGGGCGTCGGCAAGGCGCTGATGGCGCATATGGAAGGGCATCTGCGGGACCGCGGCGTGGCCCAGGCCAGCCTGTTCAGCACGCAGGTCGCCGCGCGCTTCTACCGGTCCCTCGGCTATGCCGAGACGGGACGGGAGACGAGCCGCTTCGGCACGCTCGACATCATCGCCATGGTGAAGCGGCTCGGCTGAGCCGCGGCGGCGCGGGGCAGGGCGTCGCCGCCCTCGCCGGGCGCCCGGCCCCTGTCGGCAGCCGCCCATGGACCCCGGACACCCGGCGCGCCGGCCGGCGGCACCCGCCGACGGGCAGGCCAGGCGGCGGGGCCGCGCGATCCGCCCTATCGCCGCCCGGCGATCTGCCGGTTCTCCAGCCGGCTCAGCAGCCGCACCACCGGCCAGAGCAGCAGGAAGTAGATCACCGCCGCCGCCATGATCGGCGTCGCGTTGTAGGTCACGCTCTGCGCTTGGCGCGCCTGGAACAGTAATTCCGGCATGGCGACGACGCTGGCGATGGAGGTGAGCTTCACCACCTCCAGCGTGTTGCTGATCAGGTCCGGCAGCACGTTGCGCACCGCCTGCGGCAGGATGACCCAGGCCATGGCCTGGCCGCGGGTCAGGCCGGTGCTGCGCGCCGCCTCCATCTGGCCGCGCGGCACGCTCTCGATCCCCGCGCGTAGGACTTCCCCGTAATAGGCGCCGGTGTTGAGGAAGAAGCCGATCGCGACCGCGCCCAGCGCCGAGACCTCCAGCCCCGCGAAGGGCAGCCCGGCATAGACGAAGACCAGCAGGACCAGCGGCGGCACGGCGCGGAACAGGTCCACCCAGGCCATCAGCGGCCAGCGCACCAGCGGATGCCGCACCGTCGACAGCAGCGCGAGGACGGTGCCGCCGAGCACGCCGAGCGGCACCACCACCGCCGAGAGCAGCAGCGTCTGCTGCAGCCCCATCCAGAGGATCGGCCAGGCCTGCCGCAGGATGTCGAGCGAGAAGAAGGCGAGCAGGAAGTCGTCGAATGTCATGCCCTGGCCATACGATCCATGCTCTGGTCCCCGGCTGCGCCTGCGGTCCTCCGCGACCGCATGGCTAGCGCTTCCACGCGAAGCGCGTCTCGACCCAGCGGCCGAGGATCACCACCGGGAAGAACAGCACCACATAGGCCAGCGCCCCCAGGGTCAGCGGTGTCGGGTTGAAGGAGAAGCTGACGCCCGCCTGCGCCGCGCCCAGGATCTCGCTGACCGCCACCACCGACCCCAGCGCGGTGCCCTTGGTGATGGCGATGGTGCGGTTGGTCAGCGGCGGGATCACCATCCGCACCGCCTGCGGCAGCACCACCCAGCCCAGCGTCTGCAGGAAGGACAGCCCGGTGCTTCGCGCCGCCTCCCACTGGCCCTTCGGCGTCGCGGTGATGCCGGCCCACAGGATCTCCTCGGCGAAGGCCATCAGCACCAGCGAGAGCGACAGCCAGGTCGCGGCGAAGCCCGAAAGCTGCACCCCCGCCGCCGGCAGGCCGAAATACAGCAGCGCGATGACGACCAGCGGCGGCAGCGCCCGGAACAGGTCGACGACGAAGACGATCAGCCAGTTCAGCGGCCGGATCCCCAGCGCCCGCAGCACCGCCAGCCCCAGCCCCGCCGCCAGCCCGGTGGCGATGATGCAGGCCGCCAGCAGGATGGTCAGCCAGAACCCGTCGATGATCTTCGGCAGGTATTCCGCCGCGACCCGCAGGTTGAAGAAGCTGTCGAGGAAGCGATCCCAGCCGCTCATGCCGCCGCCTTGCATCCGACGCCCCGGCGGGTGCAGAGCTTCGGGACCGAGAGACGGAACCCGCCGCGATGCCCCACCGCGCCCTGCTGCCCCTGCTCGCTTTGCTGCTCGCCGCCCTCGGCCCGCCGCCGGAGGACCAGCGGGCCATCCCCGGCCAGCGATCCGGCTTCGTCGCCGACGGCGCCGGCGGCTGCTGGATCTGGGTCGGCGGCCTGCCCGCCGCGGCCGAGGGCGTCGCCGGCAGCTGGACCGGCACCTGCCCGGAAGGCCCGGCCGAGGGCGAGGGCCGCGCCGTCACCACCTGGCGGGCGGCCGGCCGCGAGCGGCAGATGGTCTATGAGGGGCGCCTCCGCGCCGGCAAGGCGGAAGGCCAGGGGCGCCTGTCCCATTACGAGGAAGGCCGGCTGACGGTGCGGGAGGAAGGGGAATACCGCGACGACTACCTGGTCGGCGGCCGCTTCGAGATCCCCGCCGCCGGCCTGGTCTACGAGGGCGGCTGGTTCCGCGACGGGCCGCATGGCCAGGGCAGGCTGCAGGTGGAGGGCAGGAGCTTCGAGGGCCGCTGGGAGCTGGGCTGCCTGAAGGCCGGCGACCTCTGGATCGCCTTCACCCGCCCGCCGAAGAGCTGCGAGGACGGCGCGACCTGACGCCGCCACTCAGGCCCGCTCCACCTGGCCGAGGAAGGCGCGCGTCCGCGCCTCCCGCGGGGCGCCGAAGACCTGGGCGGGCGGCCCTTCCTCCACCACCGCGCCATCGGCCATGAACACCACCCGGTCGGCCGCGGCGCGGGCGAAGCCCATCTCGTGGCTGACCACCACCATGGTCATGCCACCCTCCCGCAGCTCCCGCATCGCCTGCAGCACGCCGCCGACGAGTTCGGGGTCGAGCGCGCTGGTCGGCTCGTCGAACAGCATCACCCGGGGCTCGAGCGCGATGGCGCGGGCGATGGCGACGCGCTGCTGCTGCCCACCCGAAAGCTGCCCGGGATAGTGCCCGGCGCGGTCCGCCAGGTGCACGCGCTCCAGCGCCGCCATGGCGCGCGCCTCGGCCTCCGCCCTCGCCTTGCCCTGAACCTTGCGCAGCGCCAGTGCGACATTCCCCAGCGCCGTCATGTGCGGGTAGAGGTTGAAGGACTGGAACACCATGCCGATCCGCTGCCGCGCCGCGTTCAGGTCGGTGCGGCGGTCCAGCAGGTCGATCCCGTCCACCATCACGCTGCCGCTGCTCGGCTCCTCCAGCCGGTTCAGGCAGCGCAGCAGGGTGGACTTGCCGGACCCGCTGGGGCCGATGACGAAGACCAGCTCGCGCTCCGCCACCACCAGGTCCACGCCGCGCAGCACGTGCAGCGGGCCGAAATGCTTGTGGATGCCGCGCGCCTCGACGATCGGCCTATGGGCCTGGCGCGGCCGATCTGGACCTTCGCGCCCTGCGGCGCTCCGGTCATCGGAGGTTTCGCCGAGCGGCCGATTCAGACCTTCGCGCCCTGCGGCGCTCCGGTCATCGGAGGTTTCGCCGAGCGGCCGATTCAGACCTTCGCGCCCTGCGGCGCTCCGGTCATCGGACGCATTCACGAACAGGCCGCGGTGTTCGGCGTCGCGTCGTAGCCGGGCAGGTTGGGCGGGCCGAAGCCGGGGAAGGCGACGCGCTCCGCATCATCCTCCTTCGGGTCGGCGCCGAACCACTTCTTCGACAGCGCGGCGATCGTGCCGTCCTTCTTCAGGCACTCGATCACCTGCTCCACCTGGTTGCGCAGCGCGCCGCTGTCCTGCCGGAAGGGCGTCGCCCAGTGGAAGCGGGTGCCGGGCAGCACCCAGTCCGCGACATATTGCGGCGTGCGGCTGGCGCTGAACTTCACCACCGTGTTGCCCGACAAATTGGCGAAGGCCCGGCCCTGGATCACCGCCTGCGCCGCATCCGCCTGGCTGTCGAAGGCCAGCAGGGTCAGGTTCAGCCGCTCGGCATTGCGGGTCACCCATTGCTCGTAGGGCGTGCCCTTGTTCACGCTGATCGCCTTGCCGCGCAGATCCTCCTCGGACCTGATGGGCGGCGTGCCGCGGCGGATGCCGAACTGCAACTCGGTCCAGAGATAGCCCTCGGTGAACAGCAGGTTCGCCGCCCGCTCCGGCGTCACCGTCGTGGGCGCGCAGAGGAAGTCGTAGCGGCCGGAATTCAGCGCGGGGATCAGGCCGGAGAAGCTGGCCGAGGTGACCTCGAGCGGCCGGTTCAGCTTCTTCGCCACCGCGTCGAACAGGTCGATCTGGAAGCCCTGCACGCCGCCCTGCAGGCTGGGAAAGGCATGCGGCGCGAAGGTGCCGTCCACGCCGCAGCGCAGCGGGGGCTGGCCGGACCCGGCGGCGCCCACCGTCATGGTCTGGGCCGCCGCGGCGGTGGCAAGACCGGCGGAGAGCGAAAGGACGGCAAGCAGCAGGCGCATCGGGAACGGCATCTCCGGCAGGGGCGGTTCGGGCGGGCGGACCTTCCCGCATCCCCGCCGGGGGCGCAACCGGGCCCACCCCCGGCCGCAGGCCGCGCCGCGCCGCGGGCCTGCCTGGAATTCGGGCAGCGCACGGGGCCATGCCACGAAAATGCCCCGACTTGTCCGCCTTCGCGCCCGGCCCGGGGTGTTCAACGGGGGTCACGGGCAATCCGGCCCGGCACGGCACGCAAGGGAAAGGGCCATCATGCAACGCATCGCCTGCGCACTGATCGGGGGCGCGCTGATGCTCATCACCGCGCTGGTCGGGCTGCTGCTGAGCGATGCGCTCGCGCCCGGGCGCATCCCGCCCATGCTCGCCTTCTGGGGCGCCTGCGGCGCCGGCGCGCTGCTGATCCTCGGCCTGGTGCTGCTCGAGCGGAACGCCACCCCGGCGGCGCTGCGCATCGCCGGGCCCGAGACCCATGGCCGCCCGCGCACCCAGGCGGCCGGTGCCTGAGGCCCGGTTGGCCGGCGGCTAACCCCGCCGGCCGGCGCGCCCGCCGGCCCCGCGGAGCGCTCCAGGCCGACGATCCTTCGGGGGCGTCGCGCCGGCCAGCCTCGCGGCACCATGGGCGGCGTCGCCTAGCGCGAAAGCACCTTACGGCGCCCCGGCCGACGCCTGGGTGCACCGTCGCCGCGGACCGGACCGCGGCGGCGCAGCGGCCCGCCGCTAGTCGCCGCGCAGTCCGGTTTCCCGCACCAGGCGGCCATAGGTCGCCCAGTCCTGCTCGATCACCCGGGCATAGTCGGCGCGGCTGCCGCCGGCCGGGTCGGCGCCCATGCCGCGGATCCGCTCCGCCACCTCGGGCTGGCGCAGCACCGCATCCAGCTCCCGGTTCAGCCGGTCGAGCAGTGGCTGCGGCGTCGCCCGCGGCGCCAGCACGCCGCCCCAGAACCCCACCTCGTAGCCCGGCACCGTCTCGGCGAAGCTCGGCACCGCCGGCAGCGCCGCGGCGCGCCCCGCGCTGCTGACCGCGATCGGCCGAAGCTGCCCCGCCTCCAGCAGGCTACGGGCGGCGATGATGGAATCGCTTGCCAGGTCGACTTCCCCCCGCACCAGCGCGGTCAGCGACGGGGCATTGCCGGTATAGGGCACCAGGGTGAATTCGGTGCCGGTCGCCTGCATCAGCATCGCCATGGACAGGTGGTTGATGCCGCCCTGCCCGGGGTGGGAAACGGTGACGCGCCCCGGCCTCTCCCGCGCCAGGGCCAGCACATCCGCCAGCGTGCGCAGGGGCGAATCCGCCCGCGCCACCAGCAGCAGGGGCGAGGATTGCGCCATGGCGACCGGCGCGAAATCCCGCACCGGGTCTAGCGTCGCGGCGCGGCTGACCAGCGGCGCGATCAGGGTGGAGAGGGAGGCGTAGAGCAGCACGGTCCCGTCCGGCGCCGACCGCGCCACATATTCGGCGGCGACCAGGGTGGCGGCGCCCGGCCGGTTCTCCACCGTGAAGACGCTGCCCGGCAGGCGTTCGTTCAGCTTCTGCGCCAGCAGCCGGGCCATGATGTCGTTGGCACCGCCGGGGGCGAAGCCGACCACGATGCGGACCTGGCGCGGCAGCGCGTCCTGCGCCCGGGCCCGCCCCGGGGCGCCCCCCGCCGCCGCGCCCAGCCCCGCCGCCAGGCCG
>NZ_SMOA01000106.1 GCF_004353985.1 Paracraurococcus ruber | reverse complement strand
CTGCAGGCCAAGGCCGGCGCGCGACCGGCGGCGTGGCGCCGTGGCGCGGGTGGCCGCCGGCCCGCCCCCCGTCGCACCGGGCAGCGGGCCCGCGGCACATGATGCCTGGTCGCCAAACCGCCAGCCGGGGGGCACCGTCGTCGCGCGCGGACCGGAGCGGTGCGCCGCCGGCGTGGCGGCTTCGGGCCCGCCGCGATGCCCATGCCGCGCCGCGGCGGGGCAGGCCGGCATGAGGCGCGCCGGCAACGGCCGGCGACTCGGCCGGGTGCTGCGCGGGCTGCTGCCGCGCGGCCTGCTCGGCCGCTCCGTCCTCATCATCCTGGTGCCCATGGTGGTGCTGCAGGCGGTGGCGCTGCAGCTCTTCTATGGCGGGCATCTCGACGTCATCTCCCGCCGGCTGGCGGGCGGCGTCGCCGGCGACGTGGCGATGCTGGTCGAGCTGGTGCGGCGGGAGGAGCCGGAGAACCGCGCCTGGATCTTCCGCGAATCGCTGTGGAAGCTGGACCTGGCGCTGGCCTACGAGGAGGGCGCGCGGCTGCAATTCGTCGCCCGGCCCGCCAGCCTGCCGCTGCTGCCGCTGGAGGAGGACCTGAACACCGCGCTGTGGGAAAGGCTCCGACTGCCCTTCGACACCGACTGGCAGTCCGACCCGCGCAGCGTCATCATCCGGGTGCAGCTGCCGGAAGGCGTCCTGCATGTGGAGGCGCCGCGCAAGCGGCTGTTCTCCGCCACGCTCTACCTCTTCGTCATCTGGCTGGTCGGCTCGGCGCTGCTGCTCTCCGGCGTCGCCATCGTCTTCATGAAGAACCAGGTGCGCGCCCTGCGCCGGCTGGCGGATGCGGCGGAGGCCTTCGGCCTGGGCCGCGACATCGGCGCCATCAAGCCGGAGGGCGCGAGCGAGGTGCGGCAGGCCGGCATGGCCTTCAACCGCATGCAGGAGCGCATCCGCCGCTTCGTCGGCCAGCGGACGGAGATGCTGGCCGGCATCAGCCACGACCTGCGGACGCCGCTGACCCGCATGCGGCTGGCGATCGCCATGCTGCCGCGCGGGCCGGAGGTGGAGGAGGACCTGGCGGCGCTGACCCAGGATGTGGAGGAGATGGAGCGGATGACGGCCGCCTACCTCTCCTTCGCGCGCGGCGAGGGGACGGAGCAGTCCCGCCCCGCCGACCTGGTGGAACTGGTGCGGGACGTCGCCGCCAATGCCCGCCGCACCGGCGCGGCGGTGGAGGTGGCGGCGCCGGAGGCGCTGACCATGCCGCTGCGGCCGGATGCGGTGCGGCGCTGCCTGGGCAACCTGATCGACAATGCCGGCCGGCATGCGCGGCGCATCGCGGTCGGGGTGCGGACCGTGCCGCGGGCCGGGGAGGCGGGGCCGGGCGGCGTCGAGAAGCTGCTCTGGGCCGAGGTGACGGTCGACGATGATGGCCCCGGCATCCCGGCCGCCGAGCGGGAAGGGGCCTTCCGGCCCTTCCACAGCGGGTCCCCCGACGGGACGGGACTCGGCCTCGCCATCGCCCGCGACATCGTCCGCGCCCATGGCGGCGACATCGCGCTGGAGGAGAGCCCGCTGGGCGGGCTGCGCGCCAGGCTGCGCCTGCCGGTGTGACCAGTCGTGCCCCCGGAGATGATGGAGGGTGATGTCGGGCACGGTGCCGCCCGGGCGCCGCGGCTATCTGCCGGTTTCGCGCTGTCCTCGACGTGCAAGCCCCTGATACCGGCCAGCAGAAATCCTGACATCTGCTGGCCGGTATTGCGCGCAGGGTTACCGGGTCGGCATCTCGGCCTCGCCGCGATGCCGACCCGGTAAGGCGGCTGCGCGCCAACCGCACTGATCCCAGCCGGCAGTCGTCATGCTGGCCGATATGAGACCGTCCATCCTCTGGGGGGAGGATGGGCGCACCGTCCATGCGCGACGCCTGGGCAAGGAAATCCCCCGGGTGGTGCGGACGGCGCCTGCTGCGGGTCCGAGCGGCATTGCTTCGGAGCCGGCATCGGCCAGGAATATCGTGTGCGGGCGGGCCTTGATTCGGCGGCGGGACTTGCATCCAGCCAAGTTTGCGTGGGCCGCAGGCCCGATGCGGTGCCGGTCAGCGATCCTGGTGGGTCCGCCGCATGACGGCGGCGGCATCAACGGCCGATCTGCACGTCTCCTGATCAGGTGCGGCGGACCATGCGATACTGCATCGGCCGCGGCGCTGCTGTCCGACGGGCGCTGCCGGGTGTCGCTCCGCCTCTGGCCCATGAGATCGGACGAGCGTCTCCCCATCGTCGCCGCGGAGCAGCGCAATGCCGGCGGTTCGACCTGTGCGGGTATGGCGGCCGCACTGCCTGCGCTGGCTAGGGCGTCGGAAGCCCGACATATCTTTGACCGGCCAAGGCATGGAATGTGCCTGGGCCGATCAGTGATACTCAGGGTCCCGCCCTGCCACGGCGCAGCATCAGACCGCCGAGTACAAGCGACGTGGCAAAGAGCAAGGTCGATGATGGCACCGGGACAGCTTGGGCCGGCGCCACGACCAGATCATCGGAAATCTGGTTGACAAGCCCGCCCTCGAAGAAGGTGAGGGACGCCACGTTTCCAATACTCGTCGATGCGATCCTCAAGCTGCAGCAGTCGCCTACCACCGGCGGCTGGCCGGCTCTGGTTCCGGCATAGCTGAAGGTGATGACGACGCCGGCGACGACCGTCCACCGGTTCAGGGGTGAAGATATCTCGACATATCTGCCCACGCCGAACCCGGTCGGGGCGGAGAGAACCTCGACCTCGAGGGGTTTTTGGTTCGCCGTATTGTCGGCGAGACCCCGGGCGATGCCGGTCACCGGGCCGATGGCGGGGATGAAGGGGTTCGTGAAGCTGAAGGTGAAATCGAGCAGGGCGGCACGCGCCTGATGCGGCGCCGCCAGGACCAACAAGGCAGCGAAAACGGTGGCGTACACGCGACGCATTGATCGGGCTCCAAGGATGAGACCGGCGCGAGCGACGCTGCTCTGCCGGGACCTCTCCATGATTCGAAGCCCTTGCATGGCCCTGTGCGGCCGGCAACTCGCTGCGTATCGACCATGGCGGCGGCGTAGCAACCGGTGGGAATCCCCTGCGGCGGTCTGGCGACAGGCATTGCTCAAGGCGGCGTTCGGGCATTTCCCTGAGGGATTCCGCCGACGCCAGGTTGCTGCGCGCGTCGTGTGTGCCCGGCCGTGCCAGCGCCACGGTGCAGGCCTAGTCCGCCGTCCTGCGATCACCGGACCTACCCGGAGCGGGTCGCTCCTTCGCATCCGCCCTGCACTGCGACCTGCGGCCGACCCCCAGCTGCAAGGCGGCATACGCCGCGGATCGCAGACACCGGCATCCGGCAAGCCGTCGGCACCTGCTCAGGTCCCGCCGGGCTCCCGGGACGCGAGCCCGACAAGGTCGCTCACCACGGCCTCGAACATCTCGGTCGTCAGCTTGCGCGTGGAGGTGTTGTAGCGGCTGACATGGTAGCTGTCGGCCAGGCGCAGCCCGCCGGGCAGGTCGTGCAGCGCGCCATGGGCGAATTTCAGCCGCGCCGCCGGGACGCCGAACACCCGCAGCAGCGCGTTGTGCGCCAGCACGCCGAGCGCCAGCACGACCCGCAGGTTCGGCATGGCCGCCAGTTCCCCCGCGAGGAACCCGTTGCAGGCGCGGATCTCGGCCGGTTCCGGCAGGTTGGCGGGCGGCACGCAGCGGACCGCGTTGGTGACGCGGCAGCCGGTCAGCACCAGGCCGTCATCCGGCCTTTCCTCGTAGGTGCCTTCCGCCAGGCCGAAGCGCAGCAGGGTGGCATAGAGCAGCCGGCCGGCATGGTCGCCGGTGAAGGGCCGGCCGGTGCGGTTCGCCCCCCTTTGTCCCGGCGCCATGCCGAGGACCAGGATCCGCGCATCGCGCGGCCCCCAGGAGGGGACCGGCGCATTGTGCCAGTCCGGGAAGGCGGCCCGGTTGGCCTGCCGCAGCGCGGCCAGACGCGGGCAGAGCGGGCAGTCAGGCGGCGGCTGCGCCGGCTCGGCGGGAAGGGTCATCGCGCGCGGCAACGCCCGGGCCGCCCGATCGTGCCGCCTAGTCCGTCAGGTCCGGGGTTTCGCGGAAGGGATCGGCCGGGGTGGCGCGGGCCGCGCTCTGGGCCGGGCGCGGCGCGCCCATCGGGGCGCGCTGCCGCGGCTCAACCTGCCGGCGGGTGATGTGCTCGGCGAGGTCGGCGAGGTCGATGAAGGCGTCCGCCTGCCGCCGCAGGTCGTCGGCGATCATCGCCGGCTGGGTGCGGATGGTGGAGATCACGGTGACCCGAACGCCGCGGCGCTGCACCGATTCCACCAGCCGGCGCAGGTCGCCATCGCCCGAGAAGATCACGGCATGGTCGAGATGCGGGGTGAGGTCGAGGACATCCACCGCCATCTCGATGTCGACGCTGCCCTTGACGCGGCGGCGGCCGGTGGCGTCGGTAAACTCCTTCGCCGGCTTCGTCACGACGGAGTAGCCATTGTAGCCGAGCCAGTCCACCAGCGGCCGCAGCGGCGAGTACTCCTCCGTCTCCAGCAGCGCGGTGTAGTAGTAGGCGCGCACCAGGTAGGACCGCTGGCGGAAATGCGCCAGGAGGTTCTTGTAGTCCACGTCGAACCCCAGGGTCCGCGAGGCCGCGTAGAGATTGGCTCCGTCGATGAAGACGGCGACGCGTTCGATACGCTCGGGCTGCAAGCTGTTCGCTCTCGAAATTTGAGGCATGCCGGGTCGGCACCTTTGCATATTAGTATGGGATCGGGGACTTGTAAGCGAGAAATCGGTGATCCTGATCGCGCTAGGGGCGAACTTGCCGGCCGCCGCCGGTGGGTCCCCGCTGGAGACCTGCCGGGCGGCGGCGGCGGCGCTGGATGCTCTGCCGGGACTCCGGCTCCGCGCCCTGTCCCGCTGGTACCGCACCGTGCCGGTGCCGCCGTTGCCCGGCGCCCCGCTCTTCGTGAATGGCGTGGCCCGGCTGGAGGGGGAGGGGGCGGATCCGGCCCGCCTGCTCGCCGCCCTGCATGGCATCGAGGACCGGGCCGGCCGGCAGCGCCCCTATCCCGATGCCCCGCGCACCCTCGACCTCGACCTCATCGACCTCCATGGCCAGACGCGGGACCGGCCGGACCCGGTGCTGCCGCATCCGCGCGCCCATCTGCGCCGCTTCGTGCTGGACCCATTGCGGGACGTGGCGCCCGCCTGGCGGCATCCGGTGACCGGGGCCACGGTCGACGACCTGATCGCCCGGCTGTCCGGGGACCCGCCGCCCGAGCCCATTCGCTGACGCCGTCAGGGTGGGCATGCCCGGTCCCGGGCGCCAGGGGGGCGACCGATGACATTCTGTAGCGAAACACGTTGCAACATGACGGGGCGCGGCGCCCGGGCACGCCGCCGCGCCCTGCCGGCTGCCGCGGGGCCCGACGCTGGCCGGGTGCCCGCCCCTGCTCCGCCTTGCATTGCTGCGGTGCGGTGGCTATCTGGAGAGCTCCGCCGCAGCTGTGCGCCGCGGGCTGCCGGCCCGCCGCCGCCCCCGAAGAAATGAGGCCGAGATGGCGCGCGTCACCGTCGAAGACTGCATCGTGCAGATCCCCAACCGGTTCGAGCTGGTGCTGCTGGCCGCCCAGCGCGCCCGCAACATCGGCCGCGGCGAGGAGATGACCGTCGACCGGGACAACGACAAGAACCCCGTCGTCGCCCTGCGCGAGATCGCCGACCAGACCATCTCGCTGGAGGCGGTGGAGGCCGACCTGATCAAGTCGCTGCAGCGCGCACCGGAGCCGGAGCCGGCGGAGGAGGAGGTCCTCGACCTCATCGCCACCGACGAGAACATCTTCGGCGTCATGGACGTGAACGAGGAGTTGCCGGCCGATGGCGCCGGCCTCGAGGAAATGTCGCCGGACGACCTGGAAGCCGCCATCGCGGCTGAGCTGGGCGGCGCCAAGCGCTGACGCGGCCCGATGACCGCAGCGCGCCGCGCGCAGGTCTGAACCGGGCCGCCCGAGCCATGCGGCCCGATGACCGCAGCGCAGTGCGCGGAGGTCTGGATCGGTCCGCCCGTCATCCAGGGAGGCGCCATTGACCACGCGCGACACCGGGCCCCTGCAGGCACCGGTGCCGCGCGCGCCGGCCCCCAGCGCGCCCGAAGGCGTGCCGGCCGGCCTGGCTTCGACCCCCCTGCCGGTGCCGGGGCTGGAGGACGCGCTGGCGCTGGCCCGGCGGGTCGCCGCCTACGATCCCAAGGCCGACATCGCCCTGCTGGAACGCGCCGGCCAGACCGCGGCCGAGGCGCATGCGACGCAGAAGCGCGAGAACGGCGACCCCTACATCACCCATCCGATCGCGGTCGCCAACATCCTGGCCGACTACCGGCTGGACGGCGCCACCATTGCCACCGCGCTGCTGCACGACGTGGCCGAGGACACCAGCTTCGGCCTCAAGGAGATCGAGAAGCGCTTCGGCGCCGAGGTCGCCCGCCTGGTGGACGGCGTCACCAAGCTGACCCGGATCGAGCTGCAGTCCGAGGGCACCAAGCAGGCCGAGAACCTGCGCAAGCTGGTGCTGGCGATGAGCGAGGACATCCGCGTCCTGCTCGTCAAGCTGGCGGACCGGCTGCACAACATGCGCACGCTGCACTTCGTCCTGAAGCCGGAGAAGCGGCGCAAGACGGCGCGCGAGACGCTGGAGATCTTCACGCCGCTGGCCGAGCGCATCGGCATGGACGCGCTGAAGACCGAGCTGGAGACGCTGTCCTTCCAGGAACTGCATCCGGAGGCGCGGCAGACCATCGCCGCCCGCCTGACCTTCCTGCGCGGCCAGGGCGCCAACCTCATCAAGGACATCGAGCAGGACCTGAAGCGCGTGCTGCGGCAGCACGGGATCGAGCCGCTGGACGTCACCGGCCGGGAGAAGTCGCCCTATTCCATCTGGCTGAAGATGCAGAAGAAGAACGTGGCCTTCGAGGCGCTCTCGGACGTCATGGCCTTCCGCGTCATCGTCGAGGACCGGGGCGCCTGCTACGCCGCGCTGGGTGCGGTGCACGACGCCTATCGCGTGGTGCCGGGGCGCTTCAAGGACTACATCTCGACGCCCAAGACCAACGGCTACCAGTCCCTGCATACCGGCGTGACGGTGCCGGAGCGGCGGAATGCCAAGATCGAGGTGCAGATCCGCACCCGCGAGATGCACGAGGTCGCCGAGAACGGCGTCGCCGCGCACTGGATCTACAAGCAGGGGCCGGAGCCCAACACCGCCGCGCGCAACCAGAAGCGCTATCCCTGGGTGCGGGCGCTGCTCGACATCCTGGAGAATGCCGAGGGCGCGCAGGATTTCCTCGACCACACCAAGCTCGAGCTGCATCGCGACCAGGTCTTCTGCTTCTCCCCCAAGGGCGACCTGATCGAGCTGCCGCGCGGCGCGACGCCCGTCGACTTCGCCTATGAGGTGCACAGCCAGGTCGGCGACAGCTGCGTCGGCGCCAAGGTCAACGGCAAGATCGTCCCGCTGCGGCACCAGCTGGAGAACGGCGACCAGGTCGAGATCATCACCGCCCGCGGCGGCCAGCCCAACCCGGCCTGGGAACGCTTCGTCGTCACCGGCAAGGCGCGCGCCCGCATCCGCCGCTTCGTGCATGCCCGCCAGAAGGAGGAGCACCGGGAAAGCGGCCGCGCCGCCGTCGTCAAGGTCTTCCGCCAGGAAGGGCTGGATGCCAGCGAAAAGGTGCTGGAAGGCGCGCTGAAGCCGCTGAAGCAGCCCGGCCTCGAGGATCTCTATGCCGCCGTCGGGTCCGGCACCCTCTCCCCGCGGGAGGTGCTGCATGCCGCCTTCCCCGAATTGCGCATCCCGCCGCGCGCGATGGACACGCTGCCGCTCAACCGGCCGCGCGGCAGGCTGGGCGCCAGCCCGCTGCTCGGCCGGCCGGAACGGCCCGGCGCG
Source organism: Paracraurococcus ruber (assembly GCF_004353985.1). Lineage (GTDB taxonomy): Bacteria > Pseudomonadota > Alphaproteobacteria > Acetobacterales > Acetobacteraceae > Paracraurococcus > Paracraurococcus ruber. The sequence goes on along the minus strand of NZ_SMOA01000106.1, from coordinate 9,249 downwards.
GCGAAGCCGGTCGCGTCCGCCGGCCTGCCGGTCACCGGCATCGTCACCGGCATGCCCTACCACTTCGCCGGCTGCTGCCACCCGCTGCCGGGCGAGCGCATCCTGGGCATCGTCACCACCGGCAAGGGCGTGACCATCCATGCCGCCGACTGCCATACGCTCGAGAATTTCTCGGCGACGCCGGAACGCTTCCTCGACATCGAATGGGACGACGGCTCCTCCGCCCATCGTGTCGGCCGCATCCTGGTGGAGACGCGGGCGCGCAACTCGGCGCTGTCGGCCCTGACCGAGACGGTGGCGCAGAACGACGGCGCGGTGACCGGGCTGAAGGTGCAGCACCGCGACGCCGACGCGATCGAGGTGCTGCTGGACGTGGAGGTCGCCGACCTGCGCCACCTGGAGCGCATCATGGCGGCGCTGCGGGCGCCCGCCGACAACCTGCGCGTGGAACGCCAGCGCGGATGATCCCCCGCCGATGATCCTGGGCATAGGCAACGACGTGGTGGACATCCGCCGGATCGAGCGGGTGCTGGACCGCCATGGCGAGCGCTTCATCGAGCGCGTCTTCACCGCGGTGGAGCGCGCCAAGGCGGAGCGGCGGACGGAAAAGCTGTTCGCCGCGACGCTCGCCAAGCGCTTCGCGGCGAAGGAGGCGGCGTCGAAGGCGCTCGGCACCGGCTTCGCCGCCGGCGTCTTCATGAAGGACCTGGGCGTGGTCAACCTGCGCTCCGGCAAGCCGACCCTGCAGATGACCGGCGGCGCGGCGGAACGGCTGGCCGCCCTGACGCCCGCCGGCCATGCGGCGCAGGTCGACCTGACGATGACCGACGAATACCCCTATGCCAGCGCCATCGTCATCATCTCGGCGGTGCCGCGGGCGGGATAGGCGGCGCCCGGGCCGCGGCGTAACCTCCCGCCCCGAACGCGGGAGGAGACCAGCATGAACGCACTCGACCTCAAGGGCCGCGTCGCGGCCATCACCGGCGGGGCGCGCGGCATCGGCCTCGCGGTCGCCGAGCGCGTGGCCGCCAGCGGCGGCCGTCCCGCCCTCTGGGATGTCGACCTGGCCGAGGCGGAGCGGCAGGCCGCGCGGCTGGACGGCTTCGCCGCGAAGGTGGACGTCACCGACTACGCCTCCATCGAGGCGGCGCTGGCCGCGACCGAGGCGGCGCTCGGCCCGCTCGACATCCTCGTCGCCAATGCCGGCATCACCGGCCCGAACGCCACCGTGGACCAGTACCCGATCGAGGCCTGGCGGCAGGTGATCGAGATCGACCTGACCGGCGTCTTCGTGTCCTGCCGCGCCGTGGTGCCGGGCATGCGGGCGCGCAACTACGGCCGCATCGTCAACGTCGCCAGCATCGCCGGGAAGGAAGGCAATCCGAACGCCGCCGCCTATTCCGCCGCCAAGGCCGGCGTCATCGGCTTCACCAAGTCGCTGGGCAAGGAACTGGCGCAGACCGGCATCCGGGTGAACTGCGTCACGCCCGCCGCGGCGGCGACCGACATCTTCAGACAGATGACGCAGCAGCAGATCGACTACATGCTGTCGAAGATCCCGGCCAACCGCTTCGCCCAGGTGGAGGAGATCGCCGCGCTGATCGGCTGGCTGGCGACGGAGGATTGCAGCTTCTCGACCGGCGGGGTGTTCGACGTGTCCGGCGGGCGCGCGACCTACTAGACACGTCCGGGCGAAGGCATTCCCCGTTGGGCGCCTCTGGCGCCCAACCCCCCATCCGTTTCCGGGAGCCTGCCAACCGTCAGGCGGCGGCGGCCGCCTTCTGGTCCCGCAGGATGGCCAGCGCCCGGCGGAAGGCGTCCGCCATCCGCTCGGTCGGCATGGCGCCGCTGAACAGCACATGGCCCGACAGCGCGAAGGTCGGCACGCCCGAAAGGCCAAGCTGGCGGAAGCCGGCATCCTCCTGCACCACCTCGGCCTCGCCCTGGCCGCTCGCCAGCATGTTGGCGGCATCCAGCGCCGAGAGGCCGGCCTCGCCGGCCAGGGCCGCCAGCACGGCGCGGTCGCCGATATCCTGGCCCTCCTGGAAATAGCCGCGGAACAGCCGCTCCACCACCGCATCATGCGCCGCCGGCCCATGCTCGCCGGCCCAGCGGATCAGCCGGTGGGCATCCACCGTGTTGGGGGTGCGGCGCATCAGCGCATGGCGGAACTCCACCCCCGCCGCGGCGCCGGCGGCCGCGACCTGCGCATCCAGCTCCCGGCTGCGCGCGACGCTGCCGAACTTGGCGGCGCGGTAGGCGTCGCGCTCCACCCCCTCCCGCGGCATGTCGGGGTTGAGCTGGAAGGGGCGCCAATGCACCTCGAACCGCTCGCCCTCCGCCGCCAGCAGGGCCAGGGCGCCTTCCAGGTTGCGCTTGCCCACCCAGCACCAGGGGCAGATGGCGTCGGACACCACGTCGATGCGCGACGCCGCGCGCGAGAGCGGCAGCGGCGCCACCGCCCCGGCCGCCGGCGACTCCTGTCCCGTGGGGCACCCCTCCGGTCCGCAGGCCGTGTCCTCCGTCACCGGGTCCGTCATCGCCCGTCTCCTCATGCTGCGGGTAACCTCGGGCCGGCGGGGGCAGGGTGCAAGGCCTTGCCAGCCCGGGCCGGCATGGCGAATTGGGCGCCGCGGAGCAGGGAGGGGCGGCATGCGCACGCAGGTGGGGATCGTGGGGGCCGGGCCGGCCGGGCTGCTGCTGGCGCATCTGCTCCACCGCGCCGGGATCGACAGCGTCATCCTGGAAGCCCGGTCCCGCCCCTATGTCGAGGAGCGCATCCGCGCCGGCCTGCTGGAACAGGGCACGGTGGACATCCTGACGGAGACCGGCGTCGGCGACCGGCTGCACCGGGAAGGCCTGCCGCATGAGGGGATCGAGCTGCGCTTCGACGGGCAGGGCCACCGCATCGCGCTGACCGACCTCACCGGCAAGCGGGTGACGATCTATGGCCAGCAGGAGGTGGTGAAGGACCTGATCGCCGCCCGCCTGTCCTATGGCGGGCCCTTGCTGTTCGAGGTGGAGGATGTCTCGGTCCACGACCTCGAGGGCGACTACCCGAGCATCCGCTTCCGCCACGAAGGCCGCGACCAGGTCCTGCATTGCGACGTCATCGCCGGCTGCGACGGCTTCCACGGCGTCTGCCGGGACGCGATCCCGGACGGCGTGCTGCGCGCCTATGAACGGGTCTATCCCTTCGCCTGGCTCGGCATCCTGGCCGAGGCGCCGCCGGCCTCGCATGAGCTGATCTATGCCCGGCACGAGCGCGGCTTCGCCCTGGCGACCATGCGCAGCACGAGCCTGGCGCGGCACTACATCCAGTGCCGCCCGGACGAGGACATCGCGGAGTGGCCGGACGACCGCATCTGGGCGGAGCTGCATGCGCGGATGGCGGGGCGCGACGGCGTCTCGCCCATCAAGGAAGGCCCGATCCTCCAGAAGGGCGTGACGGCCATGCGCAGCTATGTGGTGGAGCCGATGCGGCATGGCCGCCTGTTCCTGGCCGGCGATGCCGCGCATATCGTCCCGCCCACCGGCGCCAAGGGCATGAACCTGGCGGTCGCCGACATCATCGTCCTGGCCCGCGCGCTGGAGGCCTTCTACCGCGGCAAGGGGATGGCGCTGCTGGATGCCTATTCGCGGACGGCCTTGCGCCGCATCTGGAAGGCGCAGCGCTTCTCCTGGTGGATGACCAGCATGCTGCACCGCTTCGACGGCGACGATCCCTTCGAGCACAAGGTGCAGGTGGCGGAACTGGACTACGTCTGCGGCAGCGAGGCCGGCAGCCTGACGCTGGCGGAGAACTATGTCGGGCTGCCGATGGAGGCCTGACCCGGGCCGGGGTCGGGGGGGCGCCCGATCTCCCGGCGGGGGCGCTTGCGGGGGCGGCGCCCCCTCAAGCCGCGAGGATGGCCTCGACGACGCCTTGCACCTCGAGGGCTTCCTGGAGCGTCGCCAGGTGGTGCGGTTCGCCGCGCGTCATCGCCGCCACGCCCGCGAGTTGCCGTTGCAGCACCAGCGGCCGCATCCGCTCGTTCGGCAGCGCATCCGGCGCCTGCCGCCAGGTGCCGTCTTCCGCCAGCCGCTCGGCGAAGGACCAGTCGCGCAGCCGGATGGCGCCGCCCGGCCCCCGCAGCGTCCAGGTGTTGTGGTCGTCCTTGTCGGTGATGCCGACCCCGCCGCGCAGCGAGACGGGCGTGCCGCCGGCGGTCAGCCGCGCCTCGATCGCCGTCTCCGACCCGTCGCCCGGCGGGAAGCTCGCCCGCGCCTCCTGCAGCGCCAGCGGGCCAAGCTGCCGCCGCGCCAAGAACAGGAAATGCGAGACCACCTCCCGCGTGAAGCCGCCCTCGGCGCGGCGGGAGAGCCAGGGGGCGGCATCCCGCTGCCAGCCGCGCGGCCAGGTGGCGAAGGCCACCTCGATGGCCAGGGACTGCGCCGGGCCGGTCGCACCCTGGTCCCGCCAGGCGCCGAGCTGCGCCACGGCGGGGGAGGAGGCCATGGGGAAATTCACCGCCGCCCGCGCCCCCGCGGCCCGGGCGACGAACGCCGTGGCGGCGGCCAGGTCCACCGCCAGCGGCTTTTCCAGGAACACCGCGCGGCCGGCGGCCAGCGCCGCCTCGGCCAGCGGGACATGCGCCGCGGGCGGCGCGGCGATGTAGAGGCAGTCGCAGGCCGCGATCAACGCCTCGGCCGAGTCGCGCAGCGGCACGCCGCCCGCCACCCCGGCCAGCCGCGCCGCCGCGGCCGGGGCGGGGTCCCAGACGCCCACCGGCCGGACATGCGCCGCGGCATGGTCCAGCGCGGCGCGCAGCAGCCGCTCCCCCATGATGCCGAAGCCGATGATGCCGAGGGCGATCGGGGCCTGCATGCGTCTCTCCTGCCGGTGCCTGGCCCCCCTATGCCATGCCGCGGCCGGCTTGCCGCCCCTCCGGCGCGGCGGCATGGTCCGCGGCCCGAGGAGGAAGACCCGCCATGTCCGACGACACGCCGCTGCTGGTGACGCGCGAGGGCCCGGTGGTCCGCGCGACCATGAACCGCCCGGCACGGCGCAACGCCCTCTCCGAGGCCATGGGCGCGGCCTGGGATGCGTTGCTGGCCGACCTCGCGCGGGACCAGAGCGCGCGCGTGCTGGTGATCGCGGGCGCGGCCGGGCATTTCTGCGCCGGGCTCGACCTGACCGAGGTCGCCAGCGACGAATCGCCCGAGGCCAAGCTCGCCCGGCAGCAGGCGCGCAACCGCCGCACCGGCCAGCGCTTCGCCGACATCTCGGCGCTGCCGCAGGTGGTGATCGCGGCGGTGGAGGGCTCCTGCCATGCCGGCGGCCTCGGCTTCTGCTGCTCGGCCGACATCGCCTTCGCCGCCGCCACCGCCCGCTTCGCGGCGCCGGAGGTGCGGCGCGGCCTGGTGCCGGCGCAGATCCTGCCCTGGCTGGCCCGCCGCACCGGCCGCACCGCCGCGACCCGCCTGGTCCTGGAAGCGGCGGTGATCGAGGCGGCGGAGGCCGCGCGCATCGGCCTGGTGCACCAGGTGCTGCCCGACGCGGCGGCGCTGGAGGCGCAGGTGCAGGCGACGATCGCCGCTGTGCTGGAGGGCGCGCCGGGCGCGCTGGCCGAGACCAAGGGGCTGCTGGCGGCGCTCGGGCCCATCTCGCCGGACGGCTATGCCGAGGCGGGCGCGGCGGCCTTCGCGCGCACGGCGTCGAGCGAGGAGGCCGCCGAAGGCATCGCGGCGTTCAAGGCCAAGCGGAAGCCGCGCTGGGCCGCATGAAGACTGCGGGGGAAGGCACGTCCCCCGCACCCCCTTCGTCTTCTCCGAGTCTAGATGCGCCGGATCATCAGCCCACCGCCAACCGCCAACTGCACAGCGACCACGAGGAAGGGGAAACCCCAGCCGCCGAGCAGCGGCACCAGCGCGCCGAACAGCGCAGGCCCCAGCACATACCCGCAGAAAACCACCAGCGTAGACCCGCTGGTCGCATCCTGGATGCGGGCGGGCGGCGCCAGCCGCGCCACCTCCGCCATGACGATCCCGTTCCAGGATGCCGCCAGGAACCCGTTCCCCACCGCCACCGCCGTCAGCACCCAGGCCGGCGTGCCCGCCGGCAACAGGCCCAGCAGCGCCAGCATGCCCGCCGCGGCGAAGGCCTGCACCACCAGGTTGCGCGCCGCCCGCCCGGTGCGGTCCGCCAGCCAGCCCAGCGCGATGCGCGCCACGATCCCGGCGCCCTGCATGGCGGCGAAGACCGACCCGGCGGCGACCAGGCCCATCCCATGCGCCTCCACCAGCCAGGTGACGCAGAAGGCGAAAAGGCAGCCCTGCGCGACCGCGAAGCCCAGGCCCAGCACGGTCAGCGGCAGCAGCAGCGGATCCACCCGCAGCGCCGCGAAGGGCGCCGCCAGGTTCGCCCGCGCCAGCAGGGCGCGCGGCGAGACGCCGCGGGCGCCGTCGCGCTCGACATCCAGCGCGGCGCGCAGGGGCTGGATGGCCAGGGCGCAGAGCAGCGCCAGCGCCACGGCCAGCGCCAGCGTCGCCGGCCAGCCGAAGGCCGCCGCCGCCGGCGCCGCGAGCAGCCCGGCCAGTACGCCGCCCGCCGGCGCGCCGGCCTGCTTGATGGAGAAGATCAGCGACCGGTGCCGCGCCGGCGCCGTGGCGGCCAGGATGCGGCTGCCCGCCGGCGGCGTCGGGCCATAGCCGATGCCCAGAAGCAGCGCCGCGCCCAGCAGCGCCGGCAGCGTCCCGAAGCCCGCCAGCAGCAGCCCGAGCGCGGCGACCGCCGTCCCCGCCTGCAGCGCCCGCACCGGTCCCAGCCGCGCCAGGATGGCGCCGCCGAACAGCAGGAACAGGATGGTGCCGATGGCCCCGGTGGCGTTCAGCGGCCCGATGCTCTCGGGCGGGATGCCGGCATCGGCGGTCAGCAGCGGCGCCAGCACCGGCAGCAGCTGCCCCATGCCGGAGGCGACGGACTGCATCAGCAGCGTGGCGGCAAGCGGCGCGATCCAGGGGGCGGGCGTCACGCGGCAAGGGTAGGGCGGATCCCGCCGCGCGCGAATGCCCCGGCGCCGTGGGCCAGGCATCGCCCGGGGCGGGGCCGGTGCGTCGCCCGCCCGGCCGGGCACCTCCCTGGCCGCCCTCCGGCGCCCGGGCGGCCGCCCCGGTTGCAACCGCGCGGTGGCGCTGTCGCCCTCCAGACCGGCGCCGCGGCCCGTGCCGCCTTGCCAGCCATCCGGCCGCGCGGGAGCATCGGCGCGACGCATCACGGGAAGGAAACGGCATGTCGGGCAGCGGCGGAGCGGTCGGGTTCATCGGCCTGGGCATGATGGGGCTGCCCATGGCGCGCAGCCTGCTGCGGCGCGGCCGCAGCCTGGTCGCCTGCGACACCAGCACCGAGGCGCGCGCCGCCCTGGCCGAGGGCGCAACGCCCGGCGCGCTGCGCTTCGTCGACGACCCGGCCGGCCTCGCCGACGCCGCCGACATCGTTGTGCTGATGCTGCCCGACAGCCGGGTGGTGGCGCAGGTGATGGAGGGCGCGGGCGGGCTGCTGCCGGTGCTCCGGCCGGGGCAGCTCGTCATCGACATGGGCTCCTCCCTGCCCGGGGAGACGCGGCGGCTGGCGGCGCTGGCGGCGGCGCGCGGCGCCATGGTGATGGATGCGCCGGTCTCCGGCAGTGTGGTGAAGGCCAGGTCCGGCACGCTGGCGATCATGGCCGGCGGCGACGATGCCGCCTGGGCGAAGGCGGAGCCGGTGCTGCGCGACATGGGGGAGGCGCTGATCCGCACCGGCGCCGTCGGCAGCGCGCATGCGATGAAGGCGCTGAACAACTACGTCTATGCCGCCGGCCTGCTGGCGACGGCCGAGGCGCTGCGGATGGCGGAAGCGGCGGGGCTCGACCTCGCGGTCTTTGCCGATGTGCTCAACGCCTCCTCCGGCCGCAACGTCGCCACCGAGACCAAGGTGAAGCAGGAGATCCTGCCGGGCCGCTACCAGGGCGGCTTCCAGCTCGGCCTCATGCGGAAGGACCTGGAGACGGCGGGCACGATCGCGGCGGAGACCGGCTTCGATGCCCGCGCGCTGGAACTGTGCCGGTCGCTCTGGGCCGATGCGGTGGCGGCGCTCGGCCCGAAGGCCGACAACACGGAAATCCACAAGGTCCTGGGCGGCGGCCGGTGACCCGGCGTCCGGACCGCGGCCTGGGCGGCGCCCGCCGCCGCGCCCTCCTCCTCGCGCCGGGGCTGCTGGCCCTGCCGGCGCGGGCGCAGGCCTGGCCCGACCGGCCCGTCCGCATCGTCGTCGCCTTTCCCGCCGGCAGCGTCACCGACACGCTGATCCGCCACCTGGCGGAGCCGCTGGCGCGCGAGCTCGGCCAGCCGGTCGTCATCGACAACCGCCCGGGCGGCAACGGCGTGGTGGGGACCGAGAGCGCGGCCCGCGCCGGCACCGATGGCCTGACCTGGTGCGTGCTGTCGGTCACCAATGGCGCGCTCGCGCCCTATCTGGTGCGGCGGCTGCCCTACGACCCGCTGCGGGACTTCGTGCCCATCGGCTTCCTGGCCGAGACCGCCTATATCCTGGTCGTCCGGGCCGACCACCCGGCGCGCGACCTGCGCGGCCTGGTCGCGCTGGCGAAGCAGAAGCCCGGCGAGCTCACCTTCAGCTACGGCAACCAGAGCGCCCATATCGCCTCCGCCACGCTGGCGCGGATGGCGGGGGTGGAGATGACCGGCATCCCCTATCGCGGCGGGCCGGAGGCGCTGACCGACGTCATCGCCGGGCGCATCGACAGCACCTTCACAGACATCCCGGCCGGCGCGTCGCAGCTGCAGGAAGGCCGGCTGCGGGCGCTGGGCATCACCCAGCCGGAGCCCTTCGCGCTGCTGCCGGACATCCCGCCGGTCGGCACGGTGCTGCCGGGCTATGGGTTCCGCTTCTGGTTCGGCATGAGCCTGCCGGCCGGTACGCCGCCCGGCATCATCGCCCGCGCCAATGCGGCGATGAACGCGGCGCTGGCCAGCGCGGAGTTCGGGGAGCGGGTGGCGAAGCTCGGCTATGTCCCGCGGCCGACCGAGCCGGCTTGGTTCAACGCCTTCCTCGCCGGCCAGATCCGCGACCTGGGCGAGCGGGCGCGGGAGGCGGGGATCGAGCCGGGCTGACGGCCCGGGCTGCGGCCCGCGGCGCGGTCGCCATGACGGCCGCGGGGCATGCCGCATGGCCGGCCCGGCGCGCCGAGGCGTCGGCCGCCGCGGCTGCGCCTG
>NZ_SMOA01000105.1 GCF_004353985.1 Paracraurococcus ruber | reverse complement strand
GTCGCGGCCGGCCACCAAAAATCCAGGAAGTCGCCGATCAACGCGCCGGCTGATCACCGATGCCCAGCCAGTGGGGAATTTTGCCGGCCCACTTCTGGGGAGTTTCCGCGGACCGTTGACATCCGGAGCAGGGCTTCCGGGCGTGCCTCGGCATCCTCGGCCTGGTGCGCGGCTACGGCGCTGCCCGGGTGGAGGCCGCCTGCCAGCGCGGCCTCGACATCGGCGCCCGCAGCTACGCCTCGATCGCATCCATCCTGCGCAACGGCCTCGACCGGGCCTACGCGCCGGAGCCGGTACCGGACGCGCCGCCCATCCGGCACCCGAACATCCGCGGCGGCGGCTACTACCATTGAGGAGGGAGCATGCTCACCCATCCCACCAGCGAACGCCTGCGCAGCCTCGGCCTGGTCGCCATGGCGCAGGCGCTCGAGGAGCAGAGACGCCAGCCGGACCTGGACGGCCTCGGCTTCGAGGAGCGCCTGGCCCTGCTGGTCGAGCGCGAGGCGACCGGGCGCGAGGACCGGCGCCTGCAGGCCCGGCTGAAATTCGCCGGCCTGCGCCAGTCCGCCTGCGTCGAGGACATCGACTGGCGCGCTGCCCGCGGTCTCGACCGTGCCCTGTTCCAGCGCCTCGCCGCCGGCGAGTGGATCGACCGGCACGAGGGCGTGCTGCTGACCGGCCCGACCGGCGTCGGCAAGACCTGGCTGGCCTGCGCGCTCGGCCACAAGGCCTGCCGCGACGGCCGCAGCGTGCTGTACCACCGCCTGCCGCGGCTGCTCGAAGCGCTCGGCCTGGCCCGCGGCGATGGCCGCTACGCCCGCATGCTGAAGACGCTGGCGCGCGTGCAGGTCCTGATCCTCGACGACTGGGGCCTGACCCCGCTGACGCCGGAGCAGCGGCGGGACCTGCTGGAACTGGTCGACGATCGGCACGGCCGCACCGCCACCATCGTCACCAGCCAGCTGCCGGTGCCCAGCTGGCACGACTGGATCGCCGATCCGACCGTCGGCGATGCCATCCTCGACCGCCTCGTCCACAATGCCCACCGCATCGAGCTCAACGGAGAGTCCCTCCGCCGACGGGCCACCCGGCGCACCAGCACGGTTGACGCCGACCAGGGGGCCTGAGCGACAATCAACCCGCCCGCAGACCGCTACTCCTCCCCCGGCTGGCATCAATCGGATTGCCCGGCTGGTTTCCGTCGGAACAGGTGGCTGGCTTCATTCGGAATGGGCGGCTGGTTTCATCGGAATCCGCAAGCTGGAAGCGCGGCTGGGGACGCGGCTGCTGACCCGCACGACGCGCAGCGTGTCCCTGACCGATGCGGGGGAGGCCTATGCCGCCGCCTGCCGCGACATCCTCGAGCGGGTGGAGGAGGCCGAGCGCGCCGCCTCCGCCGAGTACCGGGCGCCGCGCGGCGAGCTGACCGTCACGGGTTCCACGACCTTTGGACGCCGCTACCTGACCCCGATCGCCCTGGATTTCCTGGGCGCCTATCCCGACATCGTCCTGAACCTGCGGCTGAGCGACCGCGTGCTGGACCTGCACCAGGAGCATGTCGATGTCGGGGTGCGGCTCGGGCCGCTGCCTGACAGTGCCCTCGTCGCCCGCCGGGTCGGCGAGATACGCCGGGTGATCGTAGCCAGCCCCGAATACCTGGCGCGGCGCGGCACGCCGCAGGCGCCGTCCGACCTGGCGCGGCATGACTGCCTCGAATACCTCGGGTCGCGCAGCTACTTCTGGGACACCTTCGAGGAGGGCATCGCGGAGGCACTCAGGCCGCGGCTGCGCATCGATGCGGCGGAGCCGCTGGTGGACGCCGCGATGGCCGGCGCCGGCATCGGTAGTTTCTTTTCCTTCCACGTCGCCGCCGCGGTGCGGACCGGCCAGCTGGTGCCCGTGCTGCGTGGCTTCGAGCCGCTGCCCCTGCCGGCGCACCTGGTCTATCTCGGCGGCGGGCCGCTGCCGCTGAAGGTGCGCGCCTTCCTCGACTTCACGGCGCCGCGCCTCAAGGCGGCGCTGGAGGCCGACCTGGTCTGAACCCTGCCGCGCTCAGCCGAAGGTCGCACTGAACAGCGACAGCCCCGGCCCTTCGACCTCGAGTTCCAGCAGGTGCTCGCCATAGGTGTCGCCGTCGAGCAGTGTGTACAGCGTCGGGCGCCCAACCTCGACGGTGTTCGGCGCGCTGCCATCCACGCGCACGCGCAACGCCGTTGGCTGCGCCGCGCCCGCCACCAGGTGCAGCTTGGCGGCCGAGAAGCGCAGTCGCAGCGCACCGGCTAAGGAGCGCAGCACCAGCCCCTCCTCCCGTGCCCAGGTGCCGTCCAGCTGGTACTGGTCACGCCGCGGGCGGGATGCGAGGAAGGTGTAGGCCGCCTCGCCCCGCCGCGGCGACTGTGCCCGGTCCTGCGGCGTCGGGTGAATGGCGCCGAAATAGATCTCGGGCGACTGCACACCGGAGAGGTCCGGGTCGTCGCCACGATGCGCCGCGGCGCCGGGCAGGCCGAGCAGGGCGCGGATCGCTGCTTCCAGCTCGCGCGCATGGCCCTCGCCTTCCCGCAACAGGACGATGCGGCCGTCGCGGTCCAGCAGGTAGAAGGCGGGCCAGGCGCGGTTGCCCCAGGCGCGCCAGGTCTGGAAGCCGTTGTCCTGCCCGACCGGATAGCGAATGCCAAATTCGCGCACCGCAGCCTCGACGTTCGGGCGCCTGCGCTCGAAGCTGAACTCCGGCGTGTGGATGCCCAGCACCTGCAGTCCTGCCGCGCTGTACTCCGCCTGCCACCGGTTGAGATAGGGCACGGTGCGGCGACAGTTGATGCAGGAATAGGTCCAGAAATCCACCAGCACCACCTTGCCGCGCAGCCCGGCCAGCGTCGGCGCCGCCTCGGCGTTCAACCAGCCGTCGAGCCCGACGAAGTCTGGCGCGGCCGTCCCGGCGGCCTGGCCCCGGCGGGGTGCAGCCAGCCCGGCCGCGATGCTGCTGCCGAGCAGCCCCGCGAGCAGGCTCCGGCGGTTCGCAGCGCTGCTGTCGGTCATGCGGACCTCCCTTGGCCCGCCCCGAGCGGGGCGGGCAGTGGTTCAGACGAGGTTGATGGCGACGTCGACATTGCCGCGTGTCGCCTTGGAGTAGGGGCAGATCTGGTGCGCCGCATCCAACACAGCCCAGGCGATGTCGCGCGGCAGGTCGGGCAGGCTGACGTTCAGCCGGGCGCGCAGGAAGTACTCGCCATCGGCGATGTTCAGGTCCACCTCCGTGTCGATGATCGGCTCGGCGGGAATGGTCACGTGCAGCTTGCGGGCAGCGACGGCGACTGCGCCCTCGAAGCAGGCCGACCAGGCGGCGGCGAAGAGCTGTTCGGGGTTCGTGCCGGCGCCGCGGGTGCCGGGCATGGACAGCCTCACCTCCAACCGGCCGTCGTCGCTGCGGGACGCGCCGTCGCGGCCCCCTGTGGTGCGGGTCCGCGCGGTGTACAGCAGCCTTTCCTGGGCACTCATGCTCGGCTTCTCCTGCTCGCCAGGCCAGGGTCGGCCCGGTGGTCGGACACTGTGGCGGCGCGCCGTGGCGCGGTATCTGCCGTGATTGGAGAGCCGCCTTCCGGAAAGTGGAAAGCGGCGCGGCGCAGGCCTCAGCCCAGGCGGGCAAGCCGGTGCACCAGGCGACGGGTGCGCTCCCCGAAGAGCTTCGGCGTGAAGAAGCTGCCGGCGGCGCGCTTGCTGGCCTCGCCCAGCGTCGGGTAGGGCGCGATCATGCCGGCCAGGGCCTTAATGTTCAGCCCCTGGCCGATCGCCAGGACCCAGACCTGGATGAGTTCGCCGGCCCCTGCACCCAGGATGGAGGCGCCGAGGATCCGGCCCGACCGCGTGGTCACCGCCTTGACCAAGCCGAAGGTCTCCCGCTCCGCCTGGGCGCGGTCGTTTTCCTGGAACGGCCAGCGCAGGACCACCACATCCTCGACATGCGCCGTTCGCGCCGCGGCCTCGGTCAGGCCGACCTGGGCCAGCTCCGGCTCGGTGTAGGTCACCCAGGGCATGGCGCGATAATCCACCCTGGCCGGGAGCAGGAACAGCGCGTTCCGGATGACGATGCCGGCGTGGTAGCCGGCGACATGGGTGAATTGCGGCCCGCCGGCGACATCGCCGATGGCGAAGACCCGGCGGTTGGAGGTGCGCAGCCGCGCGTCCACCGTGATGCCGCGGGGGCCATGGGCGATGCCGGCCGCTTCCAGGCCGAGGCCCACCAGGTTCGGGCGCCGCCCGGCGGCAACCAGCAGGTGAGAGCCGGCAACGCGCTCCTCGCCGTGCTCCGTGTCCAGCACCGCCGCGAGCTCGCCATCCACCCCAAGCTCGACCCGGGCGAGCCTCGCCCCCTCACGGATAGCGATGCCATCCGTCTCCAGGCGCTGCCGCAGCAGGGCCACCAGTTCCGGGTCGTCCTTCGGCAGGATGCGCGCGGCCTCGAGGACCGTAACCTCGGCACCCAGGGCGCGGTGGGCCTGCGCCATCTCGATGCCGATCGGGCCGCCGCCGATGACGAGCAGGTGGCGGGGCAGCTCGGGGTTCTCGAAGAGCGTCTCGTTCGTCAGGAAGGGCACCTGGTCGAGGCCGGGGACGGGCGGCACCGCCGCGCTCGACCCGGTGGCGACGACGAAGCGGCGGGCGCGGATGCGCGTACCGCCCACCGCGACCTCGCGCGGCCCGGTGAAGCGGGCGCTGCCCTTCACCACGCGGACGCCGAGGCCCTCGAAACGCTCGACGGAGTCGTTCGGTGCGATCGCTGCGATGACCTCCTGCACATGCCGCTGGACCGCCGGGAAGTCCACGCCCGGCGGCGCGTAGGTCACGCCGAACGGTGCCGCGTCGCGCCGGCGCCGGGCCGCCTTGCCGGCGGCGAGCAGCGCCTTGGACGGGACGCAGCCGGTGTTGAGGCAGTCGCCGCCCATCCGGCCGCGCTCGACCAGCACGGTAGAGGCGCCGAGCTGCGCGGAACCGGCGGCCACCGAGAGGCCGGCCGAGCCGGCACCGATGACGCAGATATCCACGTCGAAGACCATGTTGCTCATGGGATTACTTCCCACTCTGCGGCGACCGGCGACGGAGCCGCTTCAGAACCACAGGGATCAGCGCCAGCAAGGCAAGACCGGCGATGGGAATGAAGACACGCGGTTGCAGGATGGCGGTGCCATCCGGCCTCCCGCCGCTCTCCAGGATGGCGCCGAGCCCGGTGCCGACACTGGCGAAGACGAAGGCGCCGGGGATGATGCCGAGGAAGGTCCCGGCCACGAAGGTGGAGAGCCGCACCCCAAGGAAGGCCGGCGCCAGGTTCACCAGCCAGAACGGGAAGAGCGGCACGAGCCGCAGCACCAGCATGTAGCTCAGCGCGTCCTCGCGGAACCCGGCTTCCAGCCTTTGCAGGAAGGGGCCGGCGCGGGCGCGCAGTGCGTCGCCGATCACGGTTCGGGCCGCGAGGAAGACAATGGTTGCACCCAGTGCCGCCCCCACCAGGATGCACAGCCCGCCCCACCAGGTTCCGAACAGGAAGCCGGCCAGGGTGGACAGCAACAGCCCGGTCGGCAGGGAGAGCGCCGTGCAGGCCGCATAGGCCAGGATGAACAGGAGGGGCGCGGCGAGGCCGAGTGCCGCGACCTCCGTCGCCAGCCACTCACGGTGACGGGCGAGTGCGGAGAAGCTCAGCAGATCGAGAGTACCCGTGAGCTTCAGGAGGGCCGCGACCGCGGCGCCGGCGGCAAGCACCGCGAGCAGGCGAGGCGCGAGCGGGCGTGCCGGCGGCGGCAGCGGGGTGGTGAGGCTGGTCATGGCGGGGGTCTTTCTCCGGCGCGGCAGCGGTTGCCCGCCGCCGCGCGATGTCTGCGGTCAACCTTGCTGCGGCACGGCCCGCGGGGGGATGCGCCCGGTCAGCGTCGCGCCGGCGCGATACAGGATCGCGACGCCAAGGCCGAAGATCAGGTGGAATCCGATCTCGATCGGCACCATGCCGGCGTGGAAGCCGCCGCCGACGCCTGCGCCTTTGAAGGGCAGCGCGACGAACCAGTGCCCAAGCAGCGGCAGCACGCCGAAGGCGATGCCGCCCAGCCAGCGGCCGAGTCGCGCCGTGAGCCACGGCTCAAGCACGACGTAGAGCAGCGCCCAAAGGCCGGCCCAGACCCCGAGCGATACGGTGCGGGGTACGCCGAGCGGCGGCACGGGCGCGAGGCTGAACGGCAGCGAGGGCAGGATGTGGGCGGCGTAGAGCGTGCTACCGAAGGCGCCCTGGAAGACCAGGTGCGAGAGGAAGCCCGCGCCGAAGCCAAGGGCCAGGCGCGTGGTGAGCGTGGACATCGAGGGATCCTCCTGAGGCTATTGCGGCGACGGTCGCTGTGACGGGGCACCGCCGCCGGTCACGAAACTAGGCCGCCGCACCGTCGCCGCTTATCCCGTAAGTTCGGAACTCGCCTTTCCGCCTGACGGAAAGCTGCCGCTCGGATTGCGCAGGCCCGCGATAGGCGGCCGCAACGACGCAGCGGTGCCGGACGCGATCGACAATGCGACGGGCAGCGGCTCGCTTCCGGAACGCTGTTTCGTCAGTGTGTTGCAGGAATCAGCGGTGC
Organism: Paracraurococcus ruber; assembly: GCF_004353985.1. GTDB lineage: Bacteria > Pseudomonadota > Alphaproteobacteria > Acetobacterales > Acetobacteraceae > Paracraurococcus > Paracraurococcus ruber. The sequence continues at coordinate 10,806 of NZ_SMOA01000105.1, read as the reverse complement.
GGACGCACGTAGCCCTACCCGCATTCGGGGTTATGCGATGCGGACGTACTCCGGCCGTCCAAGCTCGAGCATGCGGTTCAGCACGTCGGCGGCAATGGCCACCTCGGTCGCCTGCCGGCCGTCAGTCTGTGAACGCAGTCCATCACCGACGACGCGCTTCCAATGTGAGATGTCAGCCTCGGCCAAGGCACGATCATTGTGGGGATGTCCCGCCCGATGTTGAGAACGGCGGGCGACGCGACCGCAGATGACGTTATGCGGCCCGCGGCTGCTGAGCAATCGGCGTGTTGGCTTTGCCCTTCGCACGGTGAGCAGTGAGGGCGGCGCGGAGCGCCGGCAGATGCCGCTTCGCCTTCAGCCTGCGAAAGCCCTTGGCAGCCTCGAGCATGGCGGCGGCTGCCCAGCGCAGCGTCATGTCGGCATCGCGCCAGCGCTTCACGTTGCGGCAGACGCGCCGCACCGAGCCGAGCATGGTCTCGACGATGTTCGTGCAGGCAAGCGAGCGGCGCAGCTCGTGCGGCAGGTCGAGCCGGACCACGGTGAGGATCTCGTCCAGACCCTCCAGGATCGAGGCGGCGGCGCCGGGTGCCCGGGGCTCGAGGGTGCGCGCCAGGTTGCGCAGCAGCCGCTCGGCCTTGACCGCGTCGTCCAGCTCCCAGGCTTGCCGCAGCGCCCGGCGAACCGGCGCCTGCAGCGCCTTGGGTAGCCGTTCGGCGATGTTGCGGGCTTGTTTGGTCCCGGCATTTGGTGGTGCGGATTTGCGGAGAATCTGTGGGGCTCTGCGGCCCAGGTTCGGCAGATGAATTCGTAGGGCGTGAGCCCCTTCAGGGTCTTGAGGCGCCTCGCGTAGTTGTAGGCGTCGAGGAACAGCGCGAGATGACTGCGTAGCTCGTCGTGGCTGACGTAGTGGTAGCGCTGGACGGTGGCTTCCTCGAGCGTCCTGTTCATCCTCTCGACCTGCCCGTTCGTCCAGGGGTGGAATGGCTTCGTCAGGCGGTGCTCGATGCGGCTCTGCGCGCAGGCCAGCTCGAAGGAGTGGGCGCGGAAGATCTCGCCGCGATCGATGGCCTCGCGGATGAGCGGCGCGGCCGAGGCGCTGTTGCCCGGCGTCGTGAAGTGCAGGCCGTTGTCGGTGAGCACGGTGTGCACGCGGTAGGGCACGGCTTGCAGAAGCGCACGGAGGAAGTCGGCGGCGATGCGCGTGGTGGCGCGCTCGTGCAACTGGGCAAAGGCAAACTTCGAAGTGCGATCGATGGCCACGAAGAGGTGGAGCTTGCCCTGCTCGGTCCGGACCTCGGCGATGTCGATGTGGAAGAAGCCGATGGGATAGGCCTTGAAGCGCTTGCGCACCGGCTTGTCGCCGTCGGTCTCGGGCAAGCGGGAGATGCCATGGCGCTGGAGGCAGCGATGCAGCGTTGAGCGGGTCAGGTGCGGAAGTGTCGGCTGCAGGGCGTAGAGACAGTCATCCAGCGGCAGCAGGGTATGGCGGCGGAAGGCAACGACGATTGCCTCCTCTTCGGCTGACAAGCGGGTGGAACACGGCTCGGAGGGTCCCGTCCGGCGATCGGCGATGTCGGTCCGGGCCCGCCATTTGGCGATGGTCTTCGGATTGACGCCGTGACGCCGAGCCAGAGCCCTCAGGCTCTCTTGACTATGCTGGATCGCCCGACGGACCGCCTCAGTCGTGCGGGCGCAGCCGTGGAGAACTTGGCCCATAGCGCATCCCTCCATGCAGGGGAGAAGACTGCACCATCAAACCCTGGGACCAAACATCTAGGACCAGGTGACGCGCATCCAGGCGAAACCCGACGGACGATTCACGGAGATCACCGGGTCATGGAAGTTCAGCCTCACCCCGGTCGAGCTTCCGTCGCTCCATTTTAGCGGCGGCGTGGTCTGCCCACCCTTCCAGAAGCCGTTTCCGCCGACGGCGAGATCGGGCGCGCCCAGATGCGTCACCGGGATGGGCGCACCCGGCGTCACCCGCCAGACCAGCACGCCGCTGTCGGGCAGGCTCGCCTCGTAGCGCGAGAAACCTGAGTCCCGGCTGCGCTGCTCGACCAGGAAGTATTCCGACGCGCCGCGGTCAGGATGCCAAAGCAGCAGCGGCGAGGTTGGTTGGCTTGGTGTGGTCTCCGGGAGTGCGTCGTCGCCCGGCCGCGTCATCCGGCGCCGGCGCGGCTCGCACCAGCCGAGCGCTAGCTTGTGCCAGGCATCCAGGTGCACGATCGCCTGGTCGTTGGCGAAGAATCCGTATCCGCCCATCAGGGTGATGAGCGTGTTCCCGGCGCCGCTGTTGTACATGTCGACCGTGCCCAGCGAGTGCGACACCTCGTGGGCGACTTGGTAGAAGGGCGTCAACGGTCCGGCGAAGGCGACGCGCAGCGTGATCGTCTTCTTTAGCTGGACGGGACCGATCTGCATCTGGAACTGCACGGCGAAGTTGCCGCGGTTGGCCGGTTGCAACCCCTTGATGTTCTCGACGATCAGCACGACCAGCTCGCTGGATCCGACCACTTGGTCGCCGTCGAGGTCGGCAGCCGCGAACAGGGCGGGCTGCTGCTCCACGGCCCGGGCGATGATCTGCTGCGAGCGGGTCTCCGGCCCCTTGTCGTTGAGCACGCCCATTCGGATCGGCCCGATCACGGCGCCGGGCTCGAGCCAGAACCGGCCGAGCGAGCATTCCCGAAAATATCCGTCGAGACTCGCCGGGTTAACGGGAGACGCCGTGGTAAAGGGCGGCGACGGTTGCCCGAATGCCAGCTTCTCATAGTAATCGGGTGCATGGACCGAGCCGAAGATCGGGAAGTCGCCGGCCGCGTTGTCGTCGTACTCCGCCAGGATCACCACCAGGCGCCGTGGACCGATCGCCGGCTTGCCGTTCTGCTGCATCGCACCGTGGCCGAACTCGGCAAGGCTCGGACTCCACTGGTAGCCCAGCCAGCCGCTGCCGACCGCCTCGCCCGAGTGCTGCGCCCAGCCGGGCGTCCCGTTGCGCGGCAGGTCGCGGTACCACAGCAGCCTCCCGCCCGCGTCCACGCCGTAGATGATCCCGCCACTGCCCGATACGGCATGCGGGAAGGGGCTCCAGCCCGAGCCGATGATGTCGCCGGAGTTGGTCGCCCACCCGACCGTGCCGTTGCGTGGCACATCCCGGTACCAGAGCAGGTCGCCGTTCTGCTTGATGCCGTAGATGATGCCCTGGTCGCCACCAAGGACGATCCGGAAGTCCTGCCATCCCGAGCCGATGCGGCTGCCCGAGTTCGCCGCCCACCCGGCGGTCCCGTTGCGTGGCACATCCCGGTACCAGAGCAGGTCACCGTTCTGCTTGATGCCGTAGATGACGCCCTGGTCGCCGCCGAACACGATGCGGAAATCCTGCCAGCCGGTGCCGATCACCGCGCCGGAGTTCGGCGCCCAGGCCCAGCTGCCGTCCTGCCGGGTGTCGTGGTACCAGACCAGATCGCCGTTCTGCTTGATGGCGTAGATGATGCCGCCCGGACCGCCGAAGACGAGCCTGAAATCCTGCCAGCCGGTGCCGATGCGGCTGCCCGAGTTTGCCGCCCAGCCCGCGACGCCGTCGCGCCGCGCGTCGCGGTACCACAGCAGGTCGCCATCCTCGGTGACGTAGTAGAGCGTGCCGTTGTCGCCGCCGAGAATGGTCTGTGGCATGACCGTTCGTCCTCTCCGAGCGGCGGCGATTAGATCATGGTGCCTCTGCAGTGCGGCCATGCTGACAAAGGATTGATGCGCTTCCGCAGACACGCTCGCCGTCCGGTAGACGGTCGAATGCCGTATGGGTGGAGTTGAACGGCCTACACTCGCGCAAGACCGATTATGCTGCCTTGCCGCACTCAATCTCTGCATGCGCACAGAGATGCCCTGCATTTCTATTCTGCTGCACGCTGGCGGGCATTGTCACGTTGTTAGAGTCCGCGTTCTCTAATCGGGGCTCCCAGGTCAAGCGCCGGGTAGGAGGCTGACCACTGCCGGGGTCATGGTTCTCTCCGGGGTCGGTGTGATCCGCCCCATGATGGGGGTCAGGGGTGGGGCGCCGCGATGTTTGCGACGGCCTGATCCGGCGGGTGACGCCAGACCGGCCAACGGGCTCTGCGCGGTCGCCGCCACCCACCGTCCCGGCAGAGACAGCCTCTCCGCCGGAGCGGAGACTGGGTGGTGGCGTAGAGGTCAGGCCATCTTGGCCTGGCTCTCCCGCACTTCCCGTGTTGCGGGTCGTCGTTCCGGGTCGGAGTGAGCACATGAAGGAGGTACGTTCCTCTCCCTGAAGCCTGACCGTTGTCGAAGCGTCTTCTTCCACTCATCCCAGCAGGGCTGCTGGTTCAGCAGATCCTGCCTTCCCCTGAACTCCTCATCATCGTCGTCGCCCCGCGTGAGCCCTGGGCTGCCTGCCCAGCCTGTGGCAAGCCATCCTGGCGCGTCCACAGCCGGTACGACCGCATCCTCAACGACCTGCCCTGGCAGGGGCAGCCGGACAGCCTGCGCGTCCGGGCCCGGCGCTTCCGATGCTTGGAGCCGGAGTGCATACGCCTGACCTTCGCCGAGCGGCTGGCCGACATCGCGCCTCCTGCCGCTCGTCGGACCGGGTGGCTGGACGACCTCCAGCGCCATCTGGGCCTTGCTGCCGGCGGCGAAGTCGGCTCGCGGCTGGCGGCGCGCCTGGCCATGCCGGTCAGCGCCGACACCCTGCTCCGGATGGCGCGCCGCCCCGGCGCTGCTCTGCAGCCGAGGCCGCCGGTGCGGGTGCTGGCGGTTGACGAATGGGGCTTGGCGTCGCGGCCACCGGTACGGGACGGTGCTGGTCGACCTCGAGCGCAACCGGGTGGTCGACCTGCTGCCCGACCGCAGCGCCGAGAGCTTGGCGGCGTGGCTGAAGGCCAATCCCAGCGTGGCGGTGGTCGCCCGCGACCGGGCCGGCGTCTACGCCGACGGCATCCGGCAGGGTGCGCCCGATGCGGTAGAGGTCACCGACCGGTGGCACCTGCTGCGCAACCTCGGCGACGCCGTTCATGCCGCGGTTGAGCGCCACCATGCGACGGTGCGCCGGGTCGCCCTGGAGGTAATGCAGCAGCCTGGGGTGCCCAGCACTCCACCTGTGGCTGCGGCTGCCCATCCGGGCGCTGCACGGCGCCGAAGTGTCGCGACACGCGAGCGGCGGCAGGGTCGGTTCGACGAGGCTGCACGCCTGCACGCAGCGGGAGCCTCGCTGAGCGCGATCTCCCGCCAGCTCGGTGCCGATCGCAAGACACTGCGACATTGGCTTCGCGCCGGTGTCATGCCGTCCTGGCAGAAACCTCGGCGCGGTAGCGTGCTCGACCCCTACCGCGACCACCTGGAGCGCCGCTGGGCCGAGGGGTGCCACAACGCCGCCCGGCTGTGGCAGGAGCTGAAAGCGCTGGGCTTCGCCGGCCGCGACGCCGTCGTCCGCCGCTGGGCAACGAGCGCCGCAGGACCGGGCCGAACGGAGCGCAGGCACCCCGGACGGCTGATGGCAAGCCATGGCGGCCGCCCTCGGGCCGGCGCGTGGCACGGCTGCTGGTGGCCGAGCCCCGGACCTTGTCGCGGCCGGACCGTACCTTCGCCGTCAAGCTGCTTGAGGAGGTGCCCGAACTGGCAGCCACGGCGGCAGCCGCGAAGCGCCTCGAGGGCGTACTCCGCAAGAAGAGCGACGAGACACTGGCGGACGTCCTCGCTGCCGCGGCGAGGACGCACCTGTCCGACTTCGTCGCCGAGCTGCGGAAGGACATCACCGCTGTTGAAGCCGCCCTTTGCCTGCCCGGGACGACCAGCCCGGCCGAGGGCCAGATCTGCCGCATCAAAATGATCAAGCGCACCATGTACGGTCGAGCCGGCTTCGCACTACTCCGCGCCCGCGTCATGCACGCGGCATGACGGCGGGACCGCAGCACGGGAAGTGCGGGAAAGCCACTTCCGCACCAGCGTTGACATGTGCTCGCCATTCTCGAAGCGGCGTAGGCTGAACACGGCCCGCAACTCACGTCGTCAGCTTTGGCGCGAGATTTGACAGAACCCATGAGGGCGATCTGAGCCCTGGCGGTCAACATGTTCCCGCAAGCCTGCAACCTGTCTGCAACGGTGCAGTGTAGCCCTTATCCTCGATGCGGGGCGTGCGGGGACGCGATGGAGGCGGTTCTTCCGGAGGCGGCTGCTGTGACGTCCGCGGCGCATAGCGGACGGTGGGCTTCTCGTCAGCCTGACAGCTTCGGTTGCGCGCCTCGGCTTCAGCGCGTTCCGCCGCCCGCTGGGCCTCCCTGGCTCGTTGTCGAGCTTCCTGGATCTTGCGGCGTATCTTCTCCTCGTTCGGCGCATAATAGATGTCGGCGAGCTTGTCGGACCACCAGTCATTGACTGTCTTGTCGCTGACGCCTGCAAGCACCGGACCAGCGTTGATCAATTCACCAACCGATCGCCCAATCTGCCATCCCAGGCAGGCCGCCGGTAGGGTTGTTCCAGCACAAATCACGGTGTCCGCGGTAAGGAACGAGGCGGTCCGCGCGGCCTCCAGTCTCTTTCCTTCTCGCAGGGAGTTATCGATGGAGACAAGAGTCAAGATGTTGCCGAGAGGGCCGAGATAACGCTCCTCCATTTGCTTGAACGCGCGCGCACTGGCCAGCAGTCCACGCCCCCGCTCCGTGACCTCGGCACACTTCGCAACCGCCGCGCCGAGCCCAGCAGTGAGACTTCCCGCGTTAAGGGCGGCATTTCCCGTGCGGTTCAGGGGGGCCGGTCCGGACTGGGCACTCTCGCCGGGAAGCTCCTGGGCGCAACGGGCTTCGGGATCGCGGATCCATTGGGTCCCGCTACAGCGGTAAGCTCCCGCTGGCAGCCCAAGGACGTTGCTGCGTCCAATGCAAAGCCGGGCATTCTGGGAATGTGTCCCGAGCTGCAGCAGTATTCGATCTCCGCCGCCACGCTGGGCGTCGGGATCAGGACAGTTGGCTCGGGCCCCCGAGGTGGCAGCCACGAGCGGAAGCAGCGCGGCGGCGGTCACGAGCGGAATACGGGTCAACCTCATTGCTTTGGGCATCTGAGATCCCCGTCCCGCGTGCGCGAAGCGTTGGCGGAGGCTGCGGCTCCCCTTGCCGTCTCGATCAGGGAGTCCGCTTGCCGGTAAGCGAGGTCCGCGCAGTCGGGACGACCGTTCCGGCGAAGTTCGTCCGCGCAAGCCCGGCTCACCTCCGCGGCTGCCATCTGGACGCAATAGGCCTGCGTGGCGACGGTCGAGATGCCGGGCCCTCTCGCAAATGGCCTGCCACGCGCGTTTTCCGCGTTCGCACTCGCAATCGCTGCGTTGTTCTGGGCCTCAATTTGGGAGATGTAGCCGCTTACCCGGTTGCCGAGCGCTTGGCATCGGGGGCCGGGCGCGCATTGACCCTGTGCGCCGCCCAGTGACCCACCGGCCCGGATGCGACGCACGTCCTCGATAGCGCGCTGCATCGCCTGCCGCATCTGTGCGAACTGCCGCTCTTCGAAGGCCGTCAGGTGCTGCGCGGCCTCGTCAACCGCGCCCCTGGCCGTCTCACCTGCCCGCGATAGAGTATCGCTCGGCTTGATTGGGGGAGCCGCATGCTTCCGCCGGATCTCATCAACCTCGCTGTCGAGGTCAAACCCTTGCGCGAGGGCGTGTCTCGGAAAGCCGTCGTTCCCGAGCATGACCGTCGAGACGACCAGCGTGGCGATGGCAGATGCCCAAGGGCGCGCCCTCATGCCGAGGACCGTTGCGTTTCGTAGATCTTGCGCATCCGGGCCCTGAGCTCACCGAGAGAGCGGGCTTGCACCTCGAAGGTTTGCCCAGCCACCTCGAAGGTGAAGCGGACACTCTCTCTGTATATTCCCTCAATTCTTGAGACAAAGCTGCGGGTGATGTCGGCAAGTTCCTGGTTCGCGGCTTGCTGCTGGGCCATGGTCGTCATGCTGAGCTGAAGATTGTTCATGGTAGCCTGCATGGGGTTTACTCGGGAAAGCGCCATGTTCGACATCGCGCCCGACATGAAGGTGACCATGGACGCCATCTCGGCTCGTGACCTTGCCCGCTCGAGGTCCTGGCGAAAGCGTTCCTCCTGGCGGCGAACCTCGGCCATGGAGTTTCCCCATGTGCCGCCGACCGTGTTGCGGATGAAATCCTCGTCTTGGAGACTGAGCATCCTCCATTCTGCACGTTCGAACTGCCTGAGGAGAGACATTCGCTCCGTGTCGCCTGGCACGGCTTGTCCGGATGCAACACGCGCGGCCAATTGGGGATCGAACAACGCCACGTAGCGTCGACGATCGGCCTCGAGAGCAACGGTCGGGTCGATGCCGTTCAGGGCCGTGACCACGATCTGCTGGTAGGCCGAAAAGAGCCGTGCTTGCGCCTCCTTGACCTTGCTGGGCGTGGACAGGCTTTCCGTCCCAAGGTCGAACTGCGCAACAGGCAGGACCAGCACCTTGCCGGGTACTCCATCAAGGCCTTCGGTGAGCCTGTCTGGCGGCAGGGTCTCTCCGTCAGCGGGCACTCCCTGGGCGGAGTTCAGGTATTCGATGAAAGTGACTCCACGTCCACGGGCAGCAGGTGCCCTCGACCGCACGGCCCGGGTGTAAGGGAGAAAGGCGTCCGGGATCGCAATAGCACCCCCAGTCGCGGGTACGGCGGCTGGGGAGGTGCGGATCGTGACAAGAGGAGCGACGAGACTGCCGAAGGTCGTCGGGGTTCCCGTCCGATGGTAGGGATCCACGAAGGCGAAGACGTCGAGGTAAATGGCCGCGGGCGGGTATTCGACCGTGGAGCGCTCGTACAGGGCATCAGGCCAGCCATCCAGCGACATCGGCAGGCCGCCCGATGTGCGTGTCTGGCGGAGGTCAATCTCCGTTGGCTGAAGCCGGACGGCGCCATTCGGGAGGCGGGCACTCAGGTCCTGGTAGATATCCAGTGCCAGCTGCGCTGTCTTCGACAACGCTTCCGTGCTTGCGCCGGTCATGTCCGCCGGGCGTTGGTTGGCATTTAGGCCAGCCCACGGGACGACCACCTCAGAGTCATCTGGGCGGTAGAAGATGTTGGTGAAGCCCCTCGTCTCGTAGAGCTTTTCGAACTTCGGCTTCGCAGCGGGCGTCACCCTCGCGGGAAATCTCACAACAAGCAGGGGCGACGTTGCGTCCGGCTGCCGCTTTGGCGCGAGTTCACGGCTTCCCGAGATGGCATAGGACGATGCGGCTTGCTGTCCGCAGGCGGCGAGCGTGAGACAGCACAGTACGACTACGATGGGCCGCACGAACGGCACTGTCCTGATCGGGTTGATCATGGTGCGCCTCCCAGCAGTGACGCCGGTACCTGGACGCGCGCGGGCGCTGCTGTAGGCGGTGCGACGGAAGCAATGGCCAGTTCGAGGTCGCCTTCGCCAGGACGGTAGCCGAGTTGGGTGAGCTCGGCCGCCAGCTCACGCAGCGATAGGCTGAGGCGACCGTCTCCGTCCAAAGTGTAGGAGAGTTCCGCGACGAAGGCGGGGGTGTCAGCGACAACCAGGATCTCACGTCCTGCCGCCGGGGCGGAAAACTCGCGTACCTGCCCGCCCGCATCGGAACCCAGGACCCGCACGAACCGCATCCTCGTCTTCGTGCGCTGCTGGTTGGCGCTCTGCATGGTTTGGGTGACGGGATTCACCCCGGTCATGCCAGGCGACATCAACCAAGCCATGGGGTTGAAGACGTTGATCACGCCGAGAGCGACGGCGACAGGGCCATTTCCATCGGCTGCTCGATCAGTGACTCTCTCGACGATCTCGGCGCGCGCAGGCGGAGCGACAATCCGCTCGGCTACCTGGATTGCGAGTGTTGACGGGCCGCTTCCGGTCAAGGTCGCCGACGTAATCTCCAGGCGGTGATCAGTCGCACGATCCATGTCGGGGACGACCATCGTGCCCACGACCTGATCTACGTAGCTCGTCGAAATCCTCATGTTGGGCTTCGGCGGAGCTTGCTGTGCGAGTACTGGCCACGCGCCGAAGACACACCAAAGGCCAGCCAACGCCCCTAAACGCTCCGAAACGCCATTACAATGAAATATGCGAAACGACATTAAAGCCCCCGGCAACAATCGGAAAGCGGATCAAAGTCGGAGCCGCTTAGTTAGTCAAACAAAGGCGCCTATTTGGAACATCACGGAAGCGCTAGCGGAACCAGTAGCGAGCAGGAATAGAACTGGACTAGTTTCTTATTGTGACCTGGAGTTGCTAACTGCCACGAAATTCAGGATGATTCGGTCATAGGAAAGGCCTGCTCTGCACGTAATACGAGGGCTTGTATTCCTAGCTGACAACCCGACCTGCACTATTCATTCTTGGACGAAGGCTGCCGCGGTCGGCAGGCTCTTGGGCGTGGTCGCTGCTGCGGGCATTGTTCTCTTATGGCGGGCTCGGAGATCAAGCCCTCCTTTCTCGCCGTTGCAGCGGTGATGGGTGCACCTGTCGGGGCATGGTTCTCTCCGCGGTCGGCGTTTGCCGCCGCATGATGGTGTCGGAAGCTCCGGCCTCGTGATGTCAGGTACGCGGTCACCCGCTCCCACAGGAGTAGGGCCGCAACAATGCCCGCGCGATGGCCGGAACCCCGTCCCGACAGGGACTCCCTTCCGCCGCTGCCAGCGGATCTCGTGCTTTTTCTATGCTCTGCTCATGCAGCCTGCACCTCCCTGGCCGACCAGCGGAAATCGCTGCCGTCGCGCAGCATGCGATGCAGGATCACGGCGAGCTTGCGGGCCACGGCGACGGTGGCCTTCTTAGTGCCGATCCTCTGGGC
>NZ_SMOA01000104.1 GCF_004353985.1 Paracraurococcus ruber | reverse complement strand
CCCGGTAGCTCGTCAGGCTCATAACCTGAAGGTCACAGGTTCAAATCCTGTCCCCGCATCCAAATACAAGGCGCCGACCCATCACCAGGGACGGCGCCTTTTTCGTGCACAGGGGGGCGCACCCCTTCCCGCACCGCCCGCCGCACGGCAGCATCGCATGGCCGCGTCCGCCGGAGTGCCGCCATGACCATGCCCGCCCCACTTCGCACTTCGCGCCCGGGTGCCGCATGGCCCGCCTGACCCGCGACGCATTGCGCGGCCGCGCCCAGACGGTCCTCGGCGTGATCGATCCCGCCGTGCTCGGTCCGACCCTGATGCATGAGCACCTGATCTGGGACATCCGCACGCCGGAGATGCGCGCCGATCCCGACCAGGGGCCCGACATCACGCTCTGCAATTGCTTCGCCATCAACTACGGCCGCAAGAAGAAGGCGCCGGGCAATCTGCGCTTCCGCTGCGAACCGACCGCCGTCGCCGAACTCGCCGCCATGCGCGCCGCCGGCGGCACCACGATGGTCGAACTGACCTGCGGCGGCCTCGACCCCGACCCGGCGGCGCTCGCCCGCCTGGCCGAAGCCGCCGGCCTGCACATCGTCATGGGCTGCGGCCACTACGTGCATGAATACCAGGACCCGGCGAATGCCGATCGCAGCGCCGACGACTTCGCGCGTGAGATGACCGACCAGGTCCAGCTCGGCGCCTGGGGTACGGATATCCGCGCCGGGATCATCGGCGAGATCGGTTGCCAGGCACCCTGGACCGCGCAGGAGAAGCGGGTGATGGCCGGCGCCCTGCTCGCCATGGCGGAGACCGGCACGGCGGTGAATGTCCATCCCGGCCGCCACCCCGACCAGCCGCAGGAGATCGCCGACTTCGTCCATGCCCATGGCGCCGACCCGTCGCGCGTCATCATCAGCCATGTCGACCGCACCATCTTCGACGAAGCACGGCTGCTTCGCCTGGCCGATGCCGGTGTCGTGATCGAATTCGACCTCTTCGGGCAGGAAGCAAGCTACTACGCGCTCTCCGACATCGACATGCCGAACGATGCGGTGCGGCTGCGGCTGATCCGCGCGCTGATCGCCCGCGGCCATCTGGAGCGCGTCGTGATCAGCCATGACATCTGCTACCGCACGCGGCTGACCCGCTGGGGTGGCCATGGCTATGGCCACATCTTCGAGAATGTCGTCCCCATGATGCGCGCCCGCGGCTTCGCCGAGGCCGAGATCGACGCCATCCTCGTCGGCAATCCGCGCCGCCTGCTGACCTTCGTCTGACCCCCGCTTGGCGCGCCGTCGCGCCTGCTGGTAGCCTTTCGCGCAACGAGGAAAACGCCGGTCCCCGCCGCAAGGAACCATCGCATGCAGGACCGCCGCCGATGAACCGCCGCACCCTCCTCGCCGCCGGGCTGGCCGGCCTGGCCGCGCCGCGCTTCGCCCTGGCGCAGGGCAGCAACGTGCTGCGCTTCATCCCGCAGATCGACCTCGCCTTCCTCGATCCGCATTTCACCACGGCCTATGTCACGCGCGGCCATGGCCACATGGTCTTCGACACGCTCTATGGCCAGGACAGCAGCTTCAAGGCCCATCCGCAGATGGTGGAAGGCCATGTGGTCGAGGAGGATGGCCGGCGCTGGACGCTGACGCTGCGCGAAGGCCTGCTCTGGCATGATGGTGAGAAGGTGCTGGCGCGGGACTGCGTCGCCTCCATCCGCCGCTGGGCGCGGCGCGATGCGCTCGGCGATGCGCTGATGCAGGCGACCGAGGAGCTTTCGGCGCCCGACGATCGCCGCATCGTCTTCCGCCTGAAGCGGCCCTTCCCGCTGCTGCCGGATGCGCTGGGCAAGGTCACCTCCCCCATGCCGGCGATGATGCCGGAGCGGCTGGCGAACACCGACCCCTTCCGCCAGGTCACGGAAATGGTGGGGAGCGGCCCCTTCCGCTTCGTGGCGGGCGAGCGCGTGCCGGGTTCCCGCAACGTCTATGCGAAGTTCGAGAGATACGTGCCGCGCCAGGGCGGCGCGCCGGACTGGAACAGCGGCGCGAAGCTGGTGCATTTCGACCGCGTCGAATGGACCACCATCACCGACGCCGCCACCAAGGTTGCCGCCCTGCAGCGCGGTGAGCAGGACTGGTGGGAGAACCCGACCCACGACCTGATGCCGCTGCTGCGGCGCGACCGTCGCGTGAGGATCGACACCACCAACCCCACGGGCGCGGTGAACATGATGCGGCTGAACCACCTGCAGCCGCCCTTCGACAAGCCGCTGGCGCGCCAGGCGCTGCTCTACGCCTTCGACCAGGCCAGCTTCATGCAGGCCATCGTCGGCACCGACCCGAAGGATTTCCACGTCCCGCACGGCGTCTTCTGCCCGAACACGCCGATGGCGAGCGAGGCGGGGCTGGAGCCGCTGAAGGGCCCGCGCAACCTCGACAAGGCGCGGGAGATGCTGAAGGCCTCCGGCTATGGCGGCGAGAAGGTGCCGATGCTGGTCGCCACCGACTATGCGCAGTTCAAGGCGATCGGCGAGGTGGCGGCCGATGCCATGCAGAAGATCGGCCTGAACCTGGACTACGTCGCGACCGACTGGGGCACCATGCTGCAGCGGCGCAACAACAAAGGCCCGGCCGACCAGGGCGGCTGGTCCTGCTTCTCGACCGGCTGGGAGGGCGCGGACCACATGGACCCGTCCAACCACTACGCCATCCGCGGCAATGGCGACCAGCCCTCCGCCTGGCCGGGCTGGTGCACCAGCCCGAAGCTGGAGGCGCTGCGCAACGCCTGGTTCGACGCGCCGGACCTCGCGGCGCAGCAGGCGATCTGCCGGGACATGCAGGTGCAGTGCATGCAGGACGTGCCGAGCATCCCGCTCGGCCAGTTCGTCCAGCCCACCGCCTACCGCACCAATGTCACCAATGTCGCACGCGGCTTCCCGACCTTCTGGGGCGTGCGCAAGGCCTGACGCCGGCCCGCAGGCCTGGCGTGGCGGCCGTCAGCGTGATCGTCCCGGTCTGCGCGGATGCTGGCCGGGACGATGGGCGGGCGAGGGGGCGCCATCCCCCTCGTGGTGCGTCGGCCAGGGCGCTTTCCGTTCGCCATGGCGCACGGCAACCGCGCCAGCCATGTGGCTCTACGAGCATCTTCACCCGCTCAGGTGAGTCCACCTGAGCGGGATCTGCTCTACGCCGCCGTCTGCGCCTTCCCGCGGGCGATGGCGGCGGCCAGGCCGGCTTCCCGCGTGCGCCGGAACTCCTCCGTCACATGCGCGAGCTGATGCGTGTCGAAATGCGCGTTGATCGCATCCCGGAAGCCCTGCATGTCGGCGGCCCGGTTCAGCGAGCGCTTGGTCAGCTTGATGGCGAAAGGCGGCGCCGACGCGATGTCCTCGGCCAGCGCCTGCGTCGCCGCCTCCAGGTCCGCCCGCGGCACCACGCGGTTCACCATGCCGACCTTGTGGGCCTCGGCGGCGCCCATGCGCCGGCCGGTGAAGAGGAATTCCTTTGCCTGCCGCAGCCCCATGACGAAGGGGTGCATCAGCACCTCCACAGCCGAGGCGGCGAGGGTCTTGCAGACCGGGTCAGCGAAGAAGGCATCTTCGGCGGCGACGATCATGTCGCACATGTTCGCCACCATGAAACCGCCGGCGATGCAGGCGCCCTGCACCGCGGCGATGGTCGGCTTCGGGCAGTCCCAGATGCGCAGGGAGTATTCCAGGTAGCGCCGCTCCTCATAGGCGTAGCGCTGCTCCACGCTGAAGCCCTGGCGCTTCTCCTGCCCCTCCTTCAGGTCGTGGCCGGCGGAGAAATGCTCGCCCTTGCCGGCGATGACGATGACCCGCACCGCGTCGTCGGCGCTCGCCGCGCGCAGCGCGTCGTCCAGCTCGTCCAGCAGCACGCTGCTCTCGGCGTTGCGCAGCGCCGGCCGGTCATGGAACAGCCAGGCGACGGCGCCGCGGCGCTCCACCGCGATCTGCGTGTAGGACATGCGTTCTCTCCCGCTTACTTCGTGCCGAACATCCGGTCGCCGGCATCGCCGAGGCCGGGCACGATATACCCGTGGTCATTCAGGTGGCTGTCCACTGCCGCGGTCCAGATCGGCACCTCCGGATGCACGCCGTGGAAGCGCTCGATCCCCTCCGGCGCCGCCAGCAGGCAGACCAGCCGCAGGTCCTTGCAGCCCCGCTCCTTCAGCCGGTCCACCGCCGCGACGGCGCTGTTCGCGGTGGCCAGCATGGGGTCGAGCACGATGACCAGCCGCTCCGCCACGTCGGGCGGCGCCTTGAAGTAGTATTCCACCGCCTGCAGCGTCTTCGGGTCGCGGTACAGGCCGATATGCGCGACGCGGGCGCTGGGCACCAGGTCCAGCATGCTGTCGACGAAGCCCATGCCGGCGCGCAGGATGGGGGCGAACACCAGCTTCTTCCCCGCCAGCTTCGGCGCCATCATGGTGGTCAGGGGCGTCGCGATCTCCACGTCTTCCAGCGGCAGGTCGCGCGTCACCTCGTAGCACAGCAGCATGCCGATCTCGTTCAGCAGCTCGCGGAAGCCCTTGGTGGTGCGCTCCGCCTGCCGCATGAGGGTCAGCTTGTGCTGCACCAGGGGGTGGCGGACGATGTGCACGTCCCTCATCGCGGGTCCTTCCGGCATCGGTTGGGTTCGGCGGGATGGTGGCGCGCCGCTCGGCCCTAGGGAAGCCTCCGGCCGGTGCGCCCGGCCGGTTGTCAGACCCGCGCCAGCACCCGGTCCACGAAGGCCCCGGCCGCGCCCAGGTACTGCGCCGGGTCGGTCAGGCGCTCCACCTCGGCCCGCGGCAGCTTCTGCGCCAGTTGCGGGTCGCGCAGCAGCGCCTCGGCCAGCGGCACGCCCTCCGCCAGGGCGACGTCGCAGGCATGGTGGACGATGTGATGCGCCTCCCCCCGGCCCATCACCGGCGCCAGGCCCATCATCACCGCTTCCGCCACGATCAGCCCGCCGGTGCTGGCCAGGTTGCGCTGCATGCGCGCGGCATCCACCGTCAGCCCCTCCGCGATCACCCGGGCGCAGGCCAGGGCGCCGTGCGAGAGCAGGAAGGCCTGGCCGACGGCCAGCGGCTCCGCCTGCCAGGGCCCGGTGCCGCGTTCCTGGTCCTGCGCCATGGCGCCCAGCATCTGCGGCACCAGCGCCTGCACGCCGCGCGCCTGGGCGATGACGTATTCGCAGGAGATGGGGTTGCGCTTCTGCGGCATGGTGGAGGAGCCGCCGCGGCCTTCCTGGTGCGGCTCGGCGACCTCCGCCACCTCGGTTTGCATCAGCAGGATCACGTCGGTCGCAAGCTTGGACAGCGCGCCGGTCAGCAGGCCGAGGACGCAGACCGCCTCGGCAAGCCCGTCGCGCGCGACATGCCAGGGGATGTCCGGCTGGGCCAGGCCCAGTTCCTTCGCCAGTTCCGCCTGCACCGCCAGCCCCTGGTCGCCGAGCGAGGCGAGGGTACCGGCGGCGCCGCCGAACTGCACCCGCTCCACCCGCGGGCGAAGCTGCGCCAGCCTCTCCCGCATCGTCACCAGCGGGGAGAGCCAGACGGCGCATTTGTACCCGAAGGTGACGGGCAGGGCGTGCTGCAGATGGGTCCGCCCGGCCATGACGGTGGCGCGATGCGTGCGCGCCAGCCGCGCCAGGCCGGCGATCACCGCTTCCAGCTCCGTCCCGATCAGCTCCAGGCCCTGGCGCACCTGCAGCACCACGGCGGTGTCCATGATGTCCTGGGTGGTGGCGCCCCAATGCGTCCAGCGCCCGGCCTCCGCCCCCGCCAGGGCCGAGAGCTGCTTCACCAGCCCGACCACGGGATAGCCGGTGTTGCGCGTCGCCGCCGCCAGCGCCGGCAGGTCCAGCCGGTCCACATCGGCGGCGGCGGTGATGGCGTGCGCCGCGCCTTCCGGCACGATGCCGAGCCGGGCCTGGGCGCGGGCCAGCGCCGCCTCCACCTCCAGCATGCGGGCGAGGAAGGCACGCTCCCCCATCACGGCGCGCATGGCGTCCGTGCCGTAGAGGGCGCCGAGGACGGGGCTGTCGGCGGGATTGACGCTCATCTCAGCCTTCCATCTCCTTCAGCGTCTCCTTGGCGATGCGCAGCGCGGTGTTGGCCGCCGGCACGCCGCCATAGGCCGCGACCTGCAGCAGCACTTCTCCGAGTTCCTCCGGCGTGACGCCCGTGTTGCGGGTGGCGCGCACATGCAGGCGGAATTCGTCATGGTGGTGCAGGGCGGAAAGGATGCCGAGGCAGAGCAGGCTGCGGTCGCGCACCGACAGGCCCGGGCGGGTCCAGACGCGGCCCCAGACGCCTTCCAGGATGAAGTCGCGGAAGGGCAGGTCGAGCCGCGTCAGCGCCGCCTCGGACCGCGCCACATGCGCCTCCCCCAGCACGCGCCTGCGCATCGCCATGCCGGCCTCCGCCGCGGCGGCGGGCAGGGCGGTCACGGTCTCCATGTGCTGCAGGACGGCGCGGGTCATGGCATGCGCCTGCTCGAAATTCGGGATGTGCGCCGCCTCGGTGATGGTGACGAGGTGGCTGCCGGGAATGGCATCCTGGATGGCGACGGCGGCGCTCGGCGGGGTGGAAGGATCGCGGTCGCCGACGATGACGGTGGTGGGGCAGGCGATCTTCCCGACGAGGTCGGCCTGCGTCACGTCGCGCAAGGCGGCGGCGCAGCCCAGCCAGCCCGCGGGATCGGTGCCCAGCAGCATCCGCCGCAGCCCCTTCGAGGAGGCGAGGGACTGGTCCAGCACCCAGCGCACCATGGTGGCATCGGCGACGGCGGCAAGGCCCTTCGCCGCGACCATGTCCATCCTCTCCTGCCAATTGGCGGCGCCGCCGAATTCCAGCGCGGTGTCGCAGGGCAGCAGGGACAGCACGCGCTGCGGCGCCCGCGCCGCCACCTGCATGGCGATATGGCCGCCGATGGAGACGCCGCCGACATGCGCCTTCTCGATGCCCAGGCTGTCCAGCACCGCCAGCGCGTCGCCGGCCAGCATGGCCATCGTGTAGGGGCCAGGGCTCGCCTCGGTCAGGCCATGGCCGCGCATGTCCATGCGGATGACGCGGTAGCGCTGCGCCAGCGCCTCCGCCTGCGGGTCCCACATCTGCAGCGTGGTGCCGAGCGAGTGCATCAGCAGCACGGCGGGCGCGGAGGCCGGGCCCGTGACCTGCACATGCACGGCGATGTCGTT
Source organism: Paracraurococcus ruber (assembly GCF_004353985.1). Lineage (GTDB taxonomy): Bacteria > Pseudomonadota > Alphaproteobacteria > Acetobacterales > Acetobacteraceae > Paracraurococcus > Paracraurococcus ruber. The sequence continues at coordinate 10,414 of NZ_SMOA01000104.1, read as the reverse complement.
CAACTGGACGAACATAGGCGGTCTCCCTGGGCAAGGTCGGGGAGGGAAAGGTATTCCCTCCCCGAACCCCACCCTTCCTTTCTGTGGGCTCGCGCGCGCCGCGCGGCGGCAGCCGAACCCCCGGCCTTCCTTCAGACCCGCTCGATCACCATGGCGATGCCCTGGCCCACGCCGATGCACATGGTGGCCAGGGCGTAGCGCGCCTGGCGATTGTGCAATTCCTGCGTCGCCGTCTGCACAAGCCGCGCGCCGGACATCCCCAGCGGATGGCCGAGCGCGATGGCGCCGCCATTCGGGTTCACATGCTCGGCGTCGTCGGGCAGGCCGAGGTCGCGCGTCACGGCCAGGGCCTGCGCCGCGAAGGCCTCGTTCAGCTCGATGACGTCGATCTCGCCCAGCGAGAGCCCGGCCTTCTCCAGCACGCGGCGGGTCGCCGGCGCCGGACCGAAGCCCATGATGCGCGGCGCGACGCCGGCCGTGGCGGTGGCGAGGACGCGGGCGCGCGGCGTCAGGCCGTATTTCATGACCGCCGCCTCGCTGGCGACGATCACCGCGCAGGCGCCGTCATTCACGCCGCTGGCATTGCCGGCAGTGACGCTGCCGCCTTCCTTGCGGAAGGGCGTCGGCAGCTTCGCCAGCGCCTCCAGCGTCGTCTCGGGCCGCGGGTGCTCGTCCTGCTCCACGCGCAGCGGGTCGCCCTTGCGGCGCGGGATCTCCACCGCGACGATCTCCTGCGCGAAGCGGCCGCTCGCCTGGGCGCGGCCGGCGCGCTGCTGCGACCGGTGCGCGAAGGCGTCCTGGTCGGCGCGGCTGACCTGGAATTCCTGCGCCACGTTCTCGGCCGTCTCCGGCATGGAATCCACGCCGTACTGCGCCTTCATCCTCGGGTTGACGAAGCGCCAGCCGATGGTGGTGTCGTAGATCTCGGGGGCGCGGCCGAAGGCTTCGGCCTGCTTGCCCTGGACATAGGGGGCGCGGGTCATGCTCTCGACCCCGCCGGCCAGCATCAGGTCCGCCTCGCCCGCCTTAATGGCGCGGGCGGCGATGCCGACGGCATCCATGCCGGACCCGCAGAGCCGGTTCACCGTGCTGCCGGGGATGCTGTCGGGCAGGCCGGCCAGCAGCAGCGCCATGCGGGCGACGTTGCGGTTGTCCTCCCCGGCTTGGTTCGCGCAGCCGAAGATCACATCCTCCACCGCCGCCCAGTCCACGCCCTTGTTGCGGTCCTGCAGCGCCCGCAGCGGGATGGCGCCCAGGTCGTCGGCGCGGACGGGGGCGAGGCCGCCGGCATAGCGCCCGATGGGCGTGCGGACGGCGTCGCAGATGAAGGCCTCGGCCATGGCGTTCCCTCCCGGAAGTCTGGGGCGGGAGAGTTGCGCCGGGCCGCGGCCGGGGTCAACCGGCGGCGGCGGCCGCGTCAGCCGCCCGCCGGGCGCAGGCGCTGCCAGTTCGCATCGCCGCGGCGCACGCGGCCGGGGATGTCGCCCTCCCAGGTCCGCTGCACGGAGCGGTCGTAGTTCAGGAACAGCCTGCCATCCACGATGCGCCAGGCGGCGGGGTCGGTCGGTGCGGTGTAGCCTTCCGACACGGCATAGGCGCAGAAGCCGCCATAGGCGGGGGCGTAGCGGTCCGGCGCGGCGGCGAAGGCATCGCGGTTGGCGGCGGAGGCGAAGAGCCAGGTGGCGCCGCGCCAGTCATGCCGGAATTCCGCCCGGCCCGGCACCGGCCGCCCTTCGGTGAAATAGGCGACCGGGTCGGTGCCGCGGATCGCCAGCCCGTTCTCGGCATAGGTCTGCGCCGGCGCGGGCGGCTGGGCGCAGGTGGCGGAGGGCAGCAGCAGCAGGCCGAGGAGGCGGCGGCGGGAGGGGCGGGTCATGCGGGCGGCGCTCCGGCGATGGCGTCCATCCCGGGCTTCGCCGCCGGCCCCGGGCGCGGTTACGCCAGCAGCCGCACCAGCCAGAGGCTGAGTGCCGGGAAGGCGACGCAGAGCCCCAGCCGCAGCAGGTCCATGGCCAGGAAGGGCAGCACGCCGCGATAGGTGCGGGCGATCGGCACGTCCCGCGCCAGGGAACTGACGACGAAGACGTTCAGCCCGATGGGCGGCGCGGTCAGGCCGATGCCCACCACCACCAGCACCAGGATGCCGAACCAGATCGCCGCCTCCTCCGACGAGGCCAGGCCGAAATCCAGCGCCGTCACCACCGGGAAGAAGATGGGCAGGGTCAGCAGGATCATCGCCAGCTCGTCCATCACCGCGCCCAGCACGACATAGGCCAGCAGCAGCAGGCCCAGCACGGCGAAGGGGGCGAAGCCCTGCTCGCTGATCCACAGCGCCAGCAATTCGGGCGCGGAGGTGAGGGCGAGGAAGGCGTTGAACACCTCCGCCCCCAGCAGGATGACGAAGATCATCGCCGTGGTCTCGGCGGTGGCCAGCAGCGCATCCAGCGCGCCCCGCAGGTCGAGAGAGCCGCGCAGCAGCCCGACCGCCAGGGTGGCGATGCAGCCGATGGCGGCGCTTTCGGTCGGGGTGAAGACGCCGCCATAGATGCCGCCCACCACCACCAGCGCGATCAGCAGCACGGGGATGACGTTGCGGAAGGCGCGCGCCCGCTCCGCGCCCGTCACCCGCGCCGCCGCCGGCATCAGGTCCGGCCGCCGCCGCGCCAGCAGGGCGATCGCCAGGATGTACAGCAGCGCCGCCAGCAGCCCCGGGAGCAGCGCCGCCATGAACAGCTTGGCGATGTTCTGTTCCGTGCTGATGGCATAGACCACTAGGATGACGCTGGGCGGGATCAGGATGCCGAGCGTGCCGCCCACCGCGACCGTGCCGGTGGACAGCCCGGGGTCGTAGCCGTAGCGCCGCAGTTCCGGCAGGGCGGCGCGGCCGAAGGTGGCGGTGGTGGCGACGCTGCTGCCGCAGACCGCGCCGAAGGCGGCGCAGGCGCCGATCACGCTCATCGCCATGCCGCCGGGCTTGTGGCCGATCAGCGCATTGGCCGCGGCGAAGAGGTCGCGCGCCAGCCCGCCGCGTTCCGCCACCGCGCCCATCAGGATGAAGAGTGGGATGACCGAGAGGGTGTAGTTGGCGAAGAGGTGCCAGGGCGTGGTCTTCAGGTAATTCAGGAGGACCGGCAGGTCGACGATCCAGAGATAGCCGCCGGCGCCGACCAGCAGCATGGCCAGCCCGACCGGGCAGCGCAGCGCGATCAGGCCGAGCAGCGCGGCGAAGCCCGCCGCGGCCTGGACGAACTCCGGCGCCATCAGAAGCGGCCGCGCGCGAGGCGAAGGGTCCAGGCGGCGGCGACCAGCGCGGTCGCGGCGAAGCCCAGCGCGCCGAGGCCGATGGCCCACCAGGTCGGCAGCCCCAGCACCATGGTGGTGGTGCCGCTGCGCAGCGTCTCCCGCGCGCCGACGAACAGCCGTTCCGCCAGCACGGCCGCCACCACCACCCAGACCAGCATCCAGAAGGCATCCACCGCGTCGGTGACCCGCCGCGGGAGCCAGGAGGTCACGCTGTCCACCAGGATGTTGCTGCGCATCAGCGTGCCATGCGCGAGGAAGCCCATGACGGCAAGCCCGGCGCCGAGCGAGACCAGCTCGAAATCCCCGGGCACCGGCTGCCGCGTCAGCCAGCGCTGCAGGACGCTCCAGGTGGTGAGCAGCGCGGTCGCCAGCAGCGCCAGGCCGCCGGCGAGCGCCAGCAGCCGGGCCAGCCGCGCGATGACGCCGCCCGGCGGACCGTCCGGATCCGGCACCTCAGGCGAGGCCGGCGCCGTGCTTCGCCACCAGCGCGCGCGCCTTGCCCAGCAGCGCGTCGCCGTCCAGCCCGCGCTCCTTCGCCTGCGCCAGCCAGGCATCCACCACCGGCTTCGTCGCCTCCACCCAACGGGCCTTCTCGGCCTCGGTGATCACGGTGATCTGGTTGCCGCGCTTGCGGACATCCTCGGCGACCACCGGCCCGCGCTCATCCCAGGGGACGGCGGCCATGCGCGCCGCGGCCAGGCCGCTATTGGCGTCCAGCACCTGGCGAAGCTCGGCGGGCAGGCCGTCATACTTCGCCCGGTTCATCGCCAGGATGAAAGTGGCGATGTAGAAGGTGGGGCTGCCCGGCACTTCCGCGTGGAAGCGCGCCATCTCCTGCAGGCGGATGCTCGGCACCACCTCCCACGGCACCACGGCGCCGTCGATCACGCCCTGGGTCATCGCCTCGGGGATCTGCGGCACCGGCATGCCGACCGGCGCGGCGCCCAGCGCCCGCAGCGCCTCGCCGGTCAGGCGGGTCGGGAAGCGCAGCTTCAGGCCGCGCAGGTCGTCCAGCGTCTTCACCTCGCGCCGGGCATGGATCAGCCCCTCGCCATGGCCCCACACGCAGAGCGGGTGGACCTCCCGGAACTCCTCGCGCAGCTCGGCCTCGGCAAATTCCTGGATGGCGAGGCAGTTGGCGATCGCCCGCTTGTGCGAGACGAAGGGCAGCTCGAACACCTCGATGCGCGGGAAGCGGCCCGGCGTGGTGCCCGGCAGGGTCCAGACGATGTCGGCCACGCCGTCCCGCGCCTGGTCAAACAGCTGGGGCGGCGCGCCGCCGAGCTGCATGGCCGGGAAGATCTGGATGCGAAGCTTTCCGCCGCTGTCCTGCTGCACCTTCTGCGCCCAGGGCTGCAGGAAGAAGCGGTGCACGTTGGAGACCGCCGGCAGGAAGTGGTGCAGGCGCAGCGTCAGCGCGTCCTGCGCGCGGGCGATGCCGGGCAGGGCCAGCGCCGGCAGGGTTGTGGCGGCGCCCAGCATCAGGGCGGTGCGGCGAGTGATCATGGACGTTCCCGGCTTTCTCTGCGGCGCGCGGCGGATGGTTGCAGCCGAAACCGCCCTGGCCCGGCCGCCATATGCCCCTGATGCGAAGGCGGTTCAACCGCCCTGCAGGGCGTCCTGCAGCGCTCTGGCCCGGTCCCGCACCAGGGCGGGCGCATCGCCCGGCCGGTAGAGCGAGGAGCCGATGCCGAAGCCGGCGGCGCCGGCGGCGCGCCAGGGGCCGATCGTGTCCGCCGCCATGCCGCCCACCGGCAGCACCGGCACCCCCTTTGGCAGCACCGCCAGCAGCGCCCGCAGCACGGCGGGGGAGGCGGCTTCGGCCGGGAACAGTTTCAGCCCGTCGGCGCCGGCGGCGAGCAGCGAGAAGGCCTCGGCCGGGGTGAAGAAGCCCGGCACCGCCAGCATGCCGCGGGTCTTCGCCACCCGCACCAGGTCCGGATCGGCATGCGGCGTGACCAGCAACTGGCCGCCGGCCGCCGCCACCTCGCTGACCTGCGCCGCCGTCATCACCGTGCCGGCGCCGACCAGCGCGCCGCCGCCGAAATGCCGGGCCAGGCGGCGGATGCTCTCGATCGGCTCGGGCGAGTTCAGCGGCACCTCCAGCACGGTGATGCCGGCGCCGACCAGCGCCTCGCCCACCGGGACGGCTTCCTCCGGCGTCAGGCCGCGCAGGATGGCGACCAGCGGGCTGCGGGCCAGCCATTCGGTCAGGGCAGGGACCATGGGATGCTCTCCGCGATCAGGGCCAGGCCGCGCGCCGCGATGTCGTCGGCATGGCGGCGATGCGGCAGGCCATGCTCCTCGAAGGCCAGCGCATAGGCCCGGGCCAGGGTTTCGCTGCCCGCGAGATGGATCGGGCCGTCCGGCAGGCCTTCGGCCAGCACCGCCAGCATCTCATGCCCGATCAGCAGGCCGGAGAGGTAGCTGGCGGTCTCGGCGGCGGGCAGGTCGCCCATCAGGCCGAGGGCGCGGGTGCCGAAGAGGTGGTGCAGCAGCCCGCCCGGGTCCCGCGCCCGCCGGACGCCGCGGCGGAATGCCTCGTCCGAGGCCGGGCCGGGTTCCGCGAGGCGACCCAGGATGCTGTGCTGCAGCAGCACGGCGCGGGTCTCCCCGGTCATCTGGGTGGCGAAGCCCTGGACCCGGCCGGCGCCGAGGCGGGCCCATTTGCTGTGCGTGCCGGGCAGGCAGGCCAGGGCCGGGGCGTCGCCGAGTTCCGCCAGCAGGCCGACCAGCTTCGTCTCCTCACCCCGCATCACATCCGGCACGCCGCCGGCATCGCGGGCGGCGAGGCCGGGGACGAGGCGGCATTCGGCGCCCTCGAAGGCCAGGGGGATGACCGCGGCGGCGATCTCCGCCGGGCCGGCGGGGCAGGGGAGGTAGGGCGCCTCCTGCCAGCCCTGCCGGCTGCCGACCATGCCGCAGAGCAGCACGCGGGTATCGCCCTCGGCCAGCCAGGGGGCGATGGCGGCGCGCAGCGCGTCGGGGAAGCCGCCGGGCGGGACGGTGAGGATGCCGGCCTCGCGCTCGAGGCTGTCGAGGACGCGGCCCTGCGCCGCCAGGCGGTAGGCGCGGAAGGAGGTGGTGCCCCAGTCGATGCCGATCATGCCGGAGGCTAGCAGGCGGCGCCGCGCCGTTGAACGCCCTGGGCGTTCAACCCCGCGCCGGGAGGGCAGGCGACCCCTGGACCCGGCATCAGTGTCTCGCGGCGCTGTCGCGCCGGACGATGCCGGAGACGGTGGCGAGGAACATCGGCAGGATGACCAGGCCAAGGCCGGAATAGACCGCCAGGGCGCTCGACCAGAGCCGGTGCTCGTCGCGGTCGGTATCCACCTCGCAGCGATTGTCCTGCTTCAGGTCCACCAGCGGCAGCAGCAGGTCGAGCGCCATGACCGTGACCTCCAGCCCGCGGCTGAGCGCGGGCGACCAGTGGCCGGCGAAGGCATCCGGCTTCCAGCAGCGTTCGCGGTCCGGCGGCGGCGGCCCAATGCCGGGCGCCGGCCGCAGCCGCAACTCGGCCAGCGCGGCCGGGGAGAGGTCGATCTCGTTCCGCTTCTTGGCATAGGCGCCGGTGTGGTTGGCGAGGCCGAGCAGCGTGATGCCCAACACCATCATAAGGCCGAGGGTCATGAAGGCCCGGCCAACCGAGTAGTAATGGCCGAAGAAGAAGCCGACGAAGCCGTTCCACCACCGCCCGGCCAGGGGGTCCACCTTGCAGCGGCGACGGAACTCGTTCTTCTGCCGGGCGAACCAGTCGGCCTCCTGCGGATAGCCGGCGGCGCGCAGCACGCGCTCCAGCTGGTCGAAGGGCTGCGGCGCGAAATGATGCGGCTGCGGCGTCTCGCCCGGGAACTGCCGCATCAGGAAGGCGAGGCGCCGGCGGCTGCGCGCCTTCGCATCCGCCGAGCCTGCCGCGGCATCCTCGAAATCCGGCAGGCGGTCATAGGTGAAGCCCTCCAGCCGCAACCGGACGCCCCGAAGCTTGCCGTCCCGCATCTCGGGCTGGGCGGGATGGCAGGGCTCGCCCCAGCCGGTGCCGCCGGCATCGTCCAGCAGCCCGGTCCGGGCGCCGCGCAGGTCGAAGACGCCGCGCGTCTCCGCAGGCAGGTGGCTGACCTCGATGCGCGCCTCGATGCGGGCCTGTTCGAGGGAGAGGGCAACGTCCTCCGCATCGCCCGGCGTCGACCGCAGGGTGGCGCCGGTGAGGATCAGCGCGCCCTCGATCCGGGCGCGGTCGAGCAGGACGGCGCCGGTGCAGGTGGCGGGGGAGAGCGGCTGCGCCGCGCCGGGCGCCGCGTCGAGCCGCAGATCGCCACCCAGCTTCAGGCCGACCGCATCCAAGGAGCAGGCGCCGCCTTGTCCCGCGACCAGGGTGGCGCCGCGCAGATCGAACAGGCGGCCGATCTCTGCCTCGCGGAAATCCAGCCGCCCGTCGCAGGTCGCGCCGCGCAGCGAGACGTCACCCCGGATCGTGGCGCTGTAGCAGGCCAAGGCATTGCCTCCCGGAGAGACAATCCGCGTGCCCCCGCGAGCCGACAACGTCCCATTGATTGCGACGCTGAGGAAGCTGACCTCGCCGGTGATCGCGGAGCCGTCGAGCAACACGTCGCCCTTGACCCGCATGCCGTCGCAATAGAGGGCTTCGCCATTCTCGCGGATGAGCTTTGTCCCCGCGCCGACACTGAACGCGCCGCCAATCTCGGCGCCGGGAAAGCGAACCTGGCCGGTGATCGTGGAGCCGTCGAGCAATACGTCGCCCTTGATAAGCATGCTGTCGCAGGCAAGCGCAGTGCCCTGCGCGCGCGTGATCCTCGTTGCCGTTCCGGTACTGAACTGCGTGCCGATCTCGGCGGAGAGGAAGCGGACCTCGCCAGTGATGCAGGCGCCCTTGAGGAAGACGCCGCCTTCGACCTGGATGCCGTCGCAGGTGAGCGCGGGGCCGTCCTCGTGAGTGATCGTGGTCTCGGCGCCGGCATTGAATTGCCCGCCGATTTTGGCGCCGGGGAAGCGGACTTCGCCTGTGATGCTTGCACCGTTGAGGAAGACACCACCCTTGGCCTCCATCGCGTCGCAGGCAAGCGCGACGCCGTGCTCGCAGGTGATCCTCGTCCCCGCGCGGGCGCTGAACTGCCCGCCGATCCCGGCGCCGAGGAAGCGGACCTCTCCCGCGATCCTGGCACCGTCGAGGAAGACGTCGCCGCCAATCCGGGCACCGTCCATGGTGAGGGTCGCGCCCGCCGAGGCGCGGCAGCCATTCAGCAGCAACCGCCGGCGCAGCACCAGATCGCGCGCCTCGATCCGCGCCAACCCGGTGCCGCGCAGGTCTAGTTCCGCCAGCACCGCCCCGGTCAGCTCCAGGTCGAGCCCGGCCGACGGCCCGGCGCCGGATCCAACCCCAGGCCCGGTCGAGTCCCACAGCACCAGCGGCGGCGCCGGCGCCTCCTCGCTGCCCAGGCCGGCGAGGTCGAGCGGCCCCTCGATCACCGCCCATCGCAGCCGCAGCCCCAGCGCGGTCAGCCACGTCGCATGGCCGCGCAGCAGCGCGACGATCACCGCTGCGCGGATGCGCCGCGCCGCCTCGGGCGCCGCGGCGTCGAAGCCGCAGATCTCCCCGGCTGCGGCGGCGGTCACCAGCGCCCGTTCCGGCCCCGTCAGGTCCGCCGGCAGGGCGAAGGCGTCAGCCGGCATGCGCATCCCCATGGACCATTCCGGCATCGGATCACGCCGCCGCCCCACCCCGCAACAGGCACCGCCCGGCTGGACACCAGGCCCCCCGCGCCCGACACTCGCGGCGAAAATACAGGGATCGGGCTCACCAAATGAAACGCCTGCTGCTCGCCGGGGCCGCCGCCCTTGCCCTTCCCGTCCTTGGCGTCGCGGCCCAGGCCCAGGCGCAGCTCCTGCTCTCGGCCAACGACAACAAGATGGTGCTGGACAACGGCGTGGTCCGCACCCTGCGCGACCCGGCGCCCGACACCCTGTCCATCTTCGACCTCTCGGCCAGCCCGCCCAGCCTGCGCGCCGAGATCCCGGTGCCCACCAGCGTGGTCGGCCCGCCCACCTCCATCGCCATCACCCCGGATGAGCGGCTGGCGCTGGTCACCGCCAACCAGCGCCCCAACCCGGCGGAGCCCGGCCGCCTCACCCCCGGCAACTCGCTGTCGGTCATCGACCTCACCGCCACGCCGCCGCGCATCGCGGCGACGCTGCCGACCGGCGCCGGCCCGGCCGGCGTCACCATCAACCGCGCCGGCACGATGGCGCTGGTCGCCAACCGCGCCGATGGCTCGGTCAGCGTCTTCCGCCTCCATAACGGCCAGGTCACGCCGGCGGGGAAGGTGGATATCGGCCCGGTCTCCTCCGAGGTGAGCCATGTCGCCTTCACCCCGGATGGCCGCCACGCCCTGGTGACCCGCACCGGCGACCACATGATCAACGTGCTGCAGATGGATGGCGAGAAGGTCGTCAAGCTGGACCGGGAGATCACCGCCGGCGTCCGCCCCTATGCCCTGGTGGTCGCGCCGGACGGGCGCTGGGCGGTGGTCGCCAATCTCGGCCGCGGCACCGGCGATGCCGACAGCGTCAGCCTGCTGGACCTGACGAAGGAGCCCTACCGGGTGGTGGACACGGCCAGCGTCGGGCAGACGCCGGAAGGCCTGGCCGTCAGCCCGGATGGCCGGCATGTGGCCGTGACGGTGATGAACGGCTCCAACAAGCCGCCCGGCTCGCCCTTCCACGGCCCCGGCCTGGTGCGGCTGCTGCGGGTGGAGGCCATGCGCCTGTCGGTGGTGGCGGAGGCCCGGGTGGGCACCTGGGCGCAGGGCGCCGCCTTCGCGCCGGATGGCCGGACGCTGTTCGTCGGCAACATGGTGGACAAGGACATCTCGGTCCTCCGCCTGGAGGATGGCCGCCTCACGGAGGCCGGGCCGCGGCTGAAGGTCTCGGGCGGCTCCGCGGCGCTGCGCATCGCCCATCGCGGCGGCCGCTGAGGCGCCGCGGCGGGGAAGGCGCGCCCTGCCCGGGTGACGGGACGCCTGGCGGGCGGCGGGGTTGGCGGCCGCAGCGCCGCCGACACCGCGGCGCCGGTGCCGCATCCCACCGCTCCCGGCGC
>NZ_SMOA01000103.1 GCF_004353985.1 Paracraurococcus ruber | reverse complement strand
GGCGCAACCGTCGCCGCCCGGCTGCCGGGGCGCCCTGACCGCCCGCGGTCCGAGGGGCAGGCGTGGCGCACCGCCGCCCCGGCACCCGGCGCCCCCGGCGCCCCACCGCGGGCCCTGGGCTCGCGCCGCCGGGGGCAGGCCGAGGCGAAGGCGCCGCCGAGATCACTCTTGGCAGAATGTCCTTTTTTTGATACCGCCCCCACGCCATGATCAAGCTGCTCGCCGCCATCCTGGTCGTCCTGTCCGGCCTGACGCTGGGCGTCGCGCCGGCCCGGGCAGCGGCGACGCTGGTCTCGACCCCGCTATCCGGCCTGGGCGAGGTGCGGGCGATCTTCGTCGCCGCCTTCGCCGGCGACACCAGCGCGCTGCGCTTCGGATCCGTCCCGGGCGAGGGCCCGGTCCTGTTCGGGAACACCCTGCGCACCGCGCCGGGTGCCATGGCCACCATCGGCGACTTCTCCGCGCCGCAGGCCCTGTCCTTCACCCTGGACAACCTGACCATGCGCTACGGCTTCACCACCGGCCTGGCCGACCCGGGCGATGCCGGCCGCTTCCATGCCAAATCCTCGGCCGACTATGCCGATTTCGGCGTGGGCGCCTTGCCGGCGGCGGTAGGCTTGGCGCTGGCGGCGATGCCGGGCGCGACCCGCGTGCTGTTCGTGGGGTTCGAGGACCGGCGCAGCGCCGACGGATCGGACTACGACTACAACGACCTGATCTTCGCCTTCACCAACACCGTCAACCCGGTCGTCGCCCCGGCGCGGATCTCCGAACCGGCCGGGCTGGCGCTGGCCGCCGGCAGCCTGGCCGCGCTGGCCCTGGCGCGCCGCCGCCGGGCCGCCTGACACCAGCGGCAGGAATGCTCCATCCCTGCCGAGCGCCCGGAGGGGCGCCGCGGCGCCAGCCGCCCGGCGACCGAGGGGCCGTTCGTCGGTCGCGAGCGACGGCCGGCAGCATGAGCCGCCGCCAGGCCGGGCCTCGCGCCAAGGCCGGCGGGCCGGAGCAGTCCTTGCGCGGTATCGCCCGGCGCGCCATGGGTCGGGGCGATCTGCGCGTCCCGACGACCGAACCGCTTCGGGTGCCGGTACGGCAGCCCGCGCGCCTCAACGCGGGGCGAGTGGGCCACACGGGGCGGGACGCCGCCACCCGGCAGGGCACGGCTTGCCAGCGCCGCGCGTCCCGGCAGGATGCCCCCTCGCCGCCAGGCTGCCGGGAGGCCGTCCATGCCTACGCCGCTCCGTTCCTTCGACGACCTCGCGGTCGGGCAGGAATTCGATTTCGGCCAGTTCCGCATGGAACTGGCGGAGATCCTCGACTTCGCCCACCGCTACGACCCGCAGCCCTTCCACGTCGACGAGGCAGCGGCGCGCGCGAGCCCCTTCGGCGGCATCATCGCCAGCGGCCTGCACACCCAGGCCACGGCCTTCGGCCACATCATCCGGACCGGCTGGGTGAAGGATGTCTCGCTGGGCGGCACGGAGCAGACCGTGCGCTGGCCGGCGCCGGTGCGGCCGGGCGACGAGATCGCCCTGACCGCGCGGATCGAGGCGCTGCATCCTTCCCGCAGCAAGCCCGACCGCGGCGTGGCGAAGGTGGTCTATACCGGCCGGCGCGTCGCGGACGGCGTCGTGGTGCTGGAGATCCTGGGCACGCATTTCCTGCGGCGCTGAACGCGCGGGTTCCAGGGGCCCTTCGGCGCTTGGCGGGGTGGGTCTGGAAGGGGCAGGGGTCCCCGGGGCGCGCCGCGCCCCGGGGACCCCGCGGCGCCCCTCCCCGCTTCACGCCGGCAGGGTGATGTTGAGTCGCCTCAGCCGCGTCGCCTGCGGCGCATTCACGGCATTCTCCGGCACGCGCCCCTCGGCCAGCGCCGTCACCTGCCGTACCGTGTCGAAGGCCTGGTGCTCGATCGCCTGCGGCGTCAGCCCGCCGATATGCGGCGTCGCCACCACCTTCGGGTGGCGCGCCACCGCCGGCGTCGGCATCTGGTCCGGCGCGCGGCCGACATCCATGGCGACGCCGCCGAGCCGGCCGCCCTCCAGCGCCGCCAGCAGCGCCGCCTCATCCACCAGGTTGCCGCGCGACGGGTTCAGGAACAGCGCGCCGGGCTTCATGCGGGCGAAGGCGGCGGCGTCCAGCAGGTTCTCGGTCGCCTCCGTCGCCACCGCCAGGCACACCACCACGTCGCTCTTGGCCAGGAGGCGCTCGAAGGGGATGTGTTCCAGCCGGGGATCCTCGGGCGCCGCATGCGGGTCCGCCACCAGCACCCGCATCCCGAGCGCGAGGCCGAGCGGCGCCAGGTAGCGCCCGATGGCCCCATAGCCGATGATGCCCAGCGTGCTGCCGGCCAGCTGCAGCCCCATCCGGGCCGGCGGCACCTCCCCGCGGTGATAGCCGGCGGCGGCCGCGCTGACGCCGCGGGCCAGATCCACCATCTGCCCGATCACGAGTTCGGCGACCGAGGGGATGAAGCCCGGCGTCGCACGGGTGACCAGCACGCCCGCCTCGCTCGCCGCCGCGACGTCCACGTTGCGGATATCGACCGCGCAGCGGAGGAAGGCGACGAGGTCGGGCGCATGGCGGAAGGTCTCCGCCTCGCCCGGCGACTGGCGGTAGCTGACGATGGCCTGGCAGCCGGCGGCGGCCTCGGCCAGGTCCCGCCCGGCCAGGTGCCGGCCGGTCGGGTTCAGCACCACCTCCGCCACGCCGCGCAGCGCCGCCAGCGCCCGTTCGCCGTAGTAGTTCGCCAGCGCATCGGGCGGGTGGGTGAGGAAGACCTTCATGGCGCGCCTCCGCGGTTCGGCCGCCTTGGTCCCATGCCGGCGCCAGGGCGGCAATGCAGAGGGCAATGCAGGGGGGCAATGCGGGGCCGGCGGCGCGGGCGAACCATGGGCGCAATGCCGCTTGGCCCGGCGGCGACGGCATGGTGGATTGCCGGCATGACCCAACCCCTTCCCGCCATCCTGGCCCATCTGGACGAGACCGCGCCCGAGGCCCGCGCCCGGCTCATCGACTGGCTCCGCATCCCCAGCGTCAGCGCCCAGCCGGCGCATGCCGCGGATTGCCGCCGCGCCGCGGACTGGATGGCGGCGCAGCTTGCCGGGCTGGGCTTCGCCGCCGAGGTGAAGCCGACCGCCGGCCATCCCGTGGTGCTGGCGACGCATCCCGGCACCGGTGGCGCCAACGCCCCGCATCTGCTGTTCTACGGCCATTACGACGTCCAGCCGGCCGAGCCCTTCGACCTCTGGACCTCCCCGCCCTTCGACCCGGCGGTGGTCGAGGGCCCGCGCGGCCCGCGCGTGGTCGCCCGCGGCGCGGTGGACGACAAGGGCCAGTGCATGACCTGGCTGGAGGCCTTCCGCGCCTGGCACGCGGTGGCCGGCGGCCCGCCCTGCCGCGTCACCGTGCTGGTCGAGGGGGAGGAGGAGGTCGGCAGCACCAGCCTCGACGCCTTCCTGGCGGAGAACCGCGACGCGCTGCGCGCCGATGTCGCCGTCATCAGCGACACCGGCATGTGGGACATCGACACGCCCGCCCTCACCACCAGCCTGCGCGGCATGGTCTACAGCCAGATCGACGTGCGGGCGGCGAGCCGCGACCTGCATTCCGGCATGTATGGCGGGTCCGCCCGCAACGTCATCAACCTGCTCACGCAGATCCTGGGCGACCTGCATGACGAGGACGGGCGCGTGCGCATCCCCGGCTTCTATGACGGCGTCAGGGAACTGACCAACGCCCAGCGGGTGGAATGGGACGCGCTGGGCTTCGACGAGGCGGCCTATCTCCGCGCCATCGGCCTGTCCGTCCCGGTCGGCGAGAAGGGCCGCGGCGCGCTGGAGCGGCTGTGGGCGCGGCCGACCGCCGACATCAACGGCATCTGGGGCGGCTATACCGGGGAAGGCGGCAAGACCGTCATCGCGGCGGAGGCGCATGCCAAGCTGTCCTGCCGGCTGGTACCCGGGCAGGATCCGCAGAAGGTGGCCGAGGGCATCCGCCGCTTCGTCGCCGACCGCCTGCCGCCCGACTGCAGCGCCGAGGTGCAGATCTTCAGCACCACCCCCGGCATCGAGGTGCCGGCCGACAGCCGCTGGGTGCAGGCGGCGCGGCGCGCCTTGCAGGCGGAATACGGCAAGCCGGCGCTGCTGATGGGCTGCGGCGGCTCCATCCCGGTGGTGGAGAGCCTGCGGCGCATCCTCGGCCTGGACAGCCTGCTGGTCGGCTTCGGGCTGGAGGACGACCAGGTGCACAGCCCGAACGAGAAATTCGAGATGCGCTGCCTGCACCAGGGCGCCCGCAGCCATGCGCGGCTGCTGGCGGAGATCGCCGGACCGTAGCGCCGGGCGGCGGCCTTGCGCCCCCCGGGGCGCGGTGGTTTCTTGCCGGCAAGGCACAGCCAGGGAGGACAGGGGCGACGCGCCCCGGGCAGCATGAGCGACGCGGCGGATCTCTTCTCGCTCGGCGGTTCGACCGCCCTGGTCACCGGGGCGTCCGGCGCGCTCGGCGCGCATTTCGCCCGCGTGCTGCACGCCGCCGGCGCCCGCGTGGTGCTGGCCGCCCGCCGGGTGGAGGCGCTGCAGGCGCTGGCCGCCGAGCTGGGCGAGCGCGCCGCCGCGGTGCCGCTGGACGTGACGGAGGCGACTGCGGTCGCCCGCGCCTTCGACGCCGCCGAGGCCGCCTTCGGCGCGCCCTGCGACGTCATCGTGAACAATGCCGGCATCGCCGTCACCCGCCCGCTGCTGCAGCAGACCGAGGCGGACTGGGACGGCGTGCTGGACGTGAACCTGCGCGGCCCCTTCCTGGTGGCGACGGAAGGCGCGCGCCGCCTGGTGGCGGCCAAGCGCGGCGGCAGCATCATCAACATCGCCTCCATCGGCGGGCTGCGCATCCTGCCGGGCGTCGCCGCCTACACCGCCTCCAAGGCCGGGCTGGTGCAGCTGACCAAGCAGATGGCGGTGGAGCTGGCGCGCCACGGCATCCGGGTGAACGCCCTCTGCCCCGGCTATGTGCAGACGCCGATCAACACCGAGTTCTTCGCCTCGGATGCCGGGCAGGCCGTGGTGAAGCGCGTGCCGCAGCGCCGCCTCGGCCAGCCGGAGGATCTGACCGGCCCCCTGCTCCTGCTCGCCTCCCCGGCCGGCGCGCACATGACCGGCGCCGCGCTGGTGGTGGATGGCGGGCATTCGGTGAACCCGCTCTAGGACGCAAGCCCCATGGATTTCTCGCTCTCCCCGCAGGTGGACGAACTCCGCCAGCGCATCCGCGCCATGGTCGAGACGCGCATCATCCCGCTGGAATCCGACCCGGCGAGCTATGACGAGCACGAGAACATCCGCAAGCCGCTGCTGGAGGAGCTGCGCGCCGAGGCCAAGGCGAAGGGCCTCTGGGCGCTCGGCATGCCGCAGGAAAGGGGCGGCGGCGGGCTCGACATGGTCGGGCTGGCGGTCTGCTACGAGGAGATGAACCGCAGCATCTTCGGCCCTGTCGTCTTCCACGGCGCCGCGCCGGACGATGGCAACATGCGCCTGCTGAACATGGTGGGGACCGAGGCGCAGAAGGAACGCTGGCTGCAGCCGATCATCGACGGCAAGGTGCAGAGCGCCTTCGCGATGACCGAGCCCGATGGCTGCGGCAGCGACCCGTCCATGACCTATACGCGGGCCGAGCGGCGCGGCGACCGCTGGGTGATCTTCGGCCGCAAGCACTACATCACGGGCGCCGAGGCGGCGAAGCATTTCATCCTGATGGCCCGCACCGGGGAGGACGACCGCAACGGGCTGACCGCCTTCCTGTTCCATGCGGACCAGCCGGGCTGGCGCATCCTCCGCCGCATCCCGATCATGGGGCCGGAGGAGCATGGCGGCCATTGCGAGCTGGAATTCGACGGGCTCGAGGTCGCCGACGAGAATGTCCTGATGAAGGTCGGCGACGGGCTGCGCGCCACGCAGATCCGCCTTGGCCCCGCCCGGCTGACGCATTGCATGCGCTGGACCGGCATGGGTCGCCGCGCGCTCGAGATTGCCATGGAGCGCGTCGAGGTGCGCAAGGCCTTCGGCAGCACGCTGATCGAGAAGGAGAGCGTGCAGCAGATGATCGGCCAGGCGGCGATGGAGCTGGATATCGGCCGCCTGCTGACCATGCGCGCCGCCTGGCTGCTGGACCAGGGCAGCTTGGCGCGGAAGGAAGTCTCCATGGCCAAGGTCGTGGTCGCCGATGCGCTGCACCGCGCCGTCGACACGTCCCTGCAACTGCTCGGCGCCCGCGGCTATTCCAAGGACACGGTGGTGGAGTGGATGTACCGCTATGCCCGCCAGGCCCGGCTGGTGGACGGCGCGTCCGAGGTGCACCGGATGGTGCTGACCAATTTCCTCCGCCGCCAGGGCAAGGATTTCTTCTCCTGGGGCGCCGGCCGTGGATGAGGCCGCGGGCCTAGACACGCTGCCGCAGCTAGCGGCGAATCATGTCCCGCTGACGCCCATCTCCTTCCTACAGCGGGCGGCACGGATCTACCCCGACCGCACCGCCGTCATCCACGGCGCCCGGCGCTTCACCTATACGCAGATGGCGGAACGCAGCCGGCGGCTGGCCTCCGCGCTGCGCGGCGCCGGCATCGCGCCGGGCGATGTCGTGGCGGTGCTGGCGCCCAACACGCCGGAGATGCTGGAAGCGCATTACGGCGTGCCCATGGCCGGCGCCGTGCTGCTGACCGTGAACATCCGGCTGGATGCCGCCGCCATCGGCTTCATCCTGCGCCACAGCGGCGCGAAGCTGTTCCTGGTGGACCGGGAATTCGCCGGCGTCGCGCGGGTGGCGCTGGCCGGGCTGGACGCGCCGCCCCCGGTGGTGGATATCGACGACCCCGAAGGCCCGGGCGGCGAGCCGCTGGGCCCGAGGGACTACGAGGCCTTCCTCGCCAGCGGCGACCCGGGCGCGCCCATCCGCATGCCGGAGGACGAGTGGGAGGCGATCGCGCTGTCCTACACCAGCGGCACCACCGGCGACCCGAAGGGCGTCGTCGCGCATCACCGCGGCGCCTACCTGAATGCCTGCGGCAATGCGCTGGCCTTCGGGCTGACGCCGCGCAGCGTCTATCTCTGGACGCTGCCGATGTTCCACTGCAATGGCTGGACCTATACCTGGGCCGTGACGCTCCAGGGCGGCACGCATGTCTGCCTGCGCCGGGTCGAACCGGGCGCGATCTTCGCGGGCATCGCCGAGCATCGCGTGACCCATATGTGCGCCGCGCCCGTGGTGCTGACCATGCTGATCCACGCGCCGGAGGAGAAGAAGCGCCGCTTCGGCCACGAGGTCGCCATCGCCACCGGCGGCGCCGCGCCCCCTTCGCCCGTCATCGCGCGGATGGAGGAAATGGGCTTCTCCGTCACGCATCTCTATGGCCTGACGGAGTGCTACGGCCCCGCGACCATCTGCCTGTGGCAGCCCGGCCTCGAGGACCTGCCGCTGCCGGAGAAGGCGGCCTTCATGGCGCGCCAGGGCGTGAACCACCCGCTGCTGGAGGAAGCCACGGTCCTCGACCCCGCCACGATGCGGCCGGTGCCGGCGGACGGGGCCACGCTGGGCGAGATCATGCTGCGCGGCAACACGGTGATGAAGGGCTACCTGCATAACCCCAAGGCCAATGACGCCGCCTTCGCCGGCGGCTGGTTCCACACCGGCGATCTCGGCGTGCTGCACCCGGACGGCTATATCGAGGTGAAGGACCGGGCCAAGGACATCGTCATCAGCGGCGGCGAGAACATCTCGACCCTCGAGGTGGAGGAAGTGCTCTACGCCCACCCCGCCATCATGGAAGCGGCCGTTGTCGCCGCGCCCGACGAGACATGGGGCGAGGTGCCGCACGCCTTCGTCACGCCGGCGCCCGACGCGGCGCCGCCGACCGAGGCGGAGGTAATCGCCTGGTGTCGCCAGCGCCTGGCGCATTTCAAATGCCCGAAGCGCGTCAGCTTCGGCCCGCTGCCCAAGACCAGCACGGGCAAGATCCAGAAATTCGAACTGCGGCAGCGGCTGAAAGCCGTGTAGCCTTCCCGCAAAACTTGCGGGAGGACCACGCCATGACCCCGACGCGCCGCGCGCTGCTCGCCGCCCCTGCCCTGCTCGCGCTGCCCGGCGCGGCGTGCGCCTGGGCGCCGGAGAAGCCGGTCCGCATCCTCATTCCCTATACCCCGGGCGCGATCAACGACGCGCTCGGGCGCCTCATCGGGGAACGCTTCCAGGATGCGCTGGGCCAGCCCGGCCTGGTGGAGAACCGGCCGGGCGCCAGCGGCTCGCTCGCCATCGCCGCCACCGCGCAGGCGGCGCCGGATGGCCACCAGATCGTGGTCGCCAACACCGCCAATCTCTGCATGAACCCCTTCCTGTTCGCCAACACCGGCTACGACCCGAAGCGCGACATCACGCCCGTCGCCGTGGTCGCGCGGGTGATGAACGTGCTGGTGGTGAAGGCGGATGGGCCGATCCGCAGCGTGCCCGACCTGATCGCGGCGGCGAAGGCGCAGCCGGGGCGGCTCACCTTCGGCAGTTCCGGCGCCGGCAGCAGCCCGCATCTCGCGGCCGAGCTGTTCAAGGCGAAGACCGGCACGGACATCACCCATGTGCCCTATCGCGGCAGCGCGCCGGCGCAGGTGGACCTGGTGGCGGGGCGGCTGACCATGTCCATCGACAACCTGCCCAACGCGCTGGGCCATGTGCAGGAAGGCCGGCTGCGCGCGCTGGCGGTCACGGGCAGCGCGCGCGACCCGGCGCTGCCCGAGGTTCCGACCTTCGCCGAGCTCGGCTTCCCCGAGGTGGAGGTCCATGTGTGGTTCGGGTTCGTCGGCCCCGCCAACCTGCCGGCGCCGATCCGCGACCGGTTGGCGGAGGCGATCATCCGCATCGCCGAAGCGCCGGAGACCGCCGAGCGCATCACCCGCGCCGGCGCCACCGTCTGGACCCGCAATCCCGCGCAGATGACGACGCTGGTCGCACAGGAGCTGGACAAGTGGGGCGGGGTGATCCGCGGGGCGAACCTGCGGATCGAGTGATGCGAGGGGGGCTTCGCCCCCCTCGAACTCCCCCCACCAAAGGCCGAAGGGCCTTCGGAAACCAGGCGTCAGCCGGCCACGTAGCCATAGGCCAGGTTGCTGCGCTCCCCGCCCGCCGCGGCGTAGTCGCGCTTCACCCGCGACACCGCATCGTCCTCCAGACCCGCGCGGCGCTGGTCGTACTTGTACATCTTCACGCTGTTGCCGCTGAAGATCGCGGTCTTCACCGGGCCGTCGGCGGGGCCGAGCGGGGCGAAGCCGAAGCGGCGCTGCAGATCCTCGGGGATCTCGAGCCGCCGCAGCGCCTCGATCTGCCATTGCGGGCTGCCGGTCCAGACCGCGTCGGTGCCCCAGACCACGTGGTCGGCGCCCAGCCCCTTGACCAGGATGCCCATCATGGCGGCGCAGAGCCGCGGCTGCACGACGGTGGACTGCGCGAAGATCTGCCCGAGATCGCCATAGACGTTGGTCACGCCGTATTTCGCCGGGATCTCCGCCAGGTCGCTGACCCATTCGACGCGGCCGGTGCGCTCGAACTGCTCCATCCCCTGTTCGGCGGTGCCGCCGCCGGCGAAGCGGTAGGCGCTGTGGTAGATGACGAAATTGATCCCCGGCCAGTCCTTCGCCGCCTTGCCCACGTCGTCGACGCGCGCATAGGGCAGCAGATGCGGGAAGCGCGCCTCGATCTGCGGCGGGAACAGGCCCTTGTGGACGCAGACGATGTTGTGCCCGGCCTTCAGCAGCTTCTCGTAGAAGGGATAGACGACTTTCTCGTCATCCATCCGCCAGGGCCATTGCGCCAGGTGCTTGTTGGTGTTGTCGCCGATCGTGTAGCCCTTGAAGCTGTCGGGCTTCAGCTCCTCGATCGCCTTGTCCACCTGCTCCAGCCAGCCGGGCTGGCCGGGGGTGAAGATGGCGTGGCTCATCGCGCGGCGGGTGCCGGCGGCGTCGTTGATCCGCTTGCGCGCGTCGAACTTCATCTGGTTGGTCAGAAACCAGTCCTGCGCCTCGTCCGACGGGGCGCCGCTGATCATCGCCACCTTGGTGTCGCTGTCGAGGAAGACCTCCTTGAACCAGTTGGCGTATTTCAGGCTGTCGATGCTCTGCTCGGCCGGGTTCAGCGCCGGGTTCCAGCCGGCGCGGCCGACCGCACGGCGCATCTCGACGAAGCCCATGATGCGGGTGTCGTCGCGCAGGAAATGCGTGTGCACGTCCATGATGAACTGGTCGCGGAGCGATGCCGCGCGCGCCTCCGCCCGGTCGCGCTCCTGCGCCTCCGCCGTCGTCACGCCGAAGACCGGGCCATAGACATCGTTCATCGCCAGGAAGGCGGCCGCCATGCCGGACGCGGTGGTCAGGAAGCGGCGGCGGTCGAGCCCGTGCTTCGTGCCGATCTCATCGGCCAGGTCCTTGATCCGCGCCTCCACCTGCTTCTGTTGCTCAGTCTGCGGAATGGGGGAGAATTCGTCGGAGGCGACGACCTGGGTCGGGATCGGCGAGGGGAACATCGCCTCCTGCGCCGGCCGCAGCGCGGCGATCTCTTCGTCGGTCAGGAACCCCATGGATGCGTCTCCTCCGCCCTTTTAGGCCGCGGGAAGCTTCGCGCCCCGCAGGCTTTCGTTGCAAGCGCAATCGGGCCGCGCATGGCCGGCGCGGGACGCGCCGCGGCGGGACGCATGACCCGTCCGGCGATCGATCCGCCGGGATCGGCGGCATTCGGGTCCGCCGGCAATCCGCTGTAGGCTCGGCGCCGATGCCAAGGGGAGGACGCGATGGAGATCGATACGCGGCAGCTGGTGGCGGACCTGAATGCGCTGCTCCGGCTGCGCACCACCGTCACCGCCATGAAGCTGTTCGAGACGGTGGAGGCGATGGAAGCGATCCCGCGCATCCGCCGGCCGAAGGCGAAGCACACCACCGACCAGATCGTCGGCATGGCGGCGCGGCTGGGCTGGACGGTGGGCATCACCGCCGACGACCTGGTCGGGCAGCAATGCCAGGCGGTGATCGGCCTGGCGCCGCGCGACGACACGGGCGCGCGCTATGTCGGCGTCTGGCACGGCGATGCGGAAAGCGCGGCGGCGCGGCAGCAGGCGCTGACCTGCGTGCCGCATGGCCGCTACCGGGCGATGGCGGTCGGCCCGCTGGACAGCGGCCGGCTCGACCCCGCCGACATCGCGCTGGTCTATGCGACGCCCGGGCAGATGATCATCCTGATCAACGGGCTGCAGTACACGGGCTACAAGAAATTCGACTGGTCGGTGGTGGGGGAGACCGCCTGCGCCGATAGCTGGGGCCGCGCGCTGGCGACCGGCGAGCCGAGCCTGTCCCTGCCCTGCTATGCCGAGCGGCGCTATGGCGGCGTGCCGGACGAGGAGATGCTCATGGCGATCCGGCCGGCCGACCTGCAGAAGGCGGTGGAGGGGATGCGGGCATTGGCGAGGAACGGCATCCGCTATCCCATCCCGCCCTATGGCGTGCAGATGGATCCCTCCGCCGGCATGGGCGCCAGCTACGGCGCCAAGGG
Source organism: Paracraurococcus ruber (assembly GCF_004353985.1). GTDB lineage: Bacteria > Pseudomonadota > Alphaproteobacteria > Acetobacterales > Acetobacteraceae > Paracraurococcus > Paracraurococcus ruber. The sequence goes on along the minus strand of NZ_SMOA01000103.1, from coordinate 6,144 downwards.
CTGACGGCGCGCCACCGGCGTCGATGCCGGGCAAGGATGGCGGGTCGCGCCCGGGACGGGGTCAGCCGACGGGGATGGCGCGCCCCTCGGTGATCCGCGCCAGCAGCGCCCGGGCCTGCAGCACGCAGGGCTCCGCTTCCGCCCGGAAGGGCCGCAGCGCCGTGTCCAGCGCGGCGCAGCCCTCGGCCGTCCGGCCGGTCGCGGCTAGCAGCCGCGCCAGGGACTGCGCCGCATGCAGGCGGAACAGCAGCGCGCCCTGCGCCTCCGCCGCGGCGACCGCGGCGCGCAGATCGGCCTCCGCCGCGGCCTCCTGCCCGGCCTGCCGGTGGATCTCGCCGCGCTGGCGCAGCAGCGTCGCCTGCTCCCACAGCGCGCCGCTTTCTCCCAGCAGGGCGAAGGCCTCCTCCAGCTTCGCCAGGCCCGCGGCCGGGTCGCCGGCCAGCGCCAGCAACTCCGCCTCCATGCCGAGATAGCTCGGCACATAGGTCATCGCCTCCATGCCGCGGTTCCAGGCGATGGCGTCGCGCACCAGCGCCAGGCCGCCGGCGATGTCGCCGCGCCGGCCCTCCAGCAGCCCGACGATCGCCTTGGAGGCGGAATCGAGATACTGGATCTCGTGCTCCTCGCAGAAGGCGATGGTGGCGCGCAGCCCGGCGATGGCGGCGTCCGTCGCGCCGCGGTCGTAGTCGTAGCGGCCGACGGCGTAGCGGGCATAGGCGGTGGTGAAGGGCACGCGGGACGCGCTGGCCGCCTCGGTCATCGCCGCCAGGTCGCGCCGCACCTCCTCCAGCCGGCCCATGAAGGCCCGCGCCCAAACCCAGTAGCAGCGCGTGGACAGCGAGGCGACGAGGGCGGAGAGCGCGTAGCGCCGGTCCCGGTCGCTGCGGTCCTCGTGTTCCAGCGAAAGCTCGAGATGCCCCACCGCCTCGGCGAAGCGGCCCTGCACGAAGAGCGAGTGGCCGAGCGAGCCATGCGCGACGGAAAGCGCGCCGGTCGAGCCGCGCTGCTGCGCCACCGCCAGCAGCTCCCCGGCGCGGTCCAGGGACTGCGCGATGCGGCCGCGCATCCAGGCATGGCTCCATTGGCCATGCATGGCGTTGCGCAGCTGCGGCCGGTCGGGCAGCGACTCGCTCAGCGCGCGGGCACGGTCATAGGCCTGGCCCGTCTCCAGCGCGCTGTGGCCGCGCAGGCTCAGCAGCGCATTGCCGGCCAGCAGCTGCATGTCCAGCTCGGCGCGGGCATGCGCCTCGCTCTCCGGCAGGGATTGCAGCAGGGCGATGCCGCGGCGCAGCGGCACCAGCGCCTCCTCCATCGCGCCGCGGGCGGTCGCCTGCTGGGCGCCGCGCAGCCACCAGGCCACCGCCGCCTCCGGCTGCATCGCTTCCGCCCGGTGATGCGCGATGACCTGCGGCTGGGCCTGCGCCACCTCGGGGAAGCGCGCCTCCAAGATGTCGCCGACCCGCGCATGCAGGGTCCGGTAACGCTCGCGCGGCAGCAGGCTCAGCGCCGCATCCTGGATCAGGGCATGGCGGAAGCGGAAGGTGCCGCCCTGCCGCTGCAGCAGGCGGAATTCCACCAGCCGCTCCAGCGCCGGGGCCAGCCCGTCCTCCTCGCGCTCCATCACCAGGGCCAGCAGGTCGGCATCGAATTCGCGGCCGATGACGGACGCGACCTCGGCCACCGGCCGCGCCTCCCCCAGCCGGTCGAGACGGGCGAGCAGCGAGGCGTGCAGGGACACCGGCACGCTCGCCCGCTCGCTGCCGCGCGGCCGCGCCGGGTCGCCGGCCGCCGGGCCCTGCGCCACCTGCTCGGCCACCGCCCGCGTCAGTTCCTCGAGGAACAGCGGCACGCCATCGGCGCGGCGCAGGATGTCGCGCGCCGCCTGCGGGGGCAGCGGCACGTCGCCGGCGACGCAGCGCACCAGCTCGGCCGCCTCCGCCTCCCCCAGCGGCGCGAGGCCCAGCCGCTCCACGCCCTCGGCGCCCAGCCAGGCCGGCTGGAATTCCGGCCGCGCGGTGACCACGGTCAGCACCGGCAGGCGCGTCACCCGCTCCATCCAGAGGCCGACCAGCTCGCGCGTGGTCGGGTCGGCCCAATGCGCATCCTCCAGCACCATCAGCACCGGCCGCTCGCGCGTCACCGCCTCCAGCCCCTCCATCAGGGCATGCAGCAGGCGTTCGCGCCGGCGCTGCGGCGGCATCATCGGGACGCGGGCGAAGCTGGGATGCTCCAGCGAGAGCTGCTCCGCGACCAGCGCCAGGTCCACCGGGTCCAGCGACGGCATCAGCGCGCGCAGCTTGGCCGCCCGCATGTCCGCCGGATCCTCCCGCGCCATGCGGCTGTCGCGCTGGATCTGCTGCAGCACCGGATGCAGCGCCATGCCCTGCTGGTGCGGCGCGGCGAAGTAGCGCACCGGCAGCCGCACCTCCGCCTCCCGCAGCAGTTGCGCGACCAGGCGGGACTTGCCGATGCCGGCCTCGCCCGAGACCAGCACCGCCCGCCCCTGCCCCGACTGGGCGGAGAGCCAGAGGGCGCGCAGCCGCGCCAGCGCCGCGGCGCGGCCGAACAGCGGCAGCGCCGCGCCTTCCGCCCGCGCCGCGAAGCGGTCCGGGCTGGCGGAGACGCCCAGCACCTGCCAGACCGGCACCGGGTCCGGCCAGCCCTTCATCGGATGCGCGCCCTGGTCGCGGAAGGCGAAGAGCGCGCCGACCAGCCGCTTCACGCTGTCCGACACCAGGACGGTGCCCGGCTTCGCCAGCGCCTGCAGCCGGGCGGCGAGGTTCGGCGTCTCCCCGAAGACATCCAGGTTGCGCGGGTCGCCGGTATCGGCCACGTCCGCCACCACCACCAGCCCGGTCGAGATGCCGATGCGGACCGCCAGCTTCTGCCCGGCGCGGCCCGGCATGGCGGCGACGGCGTCGAGGATCGCCAGCGCGGCGCGCACCGCGCGCTCGGCATCGTCCTCCTGCGCCGCGGGATAGCCGAAATAGACCAGCACGCCATCGCCGACGAGGCGGCCCAGATGGCCGCCATGCGCCGTCACCGCCTCGGTCGTCAGGCGGTAGAAGCGGGCGATGGATTCGGCGAATTCCTCCGGGTCGCCGCCGATGGCCAGGGCGGAGGAGCCGACGACGTCGCAGAACAGCACGGTCATCGGCCGCAGCTCGCGCGACCGCGGCGCGCCCTGCCGCGGCGGCGCGCCGGGCTTCTGGCGCAGGCCGCAGTCGCTGCAGAAGCGGGCGGTGGCGGGCAGCACGGCGCCGCAGCCGGCGCAGGTCACGCCCGCGTCGCGCGCTTCGGCCGCCGTCACCCGTTCCGCCATCTGGCCCAAGGCGATGCTGCTCCCCGTCCGGTCCCGCGCCGCTCCTCCCGCCGCGGGCCCTCGCCCTCGCCAGGGCCCGCCGCGGCGATCGCGCGCCGCCGGCAGGGCGGGCGACGGCCGGCCAGCCGGTCCCATGGCCACCTTATTTCTCTTATGGCACGGGCCGGCTGACAAGCGCCACGGCACAAGACCGGTATCCGCCCCGGCGGATGCGACGCCTTGCCAGGAATGCGACAGATCGGGCGCGGGCGCCGCCGGCGGCAGGCCCCGGTCGCTGCCTCAGGTGGTCAGGCGCCGCCCGCCACGGGGTCCGCATCCCCCGGCGCCGCGCCGCCCAGGGCGGCCAGCAAGGCCCGTGCGCGCTGCACCACCGGCTCCTCCAGCCCGGCGAAGGGGCGCAGCGCCTCGGCCAGCATCGCCCGCGCCTCCCCGCCGTCATCCTCGGCGTCGAGCAGCGGCGCCAGGGCCGCGGCGGCGCGCAGCGCGAACAGCCCCGCCCCCTGCCCCTGCGCCACCGCCCGCGCCCGGCGCAGCGCCGCCACCGCCTCGGCCCGGCGGTCCAGCGCCAGCAGCATCTCCGCCCGCCGGCAGAGCATCGGCGCTTCCTCCCATAGCGCGCCGCTGGCGCGCATCGCCGCCTCCGCCGCCTCCTGTCGCGCCAGCCCGGCCGCGACATCGCCGGCCAGCGCCACCAGCTCCGCCTCGATGCCGAGGAAATGCGGCTGCAGGACCAGCAGGCCGGTGGCCTCGGCGCCGGCGATGGCGCGGCGCACCGCGACGAGGCCGCGGCCCGGGTCGCCGGCCCGCCCGGCCAGCTGGGCGGCCAGGGCGGCGGCGGTCAGCCCGATGAAGCCGATCGCCTGTTCCTGCGCATAGGCGGCCGTCACCACCAGCCGGTCGAGCGCCGCAGCCTCGGCCCCGTGCCAGGCATCGTGGAAGCCCAGCGCATAGCCGGCATTGGCGATGGCGAAGGGCACGCCGGAGCGTTCCGCCGCGGCCAGGGTCATCGCCAGCTCCTGCCGCAATTCCTGCGCCCGGCCGAGGAACATGCGGGCGAAGGCGAAGTAGCAGCGGGTGCTGATCAGCATGACCTGCAGCGCCATGTCGTGCCGCCCGGCCCGGTCGGCCGGGTCGTGCTGCGCCAGGCTGCGCGCGGCGCTTTCCGCCGCCGCGCGGAACCGGCCGAGCAGCACCTGCGAATGCGCCATGGCGCTGTGGCCGATGACCAGGCCGGCGGGATGCCCGGCCTCTTCCGCGACCCGCAGCAGCGCCTCCGCCCGGTCGAGCGAATCGACGATGCGGCCGCGCATGAAGGCATGGCTCCACTGGCCGTGCATGGCGGCGCGCAGCGCCGGCCGGCCGGGCAGGCGCTCGCTCAGCGCCCGGGCGCGGTCATAGGTGGCGCCGGTCTCCGCCGCGCCATGGCCGTGCAGCACCAGCAGCGCGTCGCCGGCGCGGAACTCCAGGTCCAGCTCATCGCGCAGCCGCGCCTCGGTCTCCGGCTGCTCCCGCAGCAGCGCCAGCGCGCGGCGGAGCTGCGAGAGCGCCTCGGCCGGGGCGGAGCGGGCCATGGCCTGCTCGGCGCCGCGCCGCCACCAGGCCAGCGCCTCCGTCACGCGCCCGGCCTCGGTCCAGTGATGCGCCACGCGCTGCGGCGTGGCGCGGCCCTGCGCCGCCTCCAGCCGCTCCGCCACCCTCGCATGCAGGTCGCGCAGCCGGTCGCGCGGCAGCAGGCCGATGGCGGCGCCCTGCAGCAGCGCGTGGCGGAAGCGGAAGCGGTCGGCGCCCTGGCGCTGCAGCAGCCCGGTCTCGGCCAGGCGGTCCAGCCGTACCCCCAGCGCCGGCAGCGGTTCCTCCAGGACATCGGCCAGCAGCTCGGGCTCGAATTCCCGGCCGATCACCGCCGCCGCCTCGGCCACCGCGCGGGCGCCGCCCACCCGTTCCAGCCGCGCCAGCAGCGAGGCCTGCAGCGATGCCGGCACCGCCGCCCTGCGGCCGGCGCCCTCCCCCGCCGCGGCAGCGCCGGACGCCGCCTGGGCCAGGTCTTCCACCACCGCCCGCGTCAGCTCCTCGAGGAAGAGGGGCACGCCCTCGGCCCGCTGCAGCAGGTCGCGCAGCGTCGCCGGCGGCAGCGGGACATCCTGCGCCACCGCCCGCACCAGCACCGCCGCCTCGGCCTCCTCCAGCGGGCGGAGCGCGAAGCGCGGCAGCGCCTCCGCCTGCGCCCAGTCCGGCAGCGGCACCGGCCGCGCGGTGGCCAGGAACAGCACCGGCAGATCGGCGATCCGCACCGCCAGGCTTCCGAGCAGGTCGAGCGTCGTCGGGTCGGCCCAATGCAGGTCCTCGAACACCACCAGCAGCGGCTGGCGCATCGCCACCGCGACCAGCGCTTCCAGCAGCGCATCCAGCAGCCGGGCGCGGCGGCGCTGCGGCATCTCGGCCCCGCCGGCCACCGCCTCCTCCGCCCCCATCAGGCCGAGGATCGGCGGCAGGTGCTGGTCCGGCACGATGGCCAGCAGCTTCTCCAGCTTGCGGCGGCGCTGCGCCACCGGGTCCTCGGGCAGCAGGGCGGCGGCGCGGCCCAGCCAGCGCACCAGCGGCTGCAGCGGCATGCCCTGTTCCTGCGGCGCGGCGAACAGCCGCAGCTGCCGCTCGCGCGGAACCTCCGCCAGCAGCTGGCCGACCAGGCGGGACTTGCCGATGCCGGCCTCGCCCAGGATCAGCGCGGCACCGCCACGGCCGTCCAGCGCCGCCTGCCACAGGCGGCGCAGCCCGGCGAGCGGCGCGTCGCGGCCGAGCAGCGGCGCGCGCGCCGCACCGCA
>NZ_SMOA01000102.1 GCF_004353985.1 Paracraurococcus ruber | reverse complement strand
GGCCGTGGCGGCGGCGGGCGCCGGCCCGGCGCGGCGGCCATCGCCGCCGCGCCGGTCGCCGCGCCGGTCAGTTCGTGGCGAAGCAGTAGTACAGCCCGGCCCCGCCGGTCGCCCGCAGCGCCTCCAACCCGCAGCCGCGCGAGGGGTGCGAGGCGTTCCAGGACTTCATCGGCGCGGAATCGTTCAGCCCGATCCGGTCATGATGCCCGACCATGGCCGAGCCCTCCCCGCCGCTGGTCCAGTTGCGGCAGGTGCGGTCCTCGGCGCCGGCGAAGGCGGTGCCGTCGGCCTGCGAGCCGGTCAGCACGTCGTGGTTGTTCACCGGGTCGCCGCGGCCGCTCACCACCTCGCCCTTCTCGGTCAGCGAGGTCTGCTTGGACAGGCCGGCGGCCTCGCCATGCAGGTCGGCCACGTCGCGGGCGACGACCTCGCCCCTGGCATTGCGCCAGGGCCCGGCGCCGATGCGGTCGCGGGCATTCACCGCGCCCGCGCCCTGGGTGCTGAGATAGGCGCGCCAGGTCCGCCCGCCGGCGCCGACCGCCTGGGCCAGCGCCTGGCAATGCGCATCCGCGCCGGCCAGGCCGCCGAGATCGCCGCCCTTGCCGGGATTGGCGCTGGTGACAAAGAAGGTCATCTGCTGCGGCCCGGACTGGGCCAGGGCGGCGGCGGGCGCCAGGGCGAGCGCGGCGAGCCCGAACAGGGCGGGCATGGTGCGGCGTGCGATCATTCGGTTTCCTCCCGGTGTCGTCCCGGCCCCGACAGGCTACAGCGGATTGCGCCCGGCGCCGAACGGCAATCCGCCAGGGGCGGCCGGCGCCGCCCGCCGCACCGGCCGCCCGGGCCCGGAGAGCCTGCGGCCGCGCCGAGCCTGACCGGCGATCCGCGCGCCCGCCGCCGGGGTCTGGGTACCTTTCCAATCAGGGTTTCCAGGTCAGGCGCCGGGCAGGAGGCTGGCCCTTGCCGGGGTCATGCGTCTCTCCGGGGGCGGTGCGATCCGACCCATGACGGGGAGGGCAGGGGGGCGCCGCGATGTTCGAGGCGGCCTGATCCGGCGGGCTGGCCCGACCGGCCAACGGACACTGCGCGGTCGCCGCCACCCACCGTCCCGCCAGAGCCAGCCTCTCCGCCGGAGCGGAGCCTGGGTGCGGCGCGGCGGTCAGGCCATCCTGGCCTCCTCGCGCATCCACCGGAACCCGGTGCCGTCCACCCGGATGCAGTGCCGGCAAGCTTGCGGGCCACGGCGACACGCGCCTTCTTGGCGCCGATCCGTCGCACCGGCCGGGTGCCCCAGGCCTTGCGCGGCGAGAACCGCGGCACCGCCATCACCAGCCCATTGGCGGCTTCGTAGAGGCATGCGCGGGTGACGGCCGTCGCTGCATGTCGGGATGATCCGCTGGCGGCGGCTGGTCCGCGATGACGAGCGGGGCCTCGACGTCTCCGAAGCCATGATCCCCGTTGCCATGGGCGCGCTGCTCCGCCGCCATGTCGCCCATCGCTGACTCTCAAACAGACCCGGAGCAGGAAGCATCTCAGGCAGAAATGTTTCTCACACCCGGTCCTGGCTTTTCCGCCCTGCCGAGCCGGCGGCCTGAACACACCGCGGCACGTCAGGCGCTACGGAAGCGATGCCTCACCCCGCAAGCCTGGGCGGGATGGCGCACCAATCCGTGCATACCGGGCGGCATGCCGCCGAATGGCCGGGCGGCACGTTCAGTCGCCCTGCCGGCCCGCACGGGTTGGTACGGATGGAGAGCGAACATGAGCAAGCCTGACCAGACCTGGTACGTGGTGGCGGATGGCGGCAAGGCGCGCATCCTGGTCCGCACCGATGATGGCCTGCGCACGCAGCACAGCTTCGATGCCTCCGGCAAGGCGAATGCGGTGGAAAACGCGGATGCCGGCGTGAGCCAGCTCAAGGCCCCGAAATCCAACCCGAAGGACCAGTCGGAGGCGCATTTCGCCAAGGCCGTAGCCGACTACCTGAACGAGGCGGTGCGCCGTGGCCAGACAGACTCGCTGGTCATCGCCGCCTCCGCGCAGGTGCTGCACGGCATTCGTGAGCAGCTGAGCAAGGAAGCCGCCGGGCTGGTGAACAAGACCATGAGCAAGGACTACGTGAACCTGCCCGACAAGGAGCTCACCGCGCATTTCAGCTAGCAACCACCGCCCGCAGGCAACCGGTCCTGCATGGATGCATCGCGTCAGGATAGCCGTGCCCATGCAGGACCATGCCAAGGCGCCGGCATTGCTCTGACACATGCGTTTGGCCGATGCGGGTGACCGTGCGCACGGTCGCCGCGCGGGCCTGGGAGGCCATCTGCTCCCTGCCAGCCATGGCCAGGCTCTCACGTCGGCCGCGCGAGGTGCGTCCGGAGCAGCTTGCGGCTGGCCCGGAGGAGCACCTCGCCGCCCGCACCCGCCACCGGCAGGGCGCTGACCAAGCCATCCAGCCCCACCTTGCCGATCATGCGCAGCACCGGCCGGGTCGAGGCGCCCGACCGGCCTGCGTCCCAGATCCGGAGATCACCGTGGACACGACCGGCCCCAGGCCGGCCAGCAGGCCGAGGTGCGCATCCGCCCCGAAGCGGATGCCGGTGCCGGGAAACCGCCAGCGACTGTCGAGGAGATCGGCGATGATCTCCAGCCGGGCAGGGGGCCGCCGGCCTGGCGGGACGCGCGGCACCGGCATCCGGTCGAGGGGTGGGTGGGTGATCGGGATCTCGCCGGGTTCGACCTTGGAACGACACGCGGCCCTCCACGGCTACGGCCCTCTCCGCGGTCGTGACGTCTGCTTACCGGTACCGAGCGCAGGGCTGGCGCGGCGGCTGCGCGCCAGAGCCAATGACCATCCCGGTCAGCCTTCATGCTGACCGGGATGAGGCCAAGCGGAGCGGCCCTGCGTTGCTCGCCGCGCCGCAACTGCCCACCCGGCGAGAAGCGCTACGGCCGGGCCGGCGTGATCAGGCCGACGTGGCGGTGTGCGGGTGCTCCAGGAAGAACCGCAGCATCTCGCGCGACGCGTCAGGGCCGCGGGGATCGGTGTAGGAACCGGCGGCGCTGCCGCCGGACCAGGCATGCCCGCCGCCATGGACCAGCCATTGCTCGAGCATCGGCTGGCCGCCGGCATCCGAGTGGAGGGTGCGCGTATAGGCATGGCCGCCCGGAACCTGCCCGCGCTGCACGATGGTCCGCAGGTTGCCCGCCGCCGCGGATTGGGCGATGACCTGGTCGCCGTTGCGCGGGTTCACCGTGTGGTCCTGGTCCGCATGGAACACGATGGTCGGGACGAGGCGCCGGTTGCCGTTCCCGGGCACTCCCTGGCCGGGCTGCTGCGGCCCGCTGGCGCCCTGCCGCATGGCGGCGAAGGCCGAGGGCATGTCGCGCGCCGCGCCGCAGGCCAGCCCGGAATGCACGCCGACCGCGGCGTAGAGATCGGGATAGGCCTGCGCCATGATGGCGGCCGCCGCGCCGCCGGCGGACAGCCCGGCGACGTAGACCCGCCGCGGATCGACCGCGTGGTCGCGCATGACCTGGCGGGTGATGCCGGCGATCAGCGCGGGCTCGCCCTGGTCGCGCTGCTGGTCGGCGGGGCTGAACCAGTTCCAGCACTTCTGTGCATTGGCCGCCTGGGTCTGGCCCGGATAGACGATCAGGCAGCCATGCTCCTCGGCGAGGGCATTCATCCGCGTGCCGGCGGCGAAGTCGTCGGGCGACTGGGTGCAGCCATGCAGCATGACGACCAGCGGCGCCGCCTGACCGCGATGGGTGCCGGGGATATAGAGCTTGTAGCCGCGGCTGCCCACCTCGCCGGTGAAACTCCCGGCCAGGAAGCTGGCTCCCTCCGGCAACGGCTCGGCCCCTGCCATGGCGCCCTGTTTCAGCCCGCCCAGGCCCTGCGCCAGACCACCCTGATGGATCTGGTCGAGGACGCCGCGCAGGGCCTCCGGCATCCGCGGCATCCTGGGCGTCGCCGCGCTGCCGGGTTGCCACCGGAACGCCGCCGCACGCGGCGCTGCGGCGCTTGGCGCCGACGCCTCGCCCGTCTCGGGATCGACGTCGATGACGCGCGGCCGGCGGCCGGGCGCCTGGCCTGCCATGGTCCCCGGAGTGGCCGGCGTGGCGCTGGCCGGCGCCTCGCCTTGCAGCAGGCGCTGCAGCAGGGCGGAGGCTTCGGTCAGCTTGCCGTCGCGGGTGAGGCGGGTCGCCTCGAGCATGGAGGCGGGAAGGATCGCGTTCATGTCTGGTGCTTTCGGTGCGCGGGTAGCGGCATGCCCTGGTCGCAAGCCGGCTCGGCCGGCTTTCCCGCAGGGAATGCCGATGGTGGAAGCGGCTCGGCGCGGTCCCGCCGGGTGGTGGCGGTCAGCGGAAGATGGTCTGGACTGGTCCGGTCAGCGGGTGCGGTCGGCGAGCGCGGCCTTCACCGCGGGACTGGCCTGCAGCGCGCCGAGGACGGAGATCGAGGCGATCGTCGCCTGGGCGAGGTCCGGCGTGACATCGGCGGCGATGCTGGCCAGCCCCAGCACCCGGATGTCGAGCCGCTGTCCTGCCGCTTGCACGGCTTCGAGATCGGCACGGCTGAAATGCCGCAGGCCGAGGTCCAGGCTCTTCCGGGCGACGGACTGCCGGGTTGCATCGGCGTGGCGTTCGATCTGGTTGCGGATGGCGGTGCGGATGAAGTCCGTTCGGTTTGAATAGAAGCCGTCCTGGACCAGCAGGTCGATGTGGCCGAGATCGACATAGCCAAGGTTGATGGTGATCTTTTCGGTATCGCCGCCGGCCTTGGGCCGAAGCTCCTGCACGTTGCTGGCCATCCGTAGAACATCTCCGTACCATCTGTGTGGATGGTAGGTGGCGCGCGTCCTGGGCCGCTGCAAGACGCAGGCGCTTGCGGGCAAGGTGCCGTTGCCGTGATCCGCGGGGATGCTGGTCCGGGGGATGGCACCTTGTCGACGGCAACCAGGCTGTTTGGTTCCGGAATGAGGTGGTGCGGGTTGATCTTGAAGATGGCTGGGTCTTTGGCCCATGCGAAGGAGCGCTCGACGACCCAGCGCCTGGGCAGCAGGACGAAGCCGCGCTTGGCCTCGGGCAGCTTGACGACTTCGAACTGGATGCCGTGCCGTGCCGGGCTGCGGCCTCGGCTGGCTTCTGTCCGACATAGCCCTGGTCGACGAAGGCGACCTCGACACTCTCGTTGGTGGCCTCCTGCACGGCCTCGGCGAGGCGGCCGACCTGGGCGCGGTCGTTGGAGCTGGCGGGGGTGACGTGCAGCGCCAGCAGGTGGACGAGGGTGTCCACGGCCGCATGGATCTTCGAGCCCTTCTTGCGCTTGCCCCCCGTCGTAGCCGGCCCAATGGCCATTCTCGGCCGTGGAGCGCAGCGTGCGGCTGTCGAGGATGGCGGCCTTGGGCTCTGGCTCGCGCCCGCCCGCGGTCCGCAGCAGGGCGCGCAGGTCGTGGGCCAGCCGCTCGAAGCAGCCGGCCCGCGGCCAGCGCCGGGTCTGGTCGTAGGCCGCGTGCCAGGGCGGGAAGTCGTTCGGCAGCAGCCGCCACGGCGCGCCCGAACGCACCAGCCAGCGCAAAGCGTTGAACGCCTCGCGCATCGGGTGCTCACGCTGTCCTGCCGTCTCGGGCAGCAGCGTCAGGTAGGGTGCAACCAGCGCCCATTCCTCGTCAGAGACATCCGAGGGGTAGGGTTTGCGGGCCATGCCCACAAACCCGCCGCCCTCGCCTCAGGCCGTAACTGGCTCTAGCGGGCCCGTTCCGGGCAGGCCGAAGCCGGGGCGCTGAGCGGGCAGATTGCGGCCGACGCCCAGGCACCCGAGGCCGAAGGGGGTGCCGAGGCGCCGCCACGCGACGAGGCGCGCAAGGCGGACGCGCAGCGGCACCGCAATGATGTGGACGCCTTGCCTGGCAATTCCCCAACACCTCGACCCTGGCAAACCGATGCCTTGGGGGAGCTTCCACATTTTCACGATAAAGCAGATGCATTATCCGGCAGTGCTTTTCATCAGCAGGATAGCCATGAGACAATAGCCCGTCCTATTTGGTGGAGTTTCCTGTGGCTGCCGCTCGTACCAGTGCCCGTAAACCTCCCGCCGTCCAGCCGGTACTTTCCGAGGAGGAAATGCCATCGCGCAGCTTTCCCGCCGATGGGCAACCCGAGCCAGATTTCCTGAAAGCGCTGGAAACGCTCTCCGTGCCCGAGTTGAATCAGGTGCTGAAGCGGGCCCAGGCGCTGAAGGATGCCAAGCTGGAAAGCGCCAGGCAGGATTTCATGACCCGCGTCCAAGCGGAAGGCGAGCAACTCGGCCTCGATCTCGGGACGCTGTTCGGCAGCGCGCCCGCAGCGAAACGCGGCCGCAAGCCAGCCGATGCGCCAAAATCCGGGCGGGCACCGGTGTTGGCCAAATACCGCAGTCCGACCGGCGATGAATGGTCCGGGCGCGGCCGGATGCCCAGATGGCTCCAGGCCGCCGAGGCGGAAGGCAAGAGCCGCGATGAGTTTCTGATCGACAGGCCTGCCTGACGCCGTGCCCATCACGGTGAACCGGCTTCCCGTCCTGACGCTCTGGGCGGCCGTCGGCGCGGAGCGGCTCGGTCATCCGCCCGGCACCGCGCCTTGCCTCGGCAAGGCTGTGGCGGGCACGGCGGCACGCGCCAAGGCCATTTGACTCGGCATCGCTGAGGGAGGCGACAAGGCGAAGGATGGGCACGACGCAGCCCCGGCGCGACCCCAGGGCATGGCCCAACTGCTCGGCAGGCAGATCGGGCTCACCCACGACGGGATGGGATGGCGCTGGCGAATGACGGCAGCGGAAAGCCGGCGCCAGCCGCGCCGGTGATAGCCCACGTCGTCAAGGCACTCGGTGAGTACCTGGTGGAGTGAGGAAGGCGATGGAAGAACTGGCTGCAGAGTATCAGCCGGAGGAACTGAACCGGATTGGCTTCCGCCTCCATGAGCATGTCCGGCCCGAGGTGCCGCAGGGCGCCAAGGGATGGGGTGCAAAAGGGCTTCTTGGTTTGGCGAGAATACGATCAGCGCAAGACGAGCTTGGCTGACCGATATACCGCGGATGATAGGCGAGGAATGAAGTCAGAGATGCACGGATATCGGCAGCTCAGCGGGTGACTTTTCACCCCTAATGCATTCCTGGGGCTGGGCGATGTACCGTTGGTCGCGATGTCCTCTCCAAAGCCTTTTTGCGGGTTGCCCCAATCCCTGCAAGCTGCCGGAAGCCGGCCATACGCGCTCTCATCCCGCAGCCCCATGCCGACCTCGCCCGCGCCGCCGGCTATGCTCGCCAGGCCCAGTCGCCGGCGACGCCTGCCGCCTGTGCCACGGGCTCGGCCGGCTTCGAGGCCTGGTGTCGGGAGACAGGGTCTTGCCGCTCTGCCGGCCACGCCGATGACCGTGGCCGTCACCCATGCCGGAGCAGCCCTCCGCCGCCGGCTGACCGCCATTGGCCGCGCCCATCGCATGGCCGGCCAGCCCTGTGCAGGGCGTGCACCCGGTGATCCGCGACACCCTCGCCGGCAGCGCCACGCCGCGGCGATCGGCACCGCTGAACTCCGCTGCCTGGTCGCCGCCTGCAGCGACGGGCTGGCCAGCACCTGCGACGGCGCCCCGCAGCCCTATGCGCTGCCGCGCATCCCGGCGCGGCGGCTGGCGCTGGCCGGCATCAAGCCCGCCTGGCTCGAGCAGCTGTCGATGCACGGACTGCGACCAGGCTTCATCACCGAAGCCAAAAAGGGCGGCGCGCGCGACGAAGCCATCATGCAGCACAGCAGCCATCGCGGCGTCCGCACCAGGCGGAGCCCTGTGAGGCAGGCAAAGCTTCTCGGCGAGAGCCCGGCCGGGCTGGTCGGGCTGTAGCGCCGGGCAGCGCGGAGGACCAAGCGGCCGGCCCCATTGCGCAGCTTGGAAAGGCGCTGGATCCAGTTCGCCGGAGCCGCCGAGTTCGACCCGCAGCAACCTCTCCAGCCTGTCTCACATGAGCCCATGCCGAGCGCCAACCCGCTCGCGCTGCTGGCGCGGTCGTAGACCCGATCAGCTGCCCTCTTAGGCGGCTTGTCTGGGCGGTACTTGCCTCCGCACCCCTTCGGGCGATCAGCCGACTTCGTCCGCCGCAGGGCACGCCTCACCACGATTGGTGTGACAGGCGCTGCCCCGCCTGACACACTCCTCTGAAATCCAGGGGAGAACCGTCATGCACGACATCGTCTTCCGCGACGCGCTGATCGTGGACGGCACCGGCGCCGCGCCCTTCGCCGGCGACCTTGCCGTCGAAGGCGACCGGATCGTCCAGGTCGGCGGCAAAGCTGGGGCCGGGCGGCGGGAGGTCAGTGCCGGCGGCCGGCTGGTCACGCCGGGTTGGGTCGACATCCACACCCATTACGACGGCCAGGCGACCTGGGACCCGGTGCTGCGGCCCTCCTCGAACCACGGCGTGACCACGCTGATCTTCGGCAATTGCGGCGTCGGCTTCGCCCCGGCCCGCCGCGAGCACCACCAGGCACTGATCGACCTGATGGAGGGCGTCGAGGAGGTTCCGGGCGTTGTCTTCACGGAAGGCCTACGCTGGGACTGGGAGAGCTTCGGCGAGTACCTCGACACGCTGGGCCGCATGCCTCGCACCGTCGATGTCGGCACGCAACTCGCCCACCATCCACTCCGTGTCTACGTCATGGGCGAGCGCGCGATCCGGCGCGAGGCGGCGACGGCCGAGGACATCGCCGCGATGGAGCGTCTTGCGGCCGAGGCTCTGCGCGCCGGCGCCTTCGGCATCACGACGAGCCGCACCGACCAGCACATGACCCGCGCCGGCGAGCAGGTGCCGGGACGCTATTCCGACCATGCGGAACTGATGGGCCTGGCGCGCGCGCTGAGGACCGCAGGACGCGGCGCGCTCGGCCTCAACGCCGATTTCGAGGACGTGGAGGCCGAGTTCGCCTGGATGCGCGACTTCGCCCGCACCAGCGGCCGGCCGCTTTACTTCCTGCATTTCGACCGCGCGCATGACCGCGCGCGCCTGCCGCGCATCACCGCAGCAATCCGCGCCGCCCGCGCCGAAGGTCTTGCGCTGACCGGCCAGGTCGGCGGGCGGCCGGCAGGGCTGCTGCTCGGCCTCTCGACCGACCTCAACCCCTTCATTCTGCGCGAGAGCTTTGCGGAGCTTGCCACCTTGCAGATGCCGGAACGGCTCGCCCGGCTCCGCGATCCGGCGACGCGCGCGCGCATCCTCGCCGAGGAGGCCTCGCCTCGCCTGCTGCGGCTGCTGCCACCCCTCTCCCGCTTCATCGCCACGCGCTGGGAGGGGATGTTCGTTCTCGGCGAGCCGCCGGACTATGAGCCGACTGCCGAGCGCAGCATCGCCGCCATGGCGGCGCGCGCGGGCCAGACGCCACAGGACTACTGCTACGACTACCTGACCGCCGGCGACGGCGGGCGCATGCTTTTCTTCCCGCTGGCCAACTACGCGACCGGCGACCACGCGGTCATCCGCGACCTACTCTGCGACCCGAACACCGTCTTCGGCCTGTCGGACGGCGGCGCGCATTGCGGGTCGATCTGCGACGGCGCGATCCCGACCTTCATGCTGACCCACTGGGTGCGCGACCGTGCCCGCGGGCCGCGCCTGCCGCTGGAGTTCGTCGTAAGGCGCATGACCAGCGAGACGGCGGACTTCATGGGCCTCTCCGACCGCGGCCGTCTGGCGCCGGGGCTGAAGGCGGACCTGAACCTGATTGACCTTGCCGGGCTCCGTGCGCACCACCCGGAGATGGTCGCCGACCTACCCGCCGGCGGGCGGCGGCTGATCCAGCGCGTCGAGGGCTACGGGATGACGATGGTCTCGGGCCTGCCGGTCTTCGAGGAGGGCGAGGAGACGGGGGTGCGGCCAGGCGTGCTGCTCCGGGCAGGGTAACCGGCTGCACCCTTCCCCGCGCTTGCCTCGTGCGTTCCTCACCTGCGGCCGGCACAAAACGGCCGAGGCCGCGACTGTGGCCCGCTTGGCACGCGAAGGCGTGCTGTCCGCGCATCGGCGCGGTGATGCGGCCGCCCCACGAGTTCCGCCGGGTTCGACCCGATGCGAACCTTTGGCCTAGCCGTGCTATCGGCGCATGATTGCGACGATCGGCCCACGAGGCGCGCGGCTGGGCGAATGCGGCCGCCGCTTCCGCGACAGATCCGGTCGGTCGGATATCTGCGGTGGAGCTGCACATGGATCTCGGCGCCGGCAAGCATGTCCTCGTCGCTGGTGGTAGCCGTGGCATCGGCCTCGGGATCGCCTCTCGTCTGGCCGGCGCCGCCGCCCGCCTCTGGTCCGTCTCCCGCTCGCCCTCGCCGCACGGGGAATGGATCCAGGCCGACCTCGCCACCGGCGAGGGCGTGGCGGCGGTCGCCGACCGCCTCGGCGGCCAGCGCCTCGACGCGCTGCTCTACCTGGGCGGCACCTGGGAGCGGAACGCCTTCACCGCGGCCTATGCCTTCGCGCACGGCGACCGGGCCGAGCTGGAGCGGGTGCTGGCCGTGAACCTGCTCGCCCCCGTCCACCTCGTACATGCGCTCCTGCCGGAATTGCGGCGGTCACCCTCACCCCGCGCGCTGTTCGTCGGCTCCCTCTCAGGCCTCGACAACGCCGCCTCGCGCGAGGTCGCCAACTCGGCGTCCAAGTTCGGCCTGCGCGGCGCGGCCCAGGCCCTGCGGCGCGAATTGCCGTGGCTCGCGGTCACCGTACTCAACCCCGGCAACGTGGCGACCCCGGAGGTCGAGGCCGACATCGACGCCGGGCGCTTCGGGCCGCAGGTGCCGATCCCGATGGACGACCTCGCCGCCGCCATCGGCTTCGCCCTGTCGCTGTCGCCGGCCGCCGTGGCAACCGAGATCAACTTGGCGCAGACAGGCAGCGCGGTCGGACTGTAGAGGCACCGTCCTCGGAGTCTGCTCCCCGCCCAACTCGGCTTTAGCGCAGGGCAGGCGGCGTGAGCCGCCGCCCGGGTATCATGCCAAAATGAAAGTCATCGGAGCAGTTGCCGAATGGAGCAGGCAACAAAGCGGCGCGTGGAATCGTCAACGTGTCCAACAATGGAAGAGCAGCGGCGATAGAGCCCTTTCAGGGCCTGTTTCCGGATTGCCCCGATCGGCGCAGGCTGCCGGATTTCCTGCAGGTCACGCGCCCGTCCTGCTGCCCGACGCCGACCTTGTTCGCGCCATCGGCAATGTCCGCCAGGGATATTATCAACTTCGCGGTCCCTGGGCCGAATGAGGCCGGTGGGGCATGGTCAAGCGATGTTACCCGAGCCGTCGATCTGCCCCGGTTATCGCTTCCCAGTCGCGATCATCAGCTACGCCGTCCGGCCGTATCGCGTTCTCGGCCTGCGCCTGCGCGAGGTGGAGCCGATGCCGACGCAGTGCGGAATTAGCGTGACCCACGAGAGCATCAGGCCGTGGTGCCGCAATCTTGGCGCCGACTTCGCCCGCGAGGTCCGTCACCGTCCGCCCAAGCCGGGCGACACTCGGCATTTCAATGGGGTGTTCCCGAAACCTGGCGGCGAGCTGCAATATCTCTGGCGCGCGGTCGATCAGCACGGTGTGGTGCTCGACGTCCGCCCAAGGCGAGATCCGATGGCCGCCGGCCAGTATCGGCGTGCCCGTGCCCCAGCCTTCCAGGTCTGGCGGCAGGAGACGCGTGTCCGGATGGCAGCATGAGGGAGAGGACAGCCTCGGCCGTGCTCCGGCTCTCGCGTCGGCACAAAAGCCTGGCAATGCCCGCGCGAGGGCGGCGTCCTTGGCTTCGACATGGATCCGACCCGGCTCGACCTGACCGCGGCCGGGATCCAGCTGAAGCGGGCGTGAGCAGGCCGGGCGCGAGATGCACATCGTGATGCATGGCCGTCGCGAGCCCGGCGGGCTCGAGCCTTCCTGGCGGCACGTCGGGCGCCGCGCGGTGCATGCCCTGGCCCGGGGCGCGTGGCGGCGAGTGAAGAAACCGGACGGTCGGGGTCGGGCCGGCGCGGGTCCGGCCTCTCGCGGGAACCTAGCGGGCCGTTGTCTGCTGCTCTCGCTCGCGCTGCTGCTCGCGCTGCCGCCGCCCGCGCGCGCCGAGGAGGAGGCGCTCGGTGGCATGCGCTTCGCCGCCCCCGCGGCGGCGTCGGGCTGGGCACGCAGCGCGACCGATGCGACGGGCCTCACCTTCCGCAAGGACCTGCCGCCGCGCCCCGACGCACGCAGCCGCGGGGCGGCCCTGATAGGGGTCTTCGCGCCGCGTCCGCTCCGCGGCACGCCCTTCGCCGAGGCCTTCGGCGCGTTCACCCGGCTCGAGGCGCTGCCGGATGGGCGCCCGCTGCAGACGCGCGCCGGCGTCACCGTCAACCGCCATCCGGTGGCCTGGGTGCAGCGCTGCTGCCGCGCGCGCAACCGGGTGTATGCGGAGGCGCATTTCATCGGCATCGACAGCCCGCGCGGCGCGGTCTTCCTCATGCTGGTGATGATCGGCACGCGCGCCGAGGACACCGCGCCGCTCGAGGCTGAGTTCGCCGCGCTGGTGCGCTCGCTCCGCCCCGGGCCCGGCGACCGCGTGCTGGACGTCGCGCCGGCGTCGGGCGATGCGGGGCTCGAGGGCGCCTTCACCACGCTCAACACCGGCCTGCGGCCGAACGCCTTCGGCGGCATGGACTTCTTCTCCGAGAACGAAGTCCTGGTGTTCGACCGCGGTGGCATCTATGCCACCGCCGTCCCGCCGGGCGGCCGCGACCTGGCGGCGTTCTGCCGCGAGCGGCCGCGCGACTGCGGCTTCTACCGTCTCTCCGCCGGCAGCCTGGTGACGGAGAAGGTGATGAACGACTACGGCATGCTGGAGCGCGCCGAACAGCCACTCGCGCGCGTCGGCGCAGACCTTACCCTTGGCAAGGAGCGCTGGCGGCGTGTGGTCCCGTTTCCGGCGGGCACGCGGCTCGACGGAAGCTGGCGCTACCTCTTCGCCTCCTCCGGGCAGGGAGCCTTCTCCTCCGGCAGCGTCGCCGTCGAGCGCGTGCTCACGCTGGCGGCGGACGGCACCTTCATGCGCAGCGGCTTCTCCGGGTTCAGCGGCAGCAACGAGACCGGCGGCACGCGCACGGGCATCGTCACCGGCAGCCGCCGCCCGGCGACCTCCGGCCGCTACCGGATCGAGGGGATGCAACTGGTGCTCGACGCCGGGGACGGCACGCGCGAGACGCTCTCCGTCTTCCGGCCGGACCCTGGCTCCGACCGGCTGCTGGTCATCGACGGCGACAACTACCTGCGCCGCGACGCCGCACCGGGGGCGACGCGCTGAGCGCCGTCCCGGCCCGAGGCCGGGCGCGGCCGTTCCAGCCGCAGCATCAGGTTGTCGTGCCAGGTCAGCACGACGGCATCGGCCGGGAGCGCGAAGATCAGCGCGCCGGCGAGCGCGGCCCCGCGCCTCACGGGCGGGGTTCCAACGCGGCGAGCACCCGCGCGAAATTCTCCCCATGCGGGCCGGCCTCCGCGGCGGGGGCGATCAGCACGGCCCGGACATAGCCCGCTGGCGTCAGCCGGATGGCCTGCCGCACCAGCAGCGGGCCGGGCGGCACGGCGTCAGTCCAGGCTGCATCGCCCTCGATGTCGAACCACGCGGCATCGCCGAATCGCACAAGCCCGGCCCGGCGAATCCGGAGGGGGCCAAGCCCGGGAATGCTTGCGGCCGCGCGGCGCGCGAAGGCCTCAAGCGCGCCCGGCTCCGGCGCGGCGCCGACGGAGGCCGCGATGGAGAGCAACGGCTGCGAGCGTGGATCGCCCAAGGCCCCGGCCGGGCGCAGCAGCACCGCGTTGCCGCCGAGCGTTCGCTCCGGCGCGAAGCCGGCCAGTACCGGTAGCCGGAACGGCAGGGCGGCCAGCTGCTCCGCCAAGCTCGCCGGCGCGCGGAAGGCAGCGCCGAGGAGCGCGGCGCGAAGGGCCTCGACCGCCCCCTGCGCGGCGCCCGCGCCCGGCCGTGCGGTGACGATGGCGGTGGCGTCCTGCGAGCCGGCCACGAGGATCAGCACCGGCCCGGCATCGGAGGCGGCGGTGATGAGCACCGCGTCCCGTCCACCGACCCGCACGTCCTCCCGCCGCGCGTCGCGGAGGCCGCGCTGGCCGAGCGCCTCCGGCGTCAGGCCGCCGGCTACCGTGTCGAAGGCTGCGGCGGGGAATTCGTTCACCGTGATGCTGGCGGCGCGCTCCGGGTCCTCGAATCCGGCGAAGCGGGTGGCGGGCCGCATCCCGGGCGGCGGCACGAGCCCTATCGAGGCGCCGGGCGGAAAGACGGCCTCCGCAGCGGCAGGGCTGCCGGCCGCCAGCAGAAGGGCGAGGAGGAGAGGGAACGCGATCATGGCGAAGCGCATGCGGCGCACAACGCTCCGGCGCCGCGGCGGCGTTGCGGCCGGCACGGGCCGTGGCCGCGCACGACCGCGTGCGCGATGCCGCCCCGGCCATTGCGGCCGGGCGGGCAAGGACGGCCCCGGCGCAGCCCCTCTGTCCGAGCGGCAAAATCGGCGTCGCGCCCTGGCAGGCGCGGTCTCGGTTGCCTGAGGTGCCAATTGTCTGCTCTCCGTACCGGAGGAGCGCGCAGCGGAGCATATGGCCGGCTATGGCGGGCAACGACGCCTTGGAGCACGAGTGGCGGAACAACCCTGGCGGGTCCTGGGACCAGGGCAAGGCCTTCGACGGCTTCGGCCCCCCTCGGTCCCTGGCTCGCCACCTCGGACGAGGCGTCCGATCCACGCGTGCTCGCCGTCGAAACCGATCTGAACGGCAAGGCGATGCAGCGAGGCGACACGCGGACCCTGGCATTCGGTGTCGCGAAGCTCGTCAGCTCCGTCTCGCGCTGCTTCGCTCCGCAGCCGGGCGACGTCATCTGCACCGGCAGGCCGCCCGGGGTCGGCAACGGCCGCAAGCCGTCGGTCTTCCTCTCGCCCGGTCACACCGTCCGGCTCGCGGTGGCGGGGTTGGGCGAGCAGCGGCAGCACGTTGTTGCGGTGCGTTGGTCGCCGGCATCAGTGCTGCTCGCGCGATGCATTGCGTCCGGGCCCGCCACGACCGGTCGAGAGCACGGGTGGATCGGGGGGGGGACGCCACCCGCCCAGGAGAATCTTCGACCCGTCGAACGAGGGCTGCGCGTTGACACGGCTTGTCCGCTTGGTCCGCCTGTCACACCGAGTCTTGGGATGTGCTTGGGAGGATCGGGCGAGAAGCGGATGCGTTCGGCGCACGTGGCCAAGAGTGGGTCGACGTGTTCGAGCCAGGATGGTGTCTCGGCCGGGACACTAGACCCATGCGGCCGGCCCTACGACGGCCGGCTTGGCGGGCATCAGGGAATTCGCCGCCATTCCCAAGGGCTTGCGTGGCGCCGTGCTTCGTCTCAGCACCGACCCTTCGCGCATCTCCCCAGCCTCAGGACCCGCTGAACCAGTTGTATCCCTGGTCCTCCCAATACCCGCCCGGGTCATCATTGGTCACGGTGATCGCCATGACGTGCTTGGGGTTCTTGAAGCCAAGCTTGGTAGGCACGCGGAGCTTCATCGGAAACCCATAGGCCACCGGCAGGGGCGATCCCGCATGGTCCAGCGCCAGGATGGTCTGCGGGTGCAGCGCCGTCGCCATGTCGAGGCTGCTGGTGTAGCGGTCGGCGCACCGGAACCCGACATAGCGTGCCCTGGTGTCTGCGCCGATCCGCTGCAGGAAGTGGCGGAACGGCACGCCGCCCCATTGGCCGATGGCGCTCCATCCCTCGATGCAGATGTGGCGGGTGATCTGGCTCACCTGCGGCAGGGCACGCAGCCGGGGCAGCGACCAGGGCGTCCGGTCCTGCACCAGCCCCGAGATCTCGAGGGCATAGTCGCTTGCATCGACTTCCGGGGCATCGTCCAGCGGGTAGAACGCATTGAAGGGGAAGGGATCGGTGATGTCGCGCCGGGTGTATTCCGGCGCCAGCCGATGCGGGCTGAACAGGGCGGCCTGCACCCTGTCATTCCAACGCGACATGGCCCAGAGCACCCTGTCCACCCGATCCCCGTCCTGCAGGTTGCAGCCCGTGAGCAGGCTCAGCGAGCCCAGCGAAAGGCCACGGCGCAGCAGCAGACGGCGGTCCAGCCGGCGCAGCGCGGGTGCGTGGTCACGCAGGTCAAGACGGTTCTTCATGGGACCCCCTTGGGCGGCGCGCCGCCGGTGATCATGCCGGGCAGGGTGCGCGGCACCAGCGCAACCATGGCCAGGTGCAGAATGGCGAAGGCGACAATCCCAGCCATGGCAAGGAAGTGGATCCGTCGCGCGGCTTCGTAGCCGCCCAGCGCTTGCGCGAGCACCTGCAGCTGCACCGGCTTCCACAGCGCCAGGCCCGAAGCGAGGATCAGCAAGCCCAGGAGCAACACGCCGACATAGCTGGCCCGCTGCACGGCGTTGTAGGTGCCTCCCCGATGCGCAAGGCGCAGTTGAAGCGCGGCGACGATGTCGGTCAGCATCTCGCGCGGCCGCAGGGGCAGCAGGCGCCGGCGGAAATGCCCGCACAACACGCCGAAAAGCCCGTAGACCAGGCCGTTGGCGACCAGCAGCCACATGACGGCAAGATGCCAGGCGATGCTGCCGCCGAGCCAGCCGCCCAGCGTCGCCCAGGCCGGAAAGCGGAAGCCGAAAAAGGGCGAGGCGTTGTAGATGCCCCAGCCGCTCATGCTCATGCAGACCATGGCGAAGGCGTTGATCCAATGGGTAATGCGCACCAGTAGGGGATGTCGCATTCGGCGATCTCCTTCGACCCGGCCCCGGGCGTGCGGGGCCGGGCAAGTTGCTTCGGCGTTGGGGCCGCGCCCATCACATCGGCGGCGTCAGGCCGTCCTTGCCGACCAGGATGAAGGCGGCGGTCACCGCGCCGCTGGCGTCGCGCTGGCCATTCAGCACGATCTTCGCACCCGGCTGCAGCGCGACCCGATCAGCGGGCTCGATCATCACGATCGGCACGTCGTCCGGGATCACGACGCGCTTCTCGCCATTGCCGTAGCTCACCACCATGGTCCGGCCATTGGTGCCGACAAGGCTGCCGACCGTGCCATTGGTCATGGTGGTGCCCTCGCCGAGATCCCAGGCGAAATGGCCCTGGGCCGCGCCGCGCATCTCCGGCGGGAAAACCGAGACTTCCAGCGCGCGCAGGGTGCGGTCAGGCTGCGGTGCGGTGGCCGCGGTGCCGATATAGCTGTTGGGCCGGATATCCTCGATTCGCGCAGCGGCGACCAGCGCCACGCGCAGCTGGGGCGACAGCGCGACGGCAAGGTGGGCACCGGTGCGGGTGATCATGGTGATGCCCGTCTCGGTGACGCCATCAAGCGTGCCGCGGAGCCGGGCGGGGCCGGCCGTCGGGCGGGGGGCGCCTTGCGCCTGGGCCGTGCCACCGGCCAGCGCACCTGCGGCCAGCGTCGCGCCGGCCGCAGCCATCAGTATCCGTCGATGCAAAGGTCTATCCTCATTCTGGTTGTCCGGACCCATGGACCCCGCGCCGGTGACTGCTTCCCCTCCGCTTGCCTCATCATCGTCGGAATAAGCGGCCGGCGTCGGCGTTCATGCGGCCTTGGGCAAGCATCTGAACCCATCGACTAGGTTCGTAAACTTACAGGACTGAATTTCAGTCGTTCATCATTGTAAGTGTCCATCCGGGAACATGGTGAGTCATCTGAATCGGTTGTGACTGGCGGGTTGCGGCGGGTGGTGCGCGATTTGGCGGGATGTGGACGCCGGAGAACCGCGGTCGGTATGACCGCAGCA
>NZ_SMOA01000101.1 GCF_004353985.1 Paracraurococcus ruber | reverse complement strand
TGCGCGGGCCGGAGGCGGTGCTGGACCGGGTCGAGAGCTTCGACCGCGGTGGCTGCCGCCTGTCCCAGACCAGCGTCAGCCTGGGCGTCAACAAGGCGATCGGCACCGACAGCCGCGCCCGTCAGGCCCTGGCCACCGATGCCGGCGGCGGCTGCCGGCCGCTGGTCAGCACCCAGGCGGCGGTGGGGGTGAACCTGTCGATCGGCCGCCGCGCCCAGGCCGAGCAGTCGGTCGAGGCCAGCGGCCCGGCCGGGCTGCTGGCCACCAACACCCTGGCGCGCGGCGTCAACATAGCCGCCGGCGCCCGCAGCGCCGCCAGCCAGCGCGTGCTGGCGCAGACCGTGCGGTGAGGCGGGCGCGGCAGGTGCCGGGCTGACCGGCACCTGGCATCCCCGCCTCGGCGCCCGCGCCGCCGCCGCCCACGCCCTGCGGGCGGCATACAGGTCCTGCGGCGACCCGCGGCCAAGCGCCCAGGCTGTCCAAGTGCCTCCCGGGGCCACCGACCCGGCCGGGGCGGCGCGCGATCCCCCGCCACAGTCCTGTCATGCCGTCACGCCGGTCGCTGCCCGTGGCCCCGGTCCATCGCATCCGCCCGTGGACCGCGGCGGTTGACGCCGCGTCGGTCCCCGGGGAGAGCTTGGTACCTCGACCGGGACGGAGCGGTGACAGATGGATCCTGCGGAGCTCTTCGAACTGGTCGTCGGCATGTTCCTGGCCGTGCTCGTATTGCACTACCTGGCGCTGCGCCTGCGGCTGCCGCCGGCCGTGGCGCTGCTGCTGGGCGGCGGGGCCCTGGCCTTCGTACCGGGCCTGCCGGCGATCGAACTCGATCCGGAGCTGGTGCTGGTCATCTTCCTGCCGCCGCTGCTGATGGACGGCGCCTGGTTCACCGCCCTGGCGCCCTTCCGGCGGCATCTGGCCGGCATCGCATCCCTGGCGGTCGGCGCGGTGGTGTTCACGGCGGTCGTCGTCGCGGTGGTGGCGAAGCTGATCCTGCCGGAGCTGCCCTGGGCGGCCTGCGTCGCGCTCGGCGCCATCGTGTCGCCGCCCGATGCGGTCTCCGCCCGGGCCGTGCTGCAGCGCGTGAAGCTGCCGCGCCGGCTCGGCACCCTGCTGGAGGGCGAGAGCCTGCTGAACGACGCGACTGGGCTCGTGCTGTTCCGCTTCGCGCTGGTGACGGCGGCGACCGGGACCTTCAGCCTCGGCGACGCGATCGGCAGCTTCGCCCTGCTCGTGGCGGGCGGGATCGCGGTGGGCGGCGCGATCGGCGCGCTGTGGGTGATGCTGCTGCGCCGGCTGGGCGACGACCACCTGATGATCGCGGCGTCGGTCCTGGTGTGCTGGGTCAGCTACGTCGCGGGTGAGATGCTGCATGTCTCCGGCGTGATCGCCACGGTCACGGCGGGCCTCGTCTGCGGCTGGTACCAGCATGTCATCCTGACCGCGAGCGTCCGCGTGCGCGCCCTGTCCTTCTGGCAGGCGATGATCTTCCTGCTCGAGGCCGCGGTATTCATCCTGATCGGCCTGTCGCTGCGCGGGGTGATCGAGCGCGTCGGCGGCTTCGCCGTGGTGTGGCAGGACATGGCGTGGTCGGTCGCGGCGATCATCGCGGCGGTCATCGCCGCCCGCTTCGCCTGGATCTTCGGGTCGGATGCCGTCCTCGGCGGCCTTCGGCGGGCAGGCTGGCGCGCGGTGGAGCCGCTGGGCCCGCAGGCCGCCACCGTGATGGCCTGGGCGGGCATGCGCGGCGTCGTCACCCTCGCGGTCGCGCTGAGCCTGCCCGAGACGATGCCGGGCCGCGACCTGATGCTGGTGACGGCCTTTGCCGTCATCCTTGTCACGGTGCTGGTCCAGGGCACGACGCTCGGGCTCGTCATCCGGCTCGCCGGCCTGCGGGAGGATGCGCGGGCCCGGCCGCCGCTCGACCTCTTCGCCGCGGAAGCCGCCATGATGAAGGCGCAGTTCGCCTGCGTGGAGCGGCTGGCCTATGGCCCGGACGGCACGCTGGAGCATCCGCGCCTGCTCGACACCTACCGGCGGCGGGCAACGGCCTCAGCGGAGTTTTCCGGGACATCGGAGGAGCGCGAGCGCAGCATCACGGCGCATTACGACGTCATCCTGGCCGCCGTCGCCGCCGGGCGGGAGGAGCTCGTCCGGCTGCACCGGGGACGGCAGATCGACGACGAGACGCTGCACAACCTGGAACGCGACCTCGACCTCGAGGAACTCATCGCCATCGCTGCGAAGGATGGCTCCGATCGTTGATGCAGATCCAAAAGCCGGCGGCTAATCATGCTGGCTACGAACTCGCCCCGACCGAGACGGCTCCCCGGGTTGTCCTTCGCCTTCGGCCGCCATATGACCCACACCGTAGGACTGCCTCGTCATGTCAGGATCTGGTGGCAGTGTGGCCGTCTTCTCCCGATTTGGCGGCTCGAGGGGCGACCAGCTTCAAGGCGACGTCCCACGACACGCCGGATGGGGTCTGCGGCATCTGTATGGCCGCGCCGAAGATGCCGACCGCGCGTCAGCGGCTCAGTCCGGGTATATCGAATTGCCGCCCTGAGTTGTTCTCGCGCTGTGGCCCTTCCTGCAGGCGCTTGCAGGCACCGGCATCACCGCTGAAGCAGCGCTGGTGCAGCGCCCGATCATCGTTGGCCTCGGCGGTGCGGCCATTCTGCCGGCGCGCACGGATGGCGTTGTGCAAGCCGCATGCTTGCTGCTGCCCTCGCTGGCACGCATTGCCGAAGATGGGCAAGGCGGCATTGCAGGCCGAAGCATTACCACGCTGACAGGCCAGCAGGAGCAGCGAAACGCTGCTACCCTGTGCACTTGCTTGAACTGGCAGTGCCGAGGCGATTGAAACCGCGATGAGGAAGCCGATCAGGAGGCGCATGTCGGCAAGGTAGCGATGGATATCGGCCGGCCGACGTGGCTCACCTCACACTCTGGCCTCACCGCGTTATGGCTACCCTCCGCTGCTGCGCATCGCTCAGCTTCGCGCCTTCTGAGCGACATGGACGCACAGGTGGGCATAGGCTGCGGACAGGAGGGGCGTGTCGATGCCGTGGCGCTTGGCCCGCGCCACGAGGTCACCAAGGATCTGGTCGGCCTCGACCGGCTGCCCGGTGATGAGATCACGATACATCGAGGAGGCCATCGGCGACCCTTCCTGAACCAGTTGCCGCGTGATCGTCTCCAGAAAACCCTGGTTTGGAGCAACGCCGTCGGTCGAGATCACGCGCACCACCTCATCGAGCAGCCGCAAAGTGAACTCGCGCCCACCCGGTGCCGCCTCGATCTCGCCGATGGTGCCGCGCATCAGGCAGCACATGCCACCCATCGTGGCGAGCAGCGTCCACTTCTCCCACATCTCGCGCTCGATGGTCGGCGTGAGCCGCGCCGCGAAGCCGGCGTCCCGCATGGCCGCATCCAGCGCCGCGGTCCGCTGGGACGACGTCCCGTCGAGCTCGCCATAGGCCAACTCCTGAAAGGGCGCGAGCTGCCGGATTCGCCCGTCAGCATCGACCGTTGTTGCCACCTTACAAACGCCACCGATCAGCGCCGCGCCATGCCGCTCCCGGATCACCTCGACATGGCGCATGCCGTTCAGCAGGGGCATGATCATCGTATCCGGGCCGATCGCAGGCGCCATGTCGTCGATCGCCTGATCGAGGCCGTAGGCCTTCACGGCGAGAACCACGGCGTCGTAGGGAGCGCCGATACTATCCACCAGGACCAGCTTCGGCTGCAGTGTCACGTCACCATGCGGACTGAGCAGCGTGAGCCCATCTCTGCGAAGCTGTTCCGCCCGGCCCGACCGTACGAGGAAGGTGACGTCACGGCCTGCCTGGGCCAGGCGACCGCCGAAATAGCCGCCAGTCGCGCCGGCTCCTACGAAGAGAATGCGCATTCGCTACTCCTGTCGGCCGGCTCCGCCGGCCTGCTTGTCGTCGCCATGATGACGGTCTTTCGTTCCGCGCGCCAAAGCCGTCACCGCTTTGCGGCGACAGGCCACAGGAGAATCGGGACAGGTACTTCATGTTGCCAGCGCACAGTACGATGACGACGGCGTTCGGGTCTCTCCCACAAATCGGCGCGACCATACTCGCCATAACGCCTGGAGGGCGACGCAACCCATTTTCCCTCACGTACAGCCAAGTTGGGCGGTGAACCGCCCTGGGTTTTCCGGAGGCTGGTTTGCTTGGGTCACGCCGCCAGGGCGGATTCCTCGATCTCGGCATAATGGCGCGCCTCGGCCTAGGCAGGCGGGATATAGCCGATCAGCTCGAGGAGGCGGCGGTTGTTAAACCAATCCACCCACTCGAGGGTAGCGAACTCAACGGCCTCCATGTTGCGCCACGGATCGCGGCGCCGGATCACCTCGGCCTTGAACAGGCCGATGATGGTCTCGGCCAGGGCGTAGTCGTAGCTATCACCGACGCTGCCGACCGAGGGCTCGATGCCAGCCTCGAGCAGCCGCTACTGCAGGCCGTCCTGTACTGCCGGTCGGGGCGGAGTCGGCCGGCGGAGCGGCATCAACCGGCGCCACGGGAACAGCATCGGCACTCGGGTTCGGTAACGACGGTACTCGTCGCCGAACAACGCGATGAGGTCCCGCTCCTCAAGCATAATCCCGAGCAGGATGTATCCCGTAGTGGCGGCGGCAAAGAGTAGATGGCCAATGGTCATGAGCGGCGTCGCCCAAAAGGCAAGGATGAAGCCCAGGTAGATTGGGTGGCGGACCAGCTTATAGAGCAGCGGCGTGCGAAAGCCTGCCGCCGGCGCCGGGCGCCCTTTGAAGGCCCTGAGGACCTGATGCAAGCCGAATAGCTCGAAATGGTTGATCAGGAAGGTGCTGGTCAGCACGAGCAGCCAGCCAACGCCGCTGACCCCCAGCAGCACCGCGGCACCTATGTTCCCTTCTACCGTCCAGATCGGGACCGGGATTGGCCGCCATTGCCAGAACAGCAGCGCGAGCACTAGGCTGGCGCAGAGCACATAAGTGCTGCGCTCGATGCTTGCGGGCATGCCGCGCGTCAACCAGCGCTTGAACGCTTGCCGTGCCATGCCGCTGTGCTGCAGGGCGAAGAAGGTGAGCAGCAATAGGTTGACCAGCAGCGCGTTGCCCGCCGGTACCACAAGACCGCCATGGTTGATGCTGCGCGGCAGTACAGAGACATCGGCTACAAAGCCGATGGCATAGAGGAACGTAGCGAGGAACACGACGTAGCAAGCCGCGCCGTAAAGAAGCCCCAGGATTCGGGACATGTCTGCCTCCTCCGGTGCCGGCTGCTGTGCACCGCGGGCGCACCATGCACACTGGCGGTGGGAAGCTCTGCGACCGGGCGCACAGCCCAGCGCGGCTCCCGCACGGACGGGAGACAGGCGACCGAGGTGGCCACCGCCGACGACGTGCTGAACAGAATGCTTGAGCTTGGGCCATGGCGCCCAGTCCTGTGAAAATGCGCAACTCGGGACCGACCCATGCGCTCATTGAAGCAACGACGTTCCACAGGACCGGTGGCCCATGGAAACGCGAGCGCTCGTCTGCGCGACGCTGATCATGCTCGTCGTGGTGAATACAGCCCAGGGCCAACAGCCAGCGGCCGAGGGGCCGCCGCAGGCATCCAGCACCGGTGTCGACCGATCCGGACGCGTCCTGCGGGGCCATGCCACCGTCTTCGCCAGCCATCTCGCTGGGCAAAGGATGGCCGATCGCGGCCGTTATGAGCCAGACACGTCGATTGCGGCGAGCAGCAGCTTGCCGCTCGGCTCCACGGCACGGGTGACCAACCTACGGAATGGCCAGACGGCGCTCGTGAGGATCCGCGATGGCGTTCCCATGGCCAATGGCCGCATCCTCAACGTCAGCGCCAAGGTCGCGCAGTTCCTCGGCCTGCGCCGAGGCGGCGTCTTTCCCCTCACCGTCGCGCCGCTCGCGGTCCCGCAATCCGACGGCAGCATTCAGTTGGGCGCGGGGACCGGCCTTGCGGGACGCCGCGCCTATGTCACCGGCGGCCATGATCGCCGTTGATCGGCTCTCGATCGTGCCGGACCGATGAAGCCCTTTCTTCTCTGAATGCGTCGCCCTACCCAGCGATCGCAGCAGCCTGCAGGATCAGCACCTGCAGCAAGGCCGGGACGCGAAACCACGCATTGTCATCGATCGAAAGGCTGCAGAACTCGGCCCCGAGCAGCGAGCGGGCGCCGTGCCGCAGACCTGTCGGCTGCCAGATCGCCTGCTCGAGTGAGATCACGAAGGACCGACCCTCCACCGCCATCATCGGCATGTCCAAGATGGCAAAGGCCGCTCACTCTCAGGGATGCGTGCAATCCGGAGGGTGGCGACGCACAGGCATGGATTGCACGCGCAAAGTCGCTCATAGAGCGAAATGATGCCGGGTGACCCCGCACTCGTCTCCCAAGGCAGTCCGGACGCCTGTTCGGTGCTCGTTCTATGCGGGATGTCCGGCTATCGAAAGACTGACAGGATAGGGGTTGGTATACCCACCCAAGCCTCGCGTTCCCGCGAGCGTCGCGTGCCGCCCCAAGCCGCGGCACGCGACGCTGGTGGCGCCGACCAGGATTGAGGGACTTCCCATGGCCAGCCTCGACAGCCGCGGTCTGCCGCTCTCGACCAGTTCCGACCTTGCCGTCGAGCGCTACCGGACCGGTGTGGACCTCCTTCTCTCCGCTTGGCCCGGCGCAGCCGAGGCGCTGGACGAGGCGACCACCGCCGACCCGGAATTCGGCCTCGCTCACGCCGCGCGGGCCCGCCTCCACGCCATCCGCTCCGAGCCGGCGGAGGCCCGGGCCCGCATCGCCGCCGCATCGGAGGCCGTCGCCCACAACGGGAGCGCGCGGGAACGGAGCCATGTCGAGGTCCTCTCGCTTGCCATCCACGGCCAACCAGCCAGGGCGCTGGACCGCGCGCTGGCGCATCTCGACGATTGGCCGCGCGACGCGCTCGTCCTCTCGCTGCCACTCGGCGCCTTCGGGCTGTTCGCCTTCTCCGGAATGGCGGACCACGACCAGGCACGAGTGGACCTCTGCGAGCACCACGCCCGCCACTACGGCGACGATGACTGGTGGTTCGTCACCTATCGCGGCTGGTCGCATGCCGAGAACGGGGCGCTCGAGCACGGCAGGGCACTCGCGCAGCGCGGCTTCGAACTGCGGCGGGAGAATGCGAATGCCGCCCCTGCCCTCTCCCACGCGCTGCACGAGGCCGGCGCGGGCGAGGAGGCCGAACGGCTGATCAAGGGCTGGCTGCCGACATATGACCGCAGCGGCCCCCTGCACGGGCACATCGCCTGGCATGCCGCGCTCGTGGCGCTGGACCGTGGCGACACCGGCCGTGCCCTGGCGCTCTACGGCGAGCACGTGCAGCCCTCGGTGTCCAAGGGCATGCCCATCAACATCGTCAGCGACGCGACGTCCTTCCTCTGGCACCTACAGGCCTATGGGCACGAGGTCCCGGCCGGGCTCTGGCAGGCCGCGGCCGCCTATGCCGCGCCGGCCTTCCCCAAGGCAGGCATCGCCTTCGCCGATGCGCACGTGGCGATCCTCGAGGCCAGCGCTGGCGACCGGGCGGCCGTGGGGCGGCGCGTCGCCGCGCTGGCCGCGCTCGCCTTCGCGGAGGCCGACTACGCCGGCTGTGTACACCGTCTTCGGCCTGTCGCCCGCGAGGTGGTGCGTATCGGCGGCAGTGGCGCGCAACGTGAGATGGTCGAGGAGATGCTCCTGCTGGCGCTGATGCGCAGCGGCGAGGCGGCGGAGGCCCACGCGCTGCTCGACCGTCGCCTGCATCGCCGCCCCTCGCTGCGCGACACGCGCTGGCTCAGCCAGTTGGCCGCATGAGGGCAGCATGGTGCTGGAGGAAAGTCACCGCCCCGCTCCGTCCAGCCCCGTCGCCCGGAGCCGCTCCAGCTCCCGATCGATCCGGCCGGCAAGCCCATCGCTCACCGGCACCATTGGCAACCGAACCTCCGGACTGTCGATGAGCCCCGCACGCCAGAGCCAATGCTTGATCGGCGCAGGGCTCGGCTCGGTGAACAGGAGCCGCGGCAGGTCGGCGATGGCATGCCACGCGGTCAGTGCGCCGCTGGCGTCACCCTGGCGCAGGAGGCGGTGCACGGCCGCGAAGGCGCCGGTCCCGACATGCGCGGAAGCGGTGATGCCGCCATCGGCGCCGCCGGCCAGCATCGTGTGGAACAAGGCGTCCTCTCCGGTCAGCACGGCAAAGCCCGGCGGCTTGTGGCGGAGAAGGTCGAGAGACTGCGCCATGTCGGCCGAGCAGTCCTTCACGCCGACGATGGTGGGACGCGCGGCCAACTCCAGCATCGCCGCATTCCCGAGGTTCACGCCCGTCCGGTAGGGAATGTTGTAGATCATCATCGGCAGCGCCGTGCTCTCCGCCAGAGCAGAGAAATGGCGGATCATTCCTTCCTGGGAGGGACGGGTGTAGTAGGGGCAGGTAACCAGGTACCCGTCGATCGGCCAGGCCGCGCTGTGCTCCAGCGCCTTCACGACCTTTCGCGTATCGCTGCCAGAGATGCCCAGGAACAGGGGAAGGCGCCGCCCGGCCACGACCATTTCGCCGGTCGTGATGGCGACGAGGCGTTCCACCTCAGCCTCGTCGAGGGTCATACCCTCCCCCGTCGTGGCAGCAAGGATCAGCCCGTCGATCTCCCTGGCAGCATAGTGCCGCACCAGCCTGCGCAGGGAAGCCTCGTCCAGTACGCCATCACGGAAAGGCGTGACGAGCGGCAGCCAGAGGCCGCCCGGTGTCGGGCTACTGGAGCAGGGGTGGTTCGCTTGCATGATGGTCCATCTCCTCCTGTGCCGGAGACGGGACCTAAAGGTGACCCCGTCCAACCGGCGGGGTCCAACCTGATCCTCTGGCGCTGTGACTTACCGAGCGCGACGATCCAGGGTGCCCCTTGCGGGGCACTTCTTCGACGGCACGGACTTGGCGCAGCGCTGGATCACATCGACACCGTTCCAGCGGCGGCGAAGATCGTCAAGATGCCATGCGATGCACATCGACACTGCGATGCCAGAGGTCATGGCCGCGTGCACGTCGTCTAATCCATCCTGCGCCGCTGCACTGGTTCCGTGGACGACGTCGGGACCCGCCGAGAGCACTCCCGATCAGATTGGGATGGGCCGCGCTGGACATCACGTCCCCTTCGGAGGGGGTGATCACAGATCCTCGCTGTTCGCCTGGCGGATAACCACGAAGGGTCGCCGCGCGGGATAGGCGAACCGGCGACGCCTCTGCATGCTGGTTGCCCGGGACCACGGGACACGAGCATGATCGAACGGCGCACACTGGTTCATGGGCTCGTCGCCGGGTTCGCCCTTGGAACGGCGGCACGCCCTGCCCTCGCTGCTTGAACCACGCTTCCTACAGAAGAACAGAAATCAGGGAGCCAGCTCAGACATCTCGCTGGGACGATGCCTCGACCGCTGTGGGCAATGCTGCGACAGTGGCGTCTGTCTGGTAGAATGAGGGACGCCGCATCGGGCGTCGTGCCCCGACGTGCGTGGCAGGTGGCGGCCCGGAAGAGGAGCGAACCATGAGCACGGCGGGAGCCAGCAAGGTTCCAGGCTTTTGCGGTCTGTGCATCGCCCGCTGCGGCTGCATCGCAACCGTGGAGAACGGACGCTTCACGCGACTCGATCCTGACCCCACGCACCCGACTGGCCAAGCGCTCTGTGCCAAGGGCCGCGCCGCGCCGGAGTTGGTCTACAGCAAGGAGCGGCTGACCCGGCCCCTGCGTCGCACCCGGCCGAAGGGCGAGGCCGATCCAGGCTGGGTGGAGATCTCCTGGGACGAAGCGCTGGACACGACGGCGGCGGCGATGCGCCGGTTGGCCGCGGCGCACGGGCCGCAGAGCGTGGCTTTCAGCCAGTCGTCGCCTTCCACCACTGCGATCGCCGATACCGCGCCGTTCGTCCGTCGCCTGATGAACGCCTTCGGCACACCGAACCTTGTCTGGGCTCTGGACATGTGCGGCTGGGGTCGAGGGTTCGCGACCCGCTACGCGTTTGGCGTTGCGAGTGTGGCCACCGGCAGCGGCGGCGGGGCGATGGCGGATATCGCAAACAGCGGCTGCCTGATCCTCTGGGGCTACAACCCCTCCTACACACGCCTGACGCACGCGACCGCCACCATCGAGGCGCTCAAGCGCGGGATGAAGCTCATCGTCATAGACCCGCGCCATGTTGGGCTGGCCGGCAAGGCCGACCTCTGGCTGCGGCCGCGCCCGGGCACCGATGGGGCGCTGGCGCTCGGGCTCGCGCATCTGATGATCACTCGCGGCTGGTATGACAGCGACTTCGTACGGGAGTGGACCAACGCGCCTCACCTCGTGCGTTCTGACACCGGCCGGCTGCTGCGTGCCGTCGACCTCGCCGAGAGCGGCGACGCGGGCCACCTCGTAGCCTGGGACGCGACCACGCGCTGCCCCGTCGCCTACGATCCGGCGACTGGCCGCTACGGCGTGCCGGCCGGTCGCCTCGCCCTGCACGGTGAGGTGGCGGTGGCGACGACGCTGGGGATGGTGTCCTGCCGCCCAGTGTTCGACCACTATGCCGCGCTCTGCGCCCGCTACACCCCCGAGGCCGTGACGGAGATCTGCTGGGTTGCTGCCGAACAGTTGGAGGCAGCGGCGCGGCTGATCTGGCAGGCGCGGCCCGCTTCCTACTACGCCTGGAGCGGGCACGAGCATCACGCCAACACCACCGAGACTGCGCGGGCCATGGCGCTGCTGTACGCGCTCACCGGCTCCTTCGACCAGCGCGGCGGCAATGTGCTTCTCCCGGTCGTACCCAGTTCCGGGGTGACCGGAGAGGATCGGCCCTCGGCTCGGCGTCTCCCACCGGCCATCGGGGTGGAAACCCGTCCGCTCGGGCCGGCCAAATGGAACAACGTCTCGACACACGATTTCTACCGCGCGGTGCTGGAGGGTGAACCCTACCCGATGCGCGGGCTGGTAGGCTTCGGCTCCAACCTGCTGCTTGCCTTCTCCGACCCGCTGCGCGGGCGGCAGGCCCTGGCGGCACTGGACTTCTACGTGCATGCCGACCTGTTCATGAACCCGACTGCGGAGCTCGCCGACATCGTGCTGCCTGTCGCCTCATGCTTCGAACGCGAGGCACTGCGCTTCGGGTTCGAGATCAGCGCTGAGGCTCAGGCCCTGGTGCAGCTCCGCCAGCCGGTCGTGTCGCCGCCCGGAGCGGCGCGGCCCGACACTGACATTATCTTCGATCTTGCGAACCGGCTCGGGCTCGGGGAGCATTTCTGGGATGGGGATGTCCAGGCGGCGTACCGTTACCAGCTCGCGCCGAGCGGGCTGAGCCTAGAGGCTCTGCAGGCCGAGCCGAGGGGCATCCGCGTGCCACTCGCCACTCGCCACGCCAAACACGCCGCGCCGGACGCCTCGGGCAACCCGCAGGGCTTCCCTACGCCGTCGCGCAAGGTGGAATTCTGGTCCGAGACCCTACAGGCGGGCGGCTACACGCCGATGCCGGAATTCAGCGCTCCGCCGGCGGCGAAGGAGCGCTACCCGCTCGTGCTCACCTGCGCCAAGCCCACACTGTTCTGCCAGACGCAGCACCGCGTCCTGCCCAGCCTGCGTCGGCGCGCACCGGTTCCGGAGGTCATGCTGCACCCGGATGCCGCGGCGCGGCGCGGCATCGCTGCGGGGGACTGGGTGAGCGTCGAGACGCCGGCGGGCGGAATGCGGGCGCGGGCGCTGCTGAACGCCGACATCGATCCACGCGTGGTAGTGGGCGAGCATGGGTGGTGGCAAGCGGCGCCAGAGATGGGCGCGCCGGGCTACGATCCGTTCAGCCCCCGCGGGTCCAATTACAACCTGACTGTCGATCCGACCGTTCGCGATCCCATTAGTGGCACGACGGCGCATCGCTCCAGTTGCTGCGAGGTCTCGCGCGCAATCTGAGGCAAGGCACGTTCCACCTGCAGCGCAGCAAGTCTGCTCGTCGATTGAGCGCGAGCCGAGAGGGAATGGCTCGCTTCCGGCCAGCCCTGGCCGGCGAGCGCTTCGGCATCAGGCTGCGCATGGACCAGAAAAGCCAATAGGCGCCGGTGTGCGGCATCAGGCGGAACTGGTTGGCGGCGGTCCAACAGCACGAGGTGCGATCGGCAGCCAGGTTCAGCTTCCAGGCCTTGATGTGGTTCTCTGCTTGGCCGCGCTGGCAGTAGAGATCCTCGTACAGCATGCGCGGGCTGCCGCCCGCCAGGCTGGTGACGACGAACCGCGTGTCGGTGCCGAGCGGTCCGGCTTCCACGCAAGCCATGATCCGCTCGACCCGCGACCAGCTGCGAGCGCCATCGAGGAACGCCTTGTAGCGGCGCAGCTTGCCGTCGCCTGGGCGAGCAGCCTGCCGGGCCATGGTGCTCTGCTCGAGCTGCAGGACGTGCTGGCGCAGCGTACTGCTGGTGGCGACACCGAGGATGAAGCCGAGGCGGGCCTGGCGGCAGAATTCCAGCACCTCCGGCGTACAGACATGGCTGTCGCCGCGGAGCAGGATCTCGACGCGTGGCCAGTGGCTGCGGATCTCCCGGACCAGGCGGCGCAGGAAGGCGCGGGCCTCGACGCCGCTCGGACGGCGGGCCGGGCGCAGCATGGCGGTGACCGGCCGTCCCTCGTCGTCGAACATCAGCAGCGGCTGGAAGCCGTAGCCGTCGTGATAGGCGTTGAACAGCCGCATCTGCTGCTCGCCATGGACCGGGTCGAAGGTATCGTCGATGCCGAGCACGATGCGCTTCGGCACCTGCCGGAAGCTCGCGCAGAAGAGCGCGACCATGGCCCGGGCCATCCGCACCAGGCCACGCGTGTCCGGCAGGTTCTCCAGCCGCGAGATGGTCGGCTGCGAGCACAGCGCTGCCGCCTCGGGCAGCCGGTCGAGCGCCAGCTTGAAGGCCGGGTCGTGCCGCAGCGCCGTCGCGTCGTTGCCGTCCTCGTACCCGGCGGCGATCATGAACAACCGGAAGCGAATGGTATCGGCCAGCCGGTGCGTGACCTGCGCGGGAGCCCGCGGGTCGTCGAGGCAGGCGGCGAGCCGGTCGGCAATGCAGAGGCGGCGCTCAATCTCGCGCAGCGCCAGCACGCCGCCATCCGAGGACAACTGCCCGCCATCGAAGCGGGCTACCAGCGACTTGCCGCCGATTCGTGACAGACCGGGCAGCGGCGGGGCATTCTCAACCTTGACGGGCATGGTCTCCGACGAGCGAAGAATTCTGGGGTCGCAGCCGAATCCTAAGTCGCTTCAACGGTTTGCACCATGCCTGTCAGCCCACGTGAATGATCCAGCTAGTAAGCGATGGTTGAGACTGGTGTGGCCATGTGCGACTTCAGGATACCGGGCCAAGTGCCTTTTCGCGCTAAACTGGCGATCAGGGACCTGCTGGTTGGCCCTGGGCGAATGACGCGCCGCTACGCCGTGTCAATGCGATTGGCCAACCTGACCCTTGAGAAACTCGACGAACACTCCCGCGCATTCTGCGGGCGCTTCGAGCGTTGGCAGGTGACCACAGCCGGGTAGCACGTGAAGATGCGCGTGCGGTAGTGAGTCAGCGAGTGCGCGACCTACTGAAACCGGCACGATCTGGTCCGCTTCACCCCACACCACCAGCGTCGGCATGTGGAGGGAGCTGAGCCGAGCGGTCACCTCTGACCGGGAGGCCAGGACACGGGCCTGGACAGCGCCCTTAGGACCGCCAATGCGGTTGGCCATGGCTCTGAAGGTTGCTGCGGCTTCCACCGCTTTCTTTGGCACGGCCAGCTCCGCCAACATGTCGATGACTGCGTCCGGCATGGTCTCCAGTCCGCCTATCAGATCCTGCAGGCTCGCTTCTGGCGCTGCCGGGTTGCACCCCATCAGCCAAAGCGCTGTCACGCGCTCGGGTGCCTCCAGCGCAATCTCGAGTGCGATGCTGCCGCCATAGGACGTGCCCGCGAGGACAAACTTCGGCGGCGCCTTGGCCAGTACGGCTTCGACGTTGGCCCGCATCGTCGACTTCCCGAGCACCATCACCTGCGTCTCGACAATCTCCCCTAGTTGCTCGATCACCCCACGATACATGGCATCATCTGACAGCAGGGCGGGAATGAGTAGGACGGGAATGGGTTCGACAGCCATGGAGCACGCTCCGATTGCAAGGATGACGAGAGGCTCATGGTAATGGCAAGTAGTTTGGGCTTCGCGCTCCGGCGGGCGGTGCGCGTCAGCGGCTGGGCCGCACAGTGTGGCGTTCGACGAGCAGAAATTTCTGTACCTTGCCAGTGGGTGTGCGCGGCAGCGGCTCGTCCTGGAGTACAATGGTGCGCGGGACCTTGAAGCCGGCGAGGTGCTCGCGGCAGGCAGCCTCCACCGCCGCCGCGGAAACGACAGCCGTCGTGGCTACCACCACTGCCGCCACGCGCTCGCCCCAGAATTCGTCGGGCAGGCCGAATACCGCGCACTCCACAATGCCGTCCAGGCGCAGAATTGCCTCCTCCACCTCCGCCGCGTGCACGTTCTGCCCTCCGGTGATGACCATGTCCTTCGCACGGCCTTGGATGAAAAGGTAACCCTCCTCGTCCACGAGGCCCAGGTCGCCGGTGTGCACCCAGCCCCCACGAAAGGTCTCAGCCGTTTTCGCGGGGTTGTCGAAGTAGCCTGTCACCGAACTGGGCGAACGGCCGAGGATCTCGCCCAGTTCGCCAGGCGCGGCGCTGGTGCCGTCCGGCCGCTCGATCCGGACCTCGGCGAAGCAAACCGGCAGGCCAACGGAGTCGGGCCGTCGCACGCGATCCTCTGGCGTGCTGGCCGTCAGCACGCCCGTTTCCTGCATCCCGTAGTACTCAGAGACGCGCGGGCAGACTTCGGTGGCCACGCGCTCGCGTAGTGATGCTGGAAGCGGTGCCCCGGCGAAGATGACAGTGCGGACCGAGCTAAGATTGCGGCTGCGCACGCTCGGCTCGGCCAGCATCATCGTTGCCATGGTCGGAACTAGGTTCACCATCGTCACGCGCTCCGCCTCGACCACCCGCAGTGCTTCGTCGGGGGTGAAGTCCATCAGCACGTTGCGCGCGCCATGCATCGCCGCCGTGCTGATCCAGCCGAAGCCGATGCGACCAAACGCGGGAAAGGCGGTCAGCACAACGTCGCGGCGCGAAGGTTCGAACGGTCCGAAGTTCGGCCATATCGTTGCGTTATTGTAGTGCGTTAGAAGGTAAGATTTCGGCACGCCGGTCGTGCCGGAGGTGAGATTGAAGTAGAAGGCATCGGCTTCCTCCACTTCCACCTCCGGCTCGGTCTCCTCGCCACCGGCCAGCAGGTCCTCGTAGCGGAGCGCCCAGGTGGGCAGCGCGGCCTCCCCGATGGCGACCCAGTGTCTGACGCCGGGCAGCGCTTCGTGTGCCTGGGCCGCCGCTGCGGAGAAGCGGTCGGCGAAGATCAGCGCCTGCGCGCCCATCGCAGTCATGAGTTTGATGATTTCGGACGGAGCGAGGCGGTAGTTTAACGGGATGCCGATCAAACCAGCCTTCGCCAGGGCGAAGTAGGTTTCGGCGATCTCGGCGCGGTTGTTGCAGAGGAAGGCGACCACGTCAGGCTTGCGCAACCCGAGCCTTGCCAGAGCGTGCGCGAGCCGATTGCAGCGCCGATTGGTTTCCCCGAACGTGAACCTTCTCCCGGTACCCGCACAGAACAACGCTTCGTCGTCGCGGAAACGTCGAGAGGCGGTCGCCAGTACGCTCCCGACGACCATCTTGCCGAGGGAGCGGACCGTGGCATTGCCGGTGGCGGCATCGGACATCGTGTCCTCCCAGCCACCTCCGCTCAGCTCCGGCCGGGCTCGGTAGCTCCTGCGATCCTAGTCCCCCTATCCCGCACCACGCAGCCCTGGCGCGTCAAGGATAGTCGCAACTCACTTTGCAGAACGATCTTTTCAGCTCATCAGGAGCAAAGTCGTGGACACGGTAGCGCCGTGGCTTTCTGCGGGCGCATGATCAGGCTGGGCGATCACAGGAGCTAAGAATGGTTACGACCACAGGGCCGACGGTTGACCTTCTCAAAGCCATCCTTGACGCTTTCAACAGCCACGACGTGAATGCCGTGATGCTGTTCTTCGCCGAAGACTGCATCTTGGAAATGCCGCGCGGCCCACACCCCTGGGGTAGCCGTCACCGTGGCTTCGAGGCCGTTCGGCAAGCGCTTCAGTCGCGGTTCGATGGCCTCCCTGACGTGCATTACGCGGACGAACAGCATTTCCTGGCGGGCGATGCGGGCATGTCAAAGTGGACCCTACGCGGCACGTCTGCGGTGACCGGCGAGGCCATTGAAGTGCGTGGCTGCGACTTCTTTGAGTTTTACAATGGGAAGGTGGTGCGGAAGGACTCCTATTGGAAGATCATCGAACCTGGTTAAAGACGCTTGCTGGCCGCTGCCAATGCATTGACGATTTGGATTGGCACTACCGACAGGATCTTGGCCAGGGAGTGTATCACCCGCGACGGGTCACGTGGATCGGATATCTGCGCCAACAGCCGGTCACACAGACCAAGGTGGCACTCAACCACGGCCAACAGCATGACGGCGTCATGCGAGGTCAGCGGACCGCTATCGAAGGCGGCGGCCACCTTGTTGCGGCCGATCGCTGGAGAGCCGAATGGCTCAGTCGTATCGCCTTGTATGGTGGATGCAGCGCGGTCCGACTATGGTCGTCTTTTCTCGATGCCCGAGTTCGTAAGCGCCATCGGCAGACTACGCAACGCTGCGGTGCAAGAAGAGGCAGCACCATCTCGCTGCGCTACGCTGCGCGAGGTATCGTGTTCAGGCACCTGGGAGGAGCAAACAATGGCAGAATGCCGCACGGTCGCTCTCGACGCGACGCCCGGGCCGCTGGAGGTTGACCTCTCTGCGACCGCCGTGCTCGTCATTGATATGCAGAACGACTTCGGTGCGGCGGGCGGCATGTTCGATCGGGCCGGAATCGACATCTCCGTCGTCCGACGGGCGATCGCTCCGACCACGAAGGTCATCTCGGCCGCCCGTACTGCCCGCTTGCCGATTATCTACGTCAAGGAGGAGCATCGCCCCGACCTCTCCGACATCGGTGCGGAGGGCTCTCCACACTGGCGCATGTGCCAGCGAATGGCCGTCGGCGCGGAGGTCACGGCGCCTGACGGCCGGCCGAGCCGCATCCACATCGCAGGCACTTGGAACACCGAGATACTTGCCGAACTTACTCCTGAGGCCGGCGACATCATCGTCACAAAACGGCGGTACAGCGCGTTCTACGACACCGAGCTGGAGGCGCATCTGCCTACCCTCGGCATCCGGTACCTCGTGATCACGGGCTGCACCACGAGCATATGCATCGAATCGACCATTCGAGATGCTGCCTTCCGGGACTATATCTGCGTGCTCCCGGTAGACTGCACGGGCCAACCCGCGCGATCCGGCTCGTCGTACAGTGGACACGAAGAGTCGCTGAAGATCATCGAAAGAACCTTCGGGTGGCTTTCCACCTCTGAATGCGTTTCGAATATCCTCAAAGGCAGTGGCGCTCAGCCCTAGAGCACTTTGAGGTTGCACGGAATCGCGGGTTCTGATTCGACGCTGATGATGCAGCGTCGAGGCGACGATGACGGCACCCTTGTCTGCGGACCTTCGGCGGCGGCTGGTTCGCGCGGTTGAGGCGGGCAGTTCGGCGCGGGAGGCGGCGCGGCGCTTTGAGGTGAGCCCCTCGGCGGCGATCAAGCTGATGCAGCGGGTGCGGGAGACGGGCAGCGCGGCGCCGGCGAGGATCGGCGGTTACCGGAGGCCCCTGCTGGCCGGGCATGAAGCCCTGCTGCGTGAACTGACTGCGGCCAAGCCGGGCATCACGCTGGCCGAGATACAGACGGAGCTCACCGGCCGCGGCATTCAGGCCGGCTCGCTGTCCACTGTCTGGTCGACGCTGCGCCGGCTCGGCCTGCGGCACAAAAAAAGTCGCTGAGGGCCGCTGAGCAGGACCGGCCGGACATCGCCGACCGGCGCGATCAATGGCGGGTATGGCA
>NZ_SMOA01000100.1 GCF_004353985.1 Paracraurococcus ruber | reverse complement strand
CCGCCGCCGCGGCAGACCGCCCAAGCCGCGCCCCGCAGAACTCACCGGCGCGATGTAGCCACCAGCCGAACTGGGGAATTTTCAGCCAGCACTTTTGAGGAAAACCACCTCAGCATTGACAGCTGGACGGGTTGTTCTACCTCGTTCGCACTGGCTGCCAATGGCGACACCTGCCACCGCCGCCTGCCTTTCCGCCATGGCAGACGGTCTACGGCTACCTGCGTGCCTTCCTGCGGGACGGCGTGTGGGAGACCATCCGCCACCACCTCATGGTCATGCTGCGCGAGGGCAGCGGCCGGGAGGCCAGCCCCACGGCAGCGGTGGTCGACACCCAAAGCGTAAAGACCACGGAGGCTGGCGGACCGCGCGGTTGGGATGCCGCCAAGCGTCTGAAGGGCCGTAAACGTCATGTTGCAGTGGACGTGGACGGGCTGCTGCTCGGCGTCGTCGTGCACGCCGCCAACATCCAGGACGCCGACGGCCTCGGCGACCTGCTGAGGCGCGTGAAGCCGCTCTATGCCTGGCTGCGGGTCGTCTTCGCCGACAGCGTCTACAACCGGCTCGCCGCCCTGCTCGCCTGCTTCCCGGCCGGCTTGGCGTTGATCATCGTCCGGCGCCCCGCCGGTACCACCGGCTTCGTCGTGCAACCGCGGCGCTGGGTGGTGGAAAGAACGCTCGGCTGGTTCGGGCGATGGCGCCGTCTCTCCCGGGACTACGAGGGCCTGCTCGAAGTCTCCGAGGCGATGGTCACCTTGGCCGCCATCCGCCTCATGCTCCAACGCCTCGCACATCCCAACCGCCGCCAGCTGCGAGCGCCATGACTTCAAAAACGGGGTCTCAGTTGGCCTGCTGCTCGGTCGTACGGCTGGCTGCGGCCTGGCGGACGAGATCCGGTAGCGAGGGGACGGGCATGGCGCCCGGGACGCGCAGGCGGTCGCCGAGGTAGTGGTAAAACGACACGCCCAGCTTGCGGCAGGTCTTTATCAGGCCGAGCAGCACGTCCCGGGCGGTCCTGCCGTCCTCGCTCATGGTGCCGCCGGAGACCTTGCGCTTGGTGACGCAGGCGCGGATGTCGTTCTCGGAGCCATTGGTGTGCAACGGGATCTCCGGCCGCTCCAGCACACGCAGCAGTTCGGCCTTGCGGCGGTGCAGGCGGGCCAGCAGTCGATCGAGCACGGCATAGCTGGAGCGGCGGGTGAAGATCCGGTCGAACCGCGCCCTGAGCACGGCGGCGCGCCGCGG
Organism: Paracraurococcus ruber; assembly: GCF_004353985.1. GTDB lineage: Bacteria > Pseudomonadota > Alphaproteobacteria > Acetobacterales > Acetobacteraceae > Paracraurococcus > Paracraurococcus ruber. Next base: position 16,960 of record NZ_SMOA01000100.1, on the reverse strand, counting down.
ACAGGGATCGCGCTGCCAGGCCTTCAGGTCGGCATAGAGCCACCAAATGAGGGTTCGGGTCAACTCGACGGCCCGGCGCTGTGCGTCGTTCGCCGGCACCAGCTTGTGCACCAGCCGTTCGGCGTGGACCCAGCAGAGCGCGTGCTCGCCGAGGCGGAACTGCCCGGCATCGTCGGAGACGATCACCGTCCCCGACAGCAGGCCGTGCGCCTGGATGGTGCCCCAGAGCGCCCCCTCGGTGGCGATCCGCACCGGCTCGGGGGTGACCGCCAGCCGGTCGATGCCGAGAGAGGCGAGGTGCGCCGTCCAGGCGGCCGCGTCGGCAAAGACCTTCGCCGGATGCGCCGCCAACTGCTCGATCACCGGCCCGGCCAGGGCGCGGCCGCGCATGTATTCCAGCGCCGGCGGCGTGACCGCTTGCTGCCGCCCTTGCCCGGCCCGGCGCCGGTGGTCGCCTGCTCCATGCCGGAGGGCCGCGAGGGTGGCCGCGGCGGCAGACCCTTCAGCCGCGCCACCTCGTCCCGTAGCGCCTGGTTCTCCGCCTTCAACGCCGCATTGGCCGCGCCGAGGTCGGTGACTTTCGACACCAGCGTGCCGACCAGCTCCCGCAGCTCAGCAAGCGCCAAGGTCTCCAGCGGTGCGCTGTCGGGCAACGACATCCACAGCGTGAATCACGCCACGCCCGCCCGCGCAACTGCCTTGCCCGGGAATCTGCCCCGGTTACCTTGGCGGCGACGCGGCCCAATCAGTTCCGCAAAAGCCAAGGTTGCTGCCGGTTCCTTTGCCAGATAAGCGCGCACGAGGATGGTTAGCTGACCGTTCGGTAGGGCGACGGCGGGATCGCGTCGAGGTCTGTTGGCGTGTTGGCCGGAGAAGGTAGATGGCTGTCGCGCCGCTGCCGTCCTGTCAATCCCCGGCTCAGTAGCGGTTTGACGAAATCAACGAGTTCTGCGGTATCGCGAAACTGCCGCCAGACCCGGGCTGTGCCGTCGACGCTGGTGGTGACCAAGCGCGTCCCGTCCGGGCTGAAGGCAGCGTGCAGGACAGGACCGTCATGCCCCTCGCAGGCGGCGGTCTGCTCGCCGGTCCCGGCATTCCAGACCCGCGCTGTGCCGTCGGCGCTGGCGGTGACCAAGCGTGTTCCGTCTGGGTTGAAGGCAGCGTGCAAGACCATACTGCCATGTCCCTCGCAGGCGGCGATCTGCTCGCCGGTCCCGGCATCCCAGACCCGCGCCGTGCGGTCGAGGCCGGCAGTGACCAAATGCGTTTCGTTCCGATTAAAGGCAGCGTGCTGGACCGGACCACCATGCCCCTCGCAGGTGGCGATCTGCTCGCCTGTTCTGGCATTCCAGATCCGCGCTGTGCCGTCGAGGCTGGCGGTGACCAGGCGCGTCCCGTCCGGACTGAAGGCAGCGTGCAGGACCGAACCACCATGCCCTTCGCAGACGGCGATCTGCCCACCCGTTCCGGCATCCCAGACCCGCGCCGTGTCGTCGTCGCTGGCGGTGACCAGGCGCATCCCGTCCGGGCTGAAGTCGGCATGCCGGACCAGCCCGCCATGTCCCACGCAAACAGCGATTTGTCCGCCCGTTTCGGCATCCCAGACGCGCGCGGTGCCGTCGAAGCTGGCGGTGACCAGGCGCGTCCCATCCGGACTGAAGGCAGCGTGCCAGACCGGACCGCGATGCGCCTCGCACACAACGAGCTGCCCGCCTGTTCCGGCATCCCAGACCCGCGCTGTGCTGTCGCCGCTGGCGGTGACCACGCGCGTCCCGTCCAGGCTGAAGTCAACGTGCTGGACGCGATCGCGATGTCCTTTGCAGACGGCGAGCTGCTTCCCGGTCTCGGCATCCCAGACCCGCGCTGTGCCGTCTACGCTGGCGGTGACCACGCGCGTCCCGTCCAGGCTGAAGGCAGCGTGCCAGACCGAACCACCATGCCCCTCGCAAGCGGCGAGCTGCTTGCCGGTCTCGGCATCCCAGACTCGCGCTGTCTCATCTTCGCTGGCGGTGACCAGACGCGTCCCGTCCGGACTAAAGGCAGAGTGCAGGACCGAATCGCCATGCCCCTCGCAGAGGGCGATCCGCTCGCCGGTCCCGGCATCCCAAACCCGCGCTGTGCCGTCGACACTGGCGGTGATTAGGCGCGCCCCATCCGGACTGAAGGCAGCGTGATGGACCGCGCTGCTTGACGGAAAGCATAGCATCTCGCTGTTACGCATCCAGGCTTCGTACAAGGCGAACTCCGCCGCTGCCACCACGGGCCGCTCTCGCCTTTCGGTCACGTCTGGCAGGGCTTCCAGTGCGAGCAGCATGCCTGTCATGGCATCGCCCTCGGCCGTCGCCTTCCGGGCGCGCTCCACCAGAAACAAAGACCCCATGCGCAGTGCTGCGTCGCGTTCCGCCCGTAGGCGGGCGGCCTCGTCCTCGGTGCGTCGCTTGTGGATCTCGTGGCTGCGCTCGATGAATGCTGTCACACGCGGGTCGAGCCAGACGTTCGGGCGTTCGATCCGCGCTTCTGCCTCCGCCAGCGCGGCCTCACCCAGAAGATCGTCCGGCGTCTCGGTCGCCCGGTACAGCAGGCGCTCATACCAGCGTCGGAAGGTGCGATCCTCCTCCAGCCAATCCCGCAGCAGTGGCCATTCGGTGAGCAGCGAGTCGTGCGCCAACTCGACAGTCGTCGTGCCGTCCACCCCATCGCCCTCGACTACGAGATGTCGCTCACTTAAGAGCTTTGCTGCTCCCGGCATCGACAGGGTATCCAGGCGTATCCGACGCCGCCGATCCTCGGCCGCCGTACTGCCCAGCTCCACCAGGCTGACGAGCGCGTCCTTGAAAAAGATGCCCGCAACCTGCTTCGCCACAGGTCGGTCAGCGGCGCGCGTGACCGCCGACGCCGTGCTGTTCCTGGCGAGCGACGCCGCAATCCAGGTTCCTTCAAGCGGGATGCCGATCCGCTCGGCCATGCCGGCAACGAGGAGCTTCAACGCGCTGCCAATCCCATCCAGCGTCATGCCAATGTCTTCGACGAGACCGTCAGCATGCTGTGCCAATGCGCCGGTTACGCCTCGCATGCCTTCATAGGCACCAGAAGTGATGACAGCGTCGTCCCGCTCGACCCAGAGCTTTGACAGGCAGAGCTGCAGCATCGGGAGCGACGTCTTGCGTGCCAGCACATCGTTGACGATGCGGTCGACCAGCCCCCTCTGGAAGCCCACCCGAAGCCGCTCCGCAGGCTGCGCGATGGCGGAGCGCAGCTCCTCGCGGCTCATCTCGCCGATGTGGCGCAGGTGGCGCTCCAAGAGCCGGGATCGCGGCTGTGCTTTCAGCAGAGCGGGAAGCGCGTCGCTACGGGCTGCGAGCACGATCAGCAGGTGTTCTCCGCCGCGTTCCCGCAGATCGCCGAGTAGTCGAAAGAAGGCGGCAGCGGCCGTGGGGTCGCCACCACGGAGCACTTCCTCCGCTTGGTCGAAGCCGAGCAGTAGCGGCAGCTTTGCCTCGACCGTGTCGAGGATCGTGTCATCGCCTGGATCGGGATCAGCCGGCAGACCGAGCACGCGGCAGAATTCTGCCCGCGGCGCGTCGAGTGGACGCATGATCAGAACGGTCCGTCCCTCGGCTCGCGCGCGCGGTCCCAACCCGGCGCGGAGAAGCGACGATTTGCCGCTGCCGGGATCACCCGCCATCAGCAGGAAGCGATCGCGTCGCAACTCCTCCCAGAGCTCGGTCGCCAGACTGTCGCGGCCGAAGTAGAAGGACGTGTCCCTTGCCTCGAAGGCGGCGAGCCAACGATAGGGACTGATAACTGCGCGCAGCGCCCGTGCGAGCTGTCCAGCAGGGATGATGCGAGCGATCCTCAAGCCATCAGCGTCGTTGGTCACGCAGAGACCGAGACAGGCCTTGCCAGTAACCGTCATGCCCTGTCTTGCGAAAATCGGCGCTCCGCTGAAGCCCGGATCGGCGAAGTGTCCAATCTCATCCGTGGCTTTGGCATCCTGCCGGCCGCCTGCATCGACATCGCGCAGTATGCCCTGGGTCAATGCCCCGTCCGGATATCCGACCGGAAACCCCAACGCGGAGAACTCGGTCCCTGGCCTCGGATCCGTCTCTGTCAGTATGCAGGCGTCCAGGTCCGCCACCTCTTCTGGCCGCAGCGGCGTGAGTACGGCCAGGTCGCCCAGACGCCCGTCCACCCGGCACTGTGCCTCGTCGATTGCGGGATGCCATCCCTGCTCGGCCACCTTCGCCTCGATCACGCCCGCCGTGGCGAAGGGGAACTCGACCTGCACTGTCACGCCTGGGCCTAGCGCAACGCCGCTGTCTCGCAGCGCATCCTCGATCACATGCGCACAGGTGAGGACAATTCCACCAAACGCCAACACGCCGGCGCCGACGACGACGCCGTCCTTTCTGCGGAATCTCGCAATCGGCCGCTGCCATTCCTCACTCATGGCCGGTAGACCGATCTATCTCTACTCGCGCGTCCATTTGACGGAAATCTTGCAGTGCCCCTCCGTCGCTGCCTTGGCAAGGACAACGCCGGCGCTCGCCGTCAGCTTGATGCCGAACTCGACCTGGATCTCCTGTGCCTCGGCAACAGCATCGCGCATCTGGGTCAGGATTGTGCTGGCAATCGGCTTGATCCCGGCCAGCGCTTCTTCGAACGTCTTGCTCGCCTTCTCCGCCGTGGCACCGCCCACGCTTACACGCTGCTGACCCTTCGGGGTGCCATCCTCGACTGCCTCGACAAGAACCGCGGTGTTTCCATCGAGTTGGAAATCGATCAGCCGTGTCATCGGAAAACCTCTTATCCTATCCGTGTGCAACAACCATCACTTTGTCGCCAATTCTTGCCGTGCCCAGGTCAGCAACAGCGCTGATCGGCAAGGCGGCTCAAGATGCGCCTGACCTGTCATGGCCGCCATTCCTGCCCTCCTCGTGGCGTCCGCACCCCACGGGCTGTCAGATCGTCGGCAAGCTGCTGGAGGGCCGAGGTGGACTTCCCCGGCTTGAGTGACTCTTCCGCGGCGCCTTACGGTCGGCCAGCCTGGCCAGACCCGTGGCGTAGAAGCGCAGAACCCAGTCCGCACGACCTGCAGTATCACTCCGCCCATCTGAGCCGCCTCGGTGTGGGACACCCCGTCGTAGATTGCGGCCAGGGCAAACAAGCGACACGCTTGGGATGCGTCGTTTGTCCGTCGCGCTGCGGCGCGCAGCTTAGCCGCACCAAATTCAGCCCGGAGCGGGATGGGCATGGCAAACCTCCGCTGTCCGCCATGTTGAATCAGCCCGCCGCCAGCAAGGAAATCCTCCTCGAGTCTCACCCTCGGGGGCTTAGTATCACCTTCGCAACTGCCCAACACTCAACGACCTACCGATGCCTATTTGCTGCATGCTCGTCGCATTAGCCGAACCACTTGTCCTCCTTTGCCACTCGAACGGCGTCGTTGTAGAACATACAGAAACGGTCAATGTGTTCGGAGGTTGAGACAAGGCGCCAACGATTAGCATTAGTCTCGCGCAAGCTGCCGGCGTTGTAGGCGGCAGCTACCAGCGGCGGCTCGAATTCAGTGCGTTCGCGTTGATGGCGAATGTAGCAGGTGCCGGCGCGGATGCTGGTTTCGGGATCCTTCAGGTCTTCAGCCGTCACGTTTCGCTCCAGCATTTCAGAGGCGGTGCCCAGCAGTGTCTGCATCAGCCCCACCGACTGCCGTCCGTCTGGCTCAGTGCGGGTCGCATCAGCTCGGCCACGACTCTCGGTCGCAATGGTAGCAACGATCAGTTCGAGTGGCACGCCAATTTCATTCGAGACTTTGGCGATTAACGGACCGAAATCCTTCCAGATGCGGCGAACAGTGTTGGGAGCGCCAACCGTGCCCTTTGGCTCCCGCTCGCCTTCGACAATCACGCCGTCTTTCGTGGTGCGCCAGCCGGCGCCGCCCGTGAACGCACGGCGGAAGCCCAGAGCAGCGGGCGTTTCCGGTACGGGTGGCGGGTTACCGAAGTAGGGGGCGCGCGAAGTGGAGCGCTGCGCGGCCGGCGCCGCGATCTCGCGCACCACGAACCGTGCTTGGTCCGCCTGATTTTGAATGGCGCGCTGCGCCTGGTCTGCCAACGCTTCGTCCTTCTTCTTGCTTCCCGCCGAAGAGCCGAGCCAGAAGTTGCGCACGTCGCCGAACGCGAGAGTCAGTGCGCCGAGCAGCAGCGCCAACAGTTCTCGCACTACGTTGTTCTGGGTCGTGGTGCCGTCGGCGTTGCGGATTTCGGTAGCGGGGAAGTAACCTGCGACCAACAGCCCGAGTGTTAGAAAAAAGCCGAGCGTGATGATGATGGAGAGCGCTGGCGGCATCGCACTGACCCACCACCTGTCAGACCCGAGCGACGCCCGAGCCGACTTTACGTTTTCGAGGTCGGCGGAAAGATTGGCGAGCTGCGCTTGTGTGGCAAGCCGCTCCATCTCCGCTTTGAATTCCATTGCTTTGTTAGGGTCAGCAGTGACGGCTGCTTGGACCTGTGTTGCATCCGTTGTACCGAAGACGCGAGTGGCGACTCCAGCTACTTCGCGCGCCACTTGCTCACCGACCTCGGCGCCTGCCTTCCCATCAATCGCATTGCCGATCACCCGAGCGGCAAGCGGCGCAAGCTGTGCAATGATCGGGATGAGGGCTAATGGGATCATTGAACGCTCCTGCTATAAAATTGTTCTGGAACGGTGAGAGCGTGGGTGGACTTCGGCGACCAAGTAGCAGCGAAGCTACGAAGGCCTGCACTATGCGAGCGACCGGAGATGTCCCGTCCAATGTTGCAAACGGTGGGCGCGACATCTTTGGGACTGGCGGCCCGGGAACGCTGCTTCCCACAGCTTCGAATAGTCTCACATGGGGCGGTTGAACCACCCCGCCTTTTCGATGTGATCGTGGGCTGGCGGAGCGTCACGGGCTTATCCAAACCTCGAGTGTGTTGCGGCCCACCGCAGGGACGCGCTTGGCTGTCACATCGCCTCGGATAACACCCGTGCGCTCGATAGCATCGGCCAGTGCTTTGGCTGCGGTTTCATCGTCGGGGTGGCCCCACCGGACTTCGCGCAAGCCGGCCGCCGTCCCGATGCGCTCTCCACCCCTGTCCGCACCTTCGACCCGCCACTGTGCGCTCAGGTCGCGTGCCATGCGGATAATCTGATCGCGGGCAATGCTGCCCGCGAACTGGATGAAGACGCGCTGCGTGTAGGATGCGACAGGTGGCGGAGCACTGGCGATGGTGCCGTTTCTGGGCGTGTTTGCCGCTTGCGGCTCGGGCGATGGCGCAGATACGGGAGCTGTCGATGTCGCCTGTACGGCGGCAGCGGTTGTCCGGGTAACCGGCACGCTGCCAAGGTCGCTCAGAAAGGCCTCAAGGGTCGCGGGTTCCATCTTGATCAGGCCGAGCCGAACATAGCCGCGTAGCCTGCTTACCACCTCAAGCTGCGCCTCGTTGTTGCGCCAGGCTGCAGTGCCAGCAGAAGTCTCAACGCGTAGCGCCTGTTGAATGAGCAGGTTCTGCAGCTTGGCGCGCTCGGCTTCCAGGCCGCTCTGGTACTTGACGAACTCGACGCCGAGGCTTGTAAAGAAGGTCCCGACCGCCGCGGCGGCTGCGACTATGACTGGCCCCATCACCGTCCAGCGCGAGGTCTTAGATGCCACGGGCTCAGAGGCATTGGCTGGTTCGTCGAGATCGCGGTCGAGCAGTCCCTGCTGCAACGCTAGGCCAAGTGTGGCGGCATCTGCCCCGCCAGTCGGCTCAAGGCCGGAGGCGCGCTGATAGCACTCGGTCGCCGCGGCCAAGTCAGAACTGAAGAAGCCAGTTGGCGCTTTATCGAAAGTTCGGGCGCGGACAAGGAAGCGTTCCCAACGCCGCACGTCCACGCCGCTCATCCCCAGGCTCAGTTCGCGCATTACGACTTCTTCCGCACCGGATGCGGTAATGCGGCCGTGTTGGGGAATGCATCAGGGCGATCCGGACGACTCAGCAACGTCATTCTTCGACGAACTCCCACCCTGCTCCGCTGAAAGAAAGGTGACCCTGTTGCAAAGTTTGCCTGCCACCCAGAAGTGGACCATCTTCGGACATGACGCGCGGACACATATTGGGACAATTGAGGGCCGATGTGGCCTCTAGAGGTAGCAGTTGACCGTTGCCGTAATCCGGTAGGCGTTGCGCTGGCTCTTCTTGTTTCCGATCAGCTTCTGCAATTTCGAACTCATGCCGCAGGACCGCGGTGTCGCGGTCGATCACACGGCGGTTTTCCGCTGATTTTTGCCTACACGCTCGAACTCGAGAAGCGGATCCGGCCACACCTCCGACTGTCGAACGGCTCATGGCAAATTAACGAGACCTCCATCCGAATGACGGGCCGCTGGAAATATCTTTTTTGTGAGGTCGAGAGCCGCGGCCAGACTATCGACTGTATTATTGGAAAATTGGTTACAGTTGATGGTCTTAAGTCAACTGTCCGCTGCCGGGTGGTACGACCTAACAAATGTCGGCAGGCCTAGGTGGCATCGTATGCAGTTTCTAAACGAATATTCCAGACGCTCCTGCCGCAGCACGTTTAACATTTACCTTTACCTTCCAACGCTTGTGTGGATCACCGTTGTACGGGTTGTTGTCATTGACATGTAATTGCAGCACACCGCTGTTGTTGGGTGGGGGCGTTCCATCCCAAAGTGGTCCCGCCTCGATCCATTTGCCGTTACCGAACCGGATAATGAAAGCATAAGCGGTAGCGCTTGGAAGCGGTGCTGCGGAGTCGGCAGTGTGGCCAGGCCAGCCTTCCGGACCATGAGGCTGCGAGAAAATGACGCCCGACCAGATCTGGCCTTCGGCACGCACGCTCACCTGATCGCCCGGATTAACGCGGATACCTGTGTCGACCAACCCACCACCCGGACCGTCGAAGACCTCAAACGGGCGGTCGATAACGTCTTGCCCCTGCACAGACAGTGGTTGGATGAACTCAGCGGCAAGCCCTACATGGGCCAGCGTACCATCAGTGATATGTCTGCAAGTGAATGATATAGGCATACCAGGATTAGCAAGAGAGAACGACAAGCCAGCCTTATAAACATCCCGAAGATCCGCAAGAGGATCAGCAAGATCTTGAAAATTTTGACGACCTGGAACACCGATTGTGTAGATTTTTACCTGAGAGTTCTCCAAAACTTCTTTGGTTCTGGCATCAAAATCAACGTTGCCGCTGACAGTGGCACTCCAATGAACTTTCAGCGCACCGGTTATTTCGGTGCTCGAGAAAGCACCCTGGACTGTAGCACAGATAAAGCGGCCATATTGAACACTATCGACATAGAGGGGCGGATTACCAGGACCCATAAAAGGCGCCAGTGCATCCCAATCAATGTCAGGACGCCAGATCCCGCGGGCACGGGCACCTTCGGGAGTGAAGTTTACCGAGTAAAAAATCTGCCGGATCGACGCGACGACGGTGGATTGCCGGCGGGTTTGATCCAGAGTTGCATTGGCATCCACACCGAAGGCCGAGCCTTTCACTGTCACACCTAGTTTCACACCAACCTCCCTCAACGTGGAGGCGCGCTCAAAGCCGCTCTTGATAATCCCAGGCGAGTCAGACGGATTTAAGCTTTGGAGAATTTGTAGACGTGCTGCGTTGACTGAAGCCGCAGCAGGGTCTTGCACCTTCGCGCTTTGTTGGTGGGGTGTATTCGAGATGACGTCAGTGACATTTATCGTGCCGGGTTGCCGTGAGAGTGGGCCAATCGGCGCAATATCTCCGTTGAGAAGAGCCTTCCCTTGAAGCGGCAATCCGGGCCAGATACCCATAGAAGCAATGTCTTGTAAGAATGCTTGTTCGACAACGTCATTGACCAATCGCCGCCGTTGCTCAGTGACGATATAAGCAACTCCCGCTACGTCGACGGTGCTTTGGGATGGCGGCGCCAAATCGGTGGAACCGGCAACCACGGCCGGCAAACGACCACATTGGTCGACAGCAGTTTCAAGATCCGGAGCGCCTGGGACGAAGCCGATCGCAGGAAGTCGGCCAACACCTCCTACTCCCCCAGAAGCCCAAACTGGTCGGTTGACGTGATGGTATATAACAAGATTGCCGTCATCCTGCAGTACAAGGTACGGATCGACGAAACTAGGCCCCCAAGTTCCGGAGGCCCAGCGTGGGGCACGATCTTTATCATACAGGACGAAATGCGCATCGGCCTGCATTTCAGCCGTGATTGGCCGCTGCTGTTCCGGCAACCACAAGGTCATGGTGGCCCAGTAAGCGTTGCTCGCTTCGAATGCACCCTGATACAGAACCAAATTGTTGTCTGGTTGCATCCATAGCGTGAAGCGTCCGTTTGGAGAAACAAGTTTTTCTCCAAGCGAAAGTTTTTCTCCTGCCTTGAGCCGGTCCACCATGTTGTCCTCCTGAAAATCAATCATAATACTTTACCAGTCTATGAAAAACGGCGTCCTCTCTACTGTAAAGCACCGAACGGCCTCGATCTACTTTGACGGCTTTGTGACCAAAAAGTCAAAGTAAAGGAGATTATTCAAAGCAGTTTTTTATTAGTAAGAAATGAAATAGGGTGCAGATCCTTATCTTTGAGTCAGCGCAATAAAATTGTCGCTCATTTTACCGGGACACTAGCTGTATTTGTTAAATATTTTATACTAAATATTTGCACTTTAAATAGTTGGGAATTAGGAAAATTTAGAGAGCTAGATTGTTAGCAGCTCCATTTTCACTCCTAGGGGACATGGGTTTTTCCGACCCACACCAATCTAATCGTATTAAGTAAGAGAGAGTCAATCAGAATTAAGATTTTAGCAAAAAATATGAATGCCTCACCTCCTTATCTATTCAGAGTTGATATTGGTGCAAGGTGCACCTTCTTGCCTTTCAAAACGAACGCTGCTCGGCGCCACCACACCCAAGTAGAAGCACCGGATCACGAACTGGGCCGAGTACGATACGGGGCTGCGCGCCGCGGCAGCCTCACCGCTTGGTTCGAGCCATGGTTCGGTGGCGACCTTCATCGGCGATGGTGCCTACCACCGGGAGGATGTCGACGCCGAGGTTGCGGCGCACCATTTCGGCGCGGCTGTGGTGGTTCCGCCACGCCCGGATGCGGTGCCGAGCGTCGCGGCCGAAACCGCGCCGACGCAGCGGGATGCATATTTTCAATGTATTGCCGAGCGCGGCCGCATGGGCTGGCAGCACGCCTCAGGCTACAAGTGGCGCGCCCTGGTAGAGGCCGACGTCTCCCGGTGGAAACGCGTCATCGGCGACGGGCTTCGCTCCCGGACAAACGGGCGACAGGCGACCGCGGTGGCCATCGCCGTCAACAGGCTGAACCGAATGCTCGAGCAGGGGCGTCCCGAATGCGTCCGCGTCGCCTGATTGAAAGCACGGGCAGGGACGAATGCGTCCCGGCTCCTGATCCATGCAACAGGCTGCCGGCCCGTAGCGCATCCCCGCCGTCCGCAGCCAATCCTCAATTTTGGCGCGCACCGGGCAGGTCTCCCGCGCCTTGCCGCGGCCGATCGAGATCCGCTGGCCCTCGCACTCCTGGTCGCCTTTCGGGCGCGGCAGCAGTACCTTCAATGCCCAGGCATAAACCTGGACGTGCTCGACCTTGGGTTCCGCGGCGGCGTCGAGGTCACCGGTAATCCAAAGCCTGCCGTCGCCTGATCCGCTCGCCGTCATGCCTTTTCCGGCATAGCTTTTCACAGGACATCACGAGCACACTCGGCAAAGCCTGCGCCTGATCCATGCAGGCGGCGTTCCCGCCACCCTGACATCGGGTGACGGAGATAACAGATGCAAGCCGGGAAGCACCCAACGATGGCACCGGCATCACCCCAGGGAGGAATGGCCGATGAAGCGTTGCCGTCACGTCCTGCAGAGCATGCTTTGCATTGCTCTCGCGCTGGTCGCGGCCGCGTTGCCTGCGCATGCCGACCCGCCCATCGGCGTCCGACGTGATCCGCTCGTCGCCGGGCAGACGGTGGCCCCCGCGCTGCTCGAAGAACTGGGGCTCGTCACAGTCGTGGCGAACGGGGCCTTCTGTAGCGGTGCCATGCTCAACGCTTACTGGGTGCTGACCGCCGCCCATTGTGTCCGCTCCCTCGATCTGCCGACACCCACCGCGGCCCCCGCCACGGTGACCGTCTCGCCCGGCTGGGCGAGTGCCGCCTTTGCCGTGACCCGCGTCGAGGAACTGTTCACCGCCACCGGGCTCGATCTCGCGCTGATCCGCACACGGCTCGCGCTACCGCGCCGCTCGATGGCCGACCTTCCCGAGATCACCGCCCGTCTTAACGACCGTGTACCCTATGTTGAGACCTTCGGCGCCGGGCTGTTCGCCTTCGCAAGACAGGCCGGGGGCATGGACGTGCCCTCGCAGGGCGACGGCCAGTTCCGCACCGGCGCCTTCGCCGTTGTCGGCTCGGAGCCTGGGCGCATTGAACTCACAATGCCGAACGGCGTGATGATTGGCGGCGGCGACAGCGGCGGGCCGAGCTACGTCCGTGTGTGGCGTGATCCGAATCAGCAGCAGCTGGGCTTCCGGCGCGAGATCGTGGGCGTCGCCTCGCTGTGCCAGACGCGCCGCCTCCGCGGCCACGAGAACGATCCCGGCTGGGCGTGGGTGACGCAATCCAACCCGTGCTGGATCGCAACTGCAGGGCCGGCGCGTGCTCAGATTGCTCAGATCATCGCGGACACCGCGCCGGCGCCTGAGGAGATCCCGCCTCCCATCTTTACCGGCCCGTTGCCGCCCGGCGGCATGGATCGGTCGCGTGCCCTCTACAGCGTGTGGCTCGATCGACCGCTCGTGCCGGCAGCCATGCCATCCTGGACCGACCCTCTCGCCTTCACCACCTGCGCACCTTCGCCGTTCGTGATCGTGCAACAGCAGGCGCAGGGCTGCCCGGTACAACCGGCCTATGAAGTCTGGGGCTATTCGTCACGGACCGGTTGGCTGATGCATATGCCAAGCAGCGCCTGCTTGCGCGGCGTGATGGATGGCTCGGTGCGGCTCGGTCCGTGCAGTGGTGGACCCGAGACGGTCTGGGATCTGAGCGCGACACCGCCGGGCAGCGCCACCTGGACCGCGGTGCGCAACCGGGCATTCGACCAGTGCCTCGCCGTCGTGTCCCCGCCGAGCGGCGGGCCCACTGGCCCGCGGCTGTTCATTCGCCAGCCCGAGCTACGGCTTGCGCCCTGCGATGGCACGCCGCGCCAGGCCTTCACCGACGTGGATTCCGACTGGTCGCGCCGCAACGTCCGCTGACGCAGCAACGGTCGAGGGCGGCGCACTCGCCGGGTGCGCCGCCCCCGCTTAGGTTGCCCTGCAGATTGGGGAGGTGCACGCCATGGACGCCTTTGGCCGCGTGGTCGTGAGCGCCGTCGCCATCAGCACGGTACTCGCCGACCACCTCAGCCTCTACAACACCGTGCGCGTCGGCGTGCTCAAAATAGGCTCGCCCGACCGCCCCCTCGATCCACATCTCCGCTGGCCTTCCCAAGCTATGAGCGGATTGCGCCCAATGAGTGGTGCCCAGGATCCGCACTCGCTCTCGGCTCCTTGCCCAAGCGCCGCGTGTGCCGCAGGCTGCCGCTATGGCGAAAGATGCCGAGCGCATCATCGGGCTGTACCGGCGTCACGCCCGTGCCTGGGTGGATGCGCGGGGGAGTTGGCTAGGACAGGAGCCGATGGAGGCAGGCTGGCTCAACCAGTTCCGCGCCCTACTGTCCCTGCCCAGGCCCGCCGTACTCGACCTTGGCTGCGGGTGCGGCGAGCCGATCGCCCGCTACCTTGTCGAGCGTGGGTGCGACCTAACCGGCGTGGACTCGGCGCCGGAGATGATCGCCATGTGCGAGGCCCGCCTGCCAGGCCATTCGTGGCGCGTCGGGGACATGCGCACCCTTTCATTCGATCAACGCTTTGACGGCATCCTCGCTTGGGACAGCTTCTTCCACCTGCCTCATGACGACCAGCGCCGTATGTTTCCCCTTTTCAGCGCGCATGCGGCCGCAGGCGCCGCGCTCATGTTCACAAGCGGCCCGAAGCACGGCGTGGCGATGGGTACGCTCGGAGGCGAGCCACTGTACCACGCGAGCCTTGACGGCGCCGAGTACCGAGCCTTGCTCGACGAGAACGGCTTCGCAGTTGTGGCACAGGTGACCGAGGATCCGACCTGCGGCGGGCGCACGATTTGGCTTGCGCAAATGAGATAGGCGGATGCCGAAGGTACCCAATGCCGACCTTGATGTGGGTACCAGGCGTTGGGTTTCGACCACCAGCTGGACCGGTCAGGGGCTGCCAGTTCAGGGACAGACACCAAGTCCGTGCTCATCGTCCCCTGCTCGTCTAGGCGCCGGGGTCGAGGCCCTCCAGCGACACCTCCAGGCCGAGATGCGCGGCGATGGATTTCAGGGCGACCACGTCGCCTTCGCGCCATTGCCGACGGGAGAGCAGCCGGGCCGTCTCGGCCGGCGGCAGGCCGGTGGCGGCGCTGACCTGCGCCGGCGTGGTGATGCCCTGATCCTTGAGATGGCTATTGATGCTGTACCGCAGGCGGATGGCCTGTAGGCACTCGAGCTGGTTATTTCGTTTCACGCTGCCCGGCATGTCCCTTGCCCCATTGTCCTGTCAGCCAGCCTAGCCAGCCCGACGCCGGTGCTGACTTGCGGGAATTCCGCTTCCCGCAAGCTAGAATTGGCTACCACAATCCGGGTCTAGGCGGCCCTGCTTCCGGCCAGACCCAACGGAGTGCTGGAGGCAGGCACACCCGATCACCTGGAACAGCTTATAAGGCGCAGATCATCGCACCGTATTGCGGCTGCCGATGATGTTGCCGCTGCCGGCAACCTGGTTCACCTCGTTCCGGTCACCCTGAAAGTTGGCGGTCTGTGTCACGGCGCCGGATTTCTCGGCCGCACCGAGCAGCTGGCGCAGTTCGGCGATGGCCGCGGGGTTGTCGTGCAGCAGATCCTGGAGCAGGGCCGTAACCTTGACCGGGGCCGAAGGCTTGCCCGGCTCCGCCTCGACGGCCTTCGCCATCTCGGCATCCGCACCGGTGGCGCGGCGCTTGATCCAGTCCCAGACCTCCCTGCCCTTGGTGAGTATCGGATCCGCCGCGGCCTTCGTCAGCGTGCCGATAGCCGCGCCGACGGCGGCCTGGATCAGCTTGTCGGTATCCATGGTCAGGGCGCCTCCTGTGCGTATGCCGGAGCTTCGAGAAAGGGCTCGAGCATGGGTATGATCGGAGCGAGCAGGTCCTCATCGGGCGCCAGACCGGCGGCTTCCTGCGCCTGAAGGTAATCTTGGCAGAGCGCCAACATGAGCTGCGCGAAGGCTGCTGGTAACGACAGGAAGGGATCGCGCAGAACAGCGATGCCCTCGGCGAAGCTGCCTGCTGCAGCGGCCGGCTCGCTCTCCTTGAGAACATACCCGTGCACCATCAAGGACTTGGCGAGGTTGGGGAGAAAGGCGTCCGGCCGCGCCTCGGCCAACTGGCGGCGGATCGCCACCGCCTCCTCGATCGCCGCCAGCGCCGCCTCGCGCCGGCCGCGCTCGGCGAGGCGGAGGGACAGGGTGTTGAGGGCCATGGCGAGGTCGGGGAGGAAGGCGTCCGGCCGCGCCTCGGCCAGATGGCGGTAGCTCGCCACTGCCTCCTCGATCGCCGCCAGCGCCGCCTCGCGCCGGCCGAGGTCGGCGAGGCGGTTGGACAGGTTGTTGAGGGACAGGGCGAGGTCAGGGAGGAAGGCGTCCGGCCGCGCCTCGGCCAGATGGCGGCAGGTCGCCACCGCCTGCTCGGTCGCCGCCAGCGCCGCCTCGCGCAGTTCCAAGGTGCTTGCTGGCATTGCATTCATCAGCGCCAGCAAACCGTCGATGTCGGTAACCTCGTCCCGCACCGCCCGCAGCCATATGGCCGGCTCCGCCCGGTCACGGATCAGGAAGTCCTGGCAGGCCCGGACGACGCTGCGCGTCACCGCCTCCGGCTTGGCACTGCGCGCCCGCTGAACAGCTGCCACACCACCATCCGGCATCGCCGCCAGCGCCTGGATTACCACCGCACCGCCCAGGATGTCCGGTACCACCGGTGCGATGTCCGCCCCCTCGCCCGGCAGCGCTGCGGCGAGAGCCGCGCGCAGCGGCTCCGTCGCTGGCGTGCCGAGGTGCAGCGCTGCGCACTCGCGCGCGATGGCGGCCTGCGCCTCGGCCGCCGTCCAGCCCTCGCTCAACGTGGCCAGCGCCGCCAACACCGCCGGCAGGTCGGCATCACCCCACTCACCGCCGCCCCGCCGCGCCCAGGTCTGGCGTATGCGCTGCAGTTCCTCATCGGCCAGGCGCAGCGCCACCTCGTCGCTCGCCAGGCCGGTGGCGGCATGCACGCCGATGCGCGCCGCCATGAGCCCGAACATGCCGAGGAACAGCGGCTCGCCACCGGCCGAGACACGGCCGAGCTCGGTATCCAGTGCCGGGCTACGCGCCGGTGCTACCCGGCCGGAGGCGCGAGCATAGGCGTCGGTAAAGACGGCCCAACGCAGTTCAGGATCTGCGATCGGCGGCACGGCCTGCGGTGCATCCTTGCTGAGCAGCCGCTGTATCCGGCCTGCGAAGGCCTGCCGCCACCAGGTGGAGTTGCGGTCGCCCTGGCGGTCGAGCAGCAGCAGCCGCAGCGGTGGGTGGCCGGGATCGCTCAGGGCTGCATGGTGCAGCAGGTCGCCCAGCCAATCGCTGAGCTGTGCGGCCTTGGCCCCGGCATAGTCCACGACCACCAGCAGCGGCTTGGCCCAGCTCCACTCCGCCACCGCCGCCTGGCTGCGGAAGCGCGTCATCTCGTCCCCGGTGGCAAAGCCGGCCAGCCAGCCCTGCTCGCGCGCCGCGGCACAGAGCTCGATGGCCAGCCGGGTCTTGCCCCCCCCCCCCCCCCCCGCC